>DASYXZ010000297.1:0-13760 GCA_035934315.1 Terriglobia bacterium | reverse complement strand
ATTTCAATCTCCATCTGATTGATGCGAGCCTCGTTTTGCAATGCCTGCTGTGCCTGCTTCTCGTCCTTCTCAGTCAGTGAGAGGATACTGCGGTAAATTCCGGACTCCACCAGGCCGCTCATCTCCAGCAGCCGCTTTCGGAGATCATCGAGTTGTTGGTCAAAGTGACGCATGTTAAAGGGTAAACAATAGACCGCAGTCGGTAGACTGTAGACTGTAGGCGGTAGACAGGCTAAAAGATAAACCCCATTCCGTCGTTAATTGTCGCCCGATGTAAGCCAACGGTTTTCCCTCCTCAATCAATGAGGGATCCTCGTCTGGAGGCCGCCCTTCACGACCATATTTTTTCTGTCTACTTTCCAAAGTCTACTGTCTACTTTTCCCTACCCAAACCGCCCCGTAATGTAACCTTCGGTTTCTTTCCGGGCCGGCGTTTTGAAAATCACCGCCGTGGTATTAAATTCGATGAGTTTCCCCATCAAAAAGAAGCCCGTGTAGTCCGCCACTCTCGCGGCTTGCTGCATATTATGCGTCACAATAACGATGGTGCAAGAACTTTTGAGTCCAAACAAAAGCTCTTCAATCTTGGCAGTAGCGATTGGGTCGAGCGCCGAACAAGGTTCGTCGAGGAGGAGCGCCTCAGGCTCGACCGCCAGCGCACGGGCGATACAAAGGCGCTGCTGTTGGCCGCCTGACAAACTGTAGGCAGATTGTTGGAGCTTATCCTTGACTTCATCCCACAGGGCGGCGCGGGTGAGGCTTTTTTCCACCACTTCCGCGATATGGGTGCGGCCGCCGCGCATGCCGTTGATGCGGAGGCCATATGCAACATTGTCGAAGACCGTCTTGGGGAACGGATTCGATTTTTGGAAAACCATACCCACGCGGCGGCGGATGTTACTGACGTCCTCATTGAAGATATCCCGGCCATCGAGCAGGATACTGCCTTCCAGCCGCGCACCGCGCACGGTCTCATGCAGGCGGTTTAAAGACCTGAGGAATGTCGATTTCCCACAGCCGGAGGGGCCGATGAGCGCGGTAATCTTGTTTGTAGCGAAATCAATACTCACATCATGTAGCGCCTGGAACGAGCCATAATAGAAGTTAATATGGGAAGTTCTGAGTTTGCACGAAGCAGCGCCCCCGAGTTCCGAAACTATTCCGCCAGTCGATGGGCTGGGTACGATCTTGGCGTCATGAAGGCTCATCGGATCGAGGTTCCTCTTCTCCTCGCTCAGAGCGCTCTCCAGCAGCGGCTCGGGGCACATGCTCACACCACCCCTTTAGGCATATACGAACCACGGGAAAGAATCAACCGGGCCACAACATTCAGGGCCAGGACCAGCATGAGCAAGACAAATCCCGCCGCCCAGGCCTGACGGTGCCAGTCATCATAAGGCGAAATGGCGTAACTGAAAATCATCACTGGTAGAGTCGCGGTGGGCTGCTGCCAGCCGGGGCTCCAAAAAGGATTGCCGAAGGCGGTGAATAAAAGCGGCGCCGTCTCTCCTGCAACGCGGGCGAAATCCAGCATGGTTCCCGTAATAATCCCCTTGATGGCGGCCGGAATCACAACCGTTACGATGGCCAGCCATTTACTGGCCCCGAGGGCGATCGCCGCCTCGCGCAGGGAATTCGGCACCGCGTGCAGAAATTCCTCGGTGCTGCGAACTGCAATAGGAATCATCATAACACCAAGGGCGATTCCACCGGAATAGGTGGAAAACTGTCGAGTGGGATGAACCACCAGGATGTAAATCACAATTCCGATTACGATGGAAGGGACGCCGTTCAACAGGTCGGTGGCGTAGCGAATGACAAATGCCATTCTTCCGCTCGCATACTCATTGATGTAGACACCCCCAAGAAAACCGAGCGGAACTCCAATCAGCGTTGCCAGGAAAAGCACTTTGGCGCTGCCCAGGATGGCATTCGCCATTCCGCCTCCGGCTTCGCCCACCGGCGTGGGCAGCTTGGTAAAAAATGACCAATTCAGGGCGATCGCCCCATGAACTACGAGGTACCCCAGGATGAAAAAGAGAACGCCGGCGGTCAAGAGCGTGCAGAAGCCCGTCAGGGTGAACATCAAAAGGTTGATGGCCTTTTTCCGCAGTTCAAAAAAATTCACGGGTGCGCTCCGTGCTTGGTGGTGGTGGATATAATCAAGAGCCGGGCCAGTCCGTTGATGATGAAGGTTACGGCGAAAAGAACGAGCGCGAGCTCAATGAGCGAACTGGTGTACAAATCACCCGTGGCCTCGGTAAATTCGTTGGCGATGATGGCGGCGATCGAGTAGCCCGGGGCGAGCAGAGAAACCTTGATTTGAGGCGTATTTCCAATCACCATGGTAACCGCCATGGTTTCCCCCAGCGCCCTCGCCAGGGCGAGAAATATCGAACCGATGATTCCTTTGAGGGCGAAAGGGACGACCACGCGCGAGGTGGTTTGCCACCGGCTGGCCCCCAGCGCCAGGGACGCTTCGCGCTGTTCGAGAGGGACGGCCAGCAGCACTTCGCGCGACACCGAAACGATGAACGGAACAATCATGATCGAAAGCACAACGCCGGCGGAGAAGAAACTGACGCCATAAAACGCACCCCGGAACAAAGGCAAGAAACCGAGGGAGGCCTTGAGCGCGGGCACTACATAGTTATCCAGGATTGGTACCAATATGAAAATACCCAGCAGACCGTAAATGACGCTGGGGACCGCAGCCAGTAGCTCGATAAGGAACGTCAGGGCGTCCGAGGCGCGCGGCGGCGCCAGTTCCGCCAGAAAAATCGCTGCCCCTATTCCTTGCGGGATCGCGATGAACAGTCCCAACGCCGAAGTAACCACCGTCCCGTAAATGAAGGGTAAAGCCCCAAAATTATCCGAAATAGGATTCCAGACCTGGGTGAAGAGAAAATTCCATCCGAACTTTTCCCGGGAAAGTGCGGACTGAACGTAAAGTTCGTAAAAAACCAGAAGCGTGATCAGGAAAATCGTTGCAGCGGCAAGAAGCGTCAGAAGGTACGCGGCCGTATCAAAATTCCACACCCGGCGCACAAATGATCGTGCCCTCACTGGTGGCGTGAGGGCACGTGAAGCGCCGGTAATGGGACTGATTGCCATTATTGGACGGTTGAGAGTTGCTTCAGTTCCTTCGCTTGAACCGATTTGGGCAACGGAGCATAGTATAAACCCGCGGCGTCCTTTTGCCCTTCGGTTAACACCCAACGCACGAAGCCTACAATAATCTTTTTCTTGTTCGCATCAGGTATCTTTTGCGGAACCAGCAGCCAGGTATATGTCGAAATGGGATAAGCCGTGGCTCCGGGCGAATTGGTGATCGAAACCCTGAAGTCGGCGGGCATCGTCTTTACTGCCCCGGCCGCCGCCTCAGTGACGCTGGCCAAATCAGCGTGGATGAACTTACCGGATGGGTTTTGAACATTTCCGTAACTGATCTTATTCTGCATCGAGTAAATCAACTCAACGTAACCGATGGAATAAGGAGTCTGCTTGACCAGGCCCGTGACCCCTTCACTTCCTTTGCCACCCAAGCCAACCGGCCAGGAGATGGCGGTTCCCACTCCCACCTTCGACTTCCATTCCGAGCTGACTTTGGAAAGAAAATCCGCCCAGCAGTAGGTAGTTCCGCTGCCTTCGGACCGGTGCATCACCACGATGTCGTGGTTGGGAAGGTTTACTCCGGGATTGGGTTTGGTGATCTCCGGGTCGTTCCATTGCGTGATATGGCCGAGATAAATTCCCGCCAGGGCGGCCGGCGTAAAGTTTAAAGTGGCGCTAACGCCGGGGATGTTGTAGATCGGGACGACCCCGCCCAAGACGGTGGGGAAATGGAGCACATTACTGCCCCTCTTCTGCTTGAATTCAGCGATTTGCTGATCGTTCAGCGGCCCGTCAGTGGCGCCAAAATCCACAGTTCCCTCAGTCACTTGTTTGATGCCTCCGCCCGATCCGATAGACTGGTAGTTGATCTCCACGTCGGGATGCAACTTGAAATACTGATTGGTCCATTTCGACATGATCGGATAGGTGAAGGTGGAACCCGCTCCTACAATCGAGGTGGCCGCCAAGGCCACGCCCGCCGTCAGTGCCGCCAACAGAGCCAAACCCAGCATGTACTTTCTCATTTCGCCTCCTTGAGCGTCAAGAATTTTCAAAATTGATTTTAGGTCTGAATCTGCTCTTCCAGGCACGCGCCATCGTTGCGTTCCATTTCCTAATCCCAAATCCTCGTGGCAAGGCGGAATCACGAGTCTCCGCGCGGTAGCCGGATGCTCTAACCCCTCGTTTACGGCCAAATAAGTTTATGCTGCAACTTCGCTTCGCCAATCCGCCCTCTCTAACTAGCTGGTTCCTGGTCTTAAAGAGCGTAAGGCCAGGCCTTGGGAATTTGGGGAATTGAACTCTCCTTCGACTTTCAGACGCCTTGATCTGTCCATCCGTCATGGGCCCGTCGCGCGGGCCAAAATTCTCAGTCCCTTTCACCACTTCGAATATATCGGATAAGGGAGGGCGGCGTCGGCGCCCGTTAGTTGGAGCGTGTCGGGGAAGGGCGCCGGCGCCTTCAGGAAGGGCTTAGGAACCATTGCCAAGCCAGCCACGAAGTCGATAAGAATGGCTATGAACAATGAGCGCGACTTCAAAGTATTTCGCATTTCTTCCTCCCGTGATATTTCCAGTGTGCGGCCGGATTGTTACAAGAAAGTTAAAAAAGCGTTAAGTCTTCTTTAAGCGGGCCCTGTCGGGCCGAAAACCCTTCTTCAAGCTCTTGGCCGGCAAGCGCATTAGTTCTTCCCGGCGGCTCCTCACGCTCTCCACGGCGCACCGAAGGATGTGGGTTAGCTCGGCGGCGGTGAAGGAGTGGGTGATAAAATCAAACGCCCTCCGCTCCATAACATCAATGTAAAGCGGAACGTCCGCCACCGGCGAGACCACGATTACGCTGACCGGCAGCGATGCTCTGGCTGCGAGATCCAACACATCACACCATGTCCCATCAGGTAAATCCGTATCAGTAAAAACCAAATGCGGGGGGTTCGAGCCAATGAGGCTTAAGGTAGCCTCCTTGCAACTCCGCGCCCTCTCCGTCCAGATAAAGTGGTTTTCCAGTGCGAGTTTCAGCGCGGCCACCGGGCTCTCATACGAGTGCAACAACAGAGCTCGGATGTCATCCTTCATATACTTTCCTCCAATACCTAGATTTTTCCCCCGAAATATCTATAGTAATAGTAAAGGAGCAGCCAGTCCCGCTCGCATCTCAAGTGGTTATATCAGTCGGATGAGGTAAGTCTTTTTTTCCACGTTGATATCAATCCTCGCTTCCCGAATGAGCCACCCCACGGCGAAGTCCAGGAACGGACCTGTTCCATCCAACTTTCTCTTTAGCTGAGGCAAGGTCTGCGGACCGTCAGTCTCCAGCAAGTGCCAGACCTGTCCCGCAGTTTCTCCGATGAGACCTTTGATTTCCATGGGAATCCAACCCCCAATTTAAAATATCCGACCGATCAAAAGGCTTTGAACTACCGTATCTATAAACATGAAAATCCAATACTCCCCGGGCCTGGAGGGCCGACGGAGTCGTCGGATTGAGTCTTATCGGACTTTTCCCCGGCGCCGATTCCCGCTCCTTTCTCTCTTCGATATTGCTTCACGAAGGCGGACCAAAATTCCATCTCGGGATTCCGCTTCCTGGGCCGAACCAAGGCGAAAATGAACACCCCTAGCCCCGCCAAAAGTATGGCAATTAAGAGGTCGGACATGGTTATCGCGGCCAGGACGATGCTCATGCGCCCACTATGGCTGCATGGTGTTAAACTATGATTAGGGCAGTTTGAATCTTCGGTTAAACTTGAGGAGTGTATAGGTTGCTGAGTATGATAAGTTGGTCTAACCAACTGGAATAATGACAGTGAACGAAGAGCCCTTGCCCAACTGGCTCTCCACCTTAAGTGTCCCGTTCATGCGCTCAACCACGTGCTTTACGATGGAGAGACCCAGACCGGTTCCACCCACTTCTCGGGAGCGCGTTTTGTCCACGCGATAAAAACGTTCAAAAATTCGCGGCAAATCTTCCGAGGGAATTCCTATTCCGGTATCGGCAATCACGATGCGAGCCTGTCCATCCTCGGTGCGCCCAATCTCAACACGAACTTCGCCATCCGGCCGATTGAATTTCACCGCGTTGTCGAGTAGATTAACCAGCACTTGCTCCAGGCGCAGGCGGTCGCCCATCACTTCAACTTCCTCCAATTTCCCACAACGCAGGCTCACGCCGCGAACCCGGGCTTCAGCCTCGACGGTGCGCAGCGCCGCGTCAAGCGCGGAGCGAACAGACAGACTTTCCGGCGCCGCCTGTTGCTTGCCGGCTTCGAGTTCCGACAAAACCAGCAAGTCCGCGGAAATATTATTTAATCGAATGGCGTGGGCCTTGATGATTTCCAGAAATCGCCGGTTGTTTTCCTGGTCTTCCAGCGCGCCATCCAGAAGGGTTTCCGCGTAGCCGCGAATCGCCGTGAGCGGCGTGCGCAGTTCGTGCGAAACGTTGGCCACAAAATCCTTTCGCACGCGCTCCAGGCGTTCCAAATCAGTAATGTCATGCAGTATGGCGATGACTCCTGGACGGGATGGTGAAGCGAGTGGCGCCGCCTGAATTTCCAGGGCGCGATTCGCCGGGCCGGAAAGCTGCACGCGCTGCTTCAGCGATTGGCCGCTGGCCAGAACGCGCTTAAGTATCTCGAATAATTCGGGCTCCCGGACCAAATCAACCAACGGGATTCGTTCCGGGACCGGGAACTGGCAATCGACAGCCCGCGAGAACGATTGGTTGCAGAAGGTGACGCGCATCTCGTCATCCACGGCAAGCACGCCCTCCACCATGCTGGCCAGAATACTTTCACGGCGGGCGGATTCCAGGCTTAAGCGGTCCACCAACTCGCGAAGCTGGGTGGACATTCGGTTCAGCGACTGGCCCAGGGCTCCGAGTTCATCGTCTTCCGCCGGCAACGGTGATTTCGAAAAACGGGAGTCCACCATGCCTTCCGCAAAGGCTCGCAGGCGATTCACGCGGCGCGTGAAGGCAAGCGAAAACAAATAGGCAATCCCCAATGCGAAAACGGCGGCGGCCAGGGATGCTTCCAGAATCCGCCAGCGCACCGCCGCAATGGCGGCGTCAAGATCTTCCAAAGGCAGCGCCAGCCGAAGCACAAAATCCGGCCGCCCGCGGTAGTTAATGAGGATGGCCACATAGCATAGGTCGCGGTCAAGAGTCCTGCTGTGACGAATTGAGGCCCCTTTCCCGGTCCGGTGCGCCTCCAGAATCTCAGGGCGGTTGGAATGATTCTCCATGGTTTCGTAATCGTGCTGCGAATCCCCGTCAACCACGCCGCGCGGGTCAATCACAGTAACACGGGCTTGCGCGCGCGCTCCAGCCTCATTCGCCCACTGCGCAAGCTGGTCGGGCGCAACAGTTTTGAGTTCGCCCGCGAGAATCAGCGCTTCCGAATCAAGGCGCTGTTGGACGCTTTCCACCTGACGCCGGGCCGTGTAGCGGCCCAGATAAAAATCGAGCACCAAAAGCGTAACGGTAATCAGCAGGAAGGCGATGGCGAGAAGCTTGCGAAAAATAGTGCTGCGGATGGTCATGCGGTCACGGCGTGGCGCCGGAGGTCTGAGTTTTCCCCGGCGATACCCGGGTGGAGCAGGTCATTAGCCGGCGGGCTCGTCCATCGGCAAACCTGAAAATCGATAGCCGGCCCCGCGGACCGTTTGGAGATAGAGCGGCCGGCCGGCTTTAGTTTCAATCTTTTCCCGCAAGCGGCGCATGTGGACGTCCACGGTGCGCGGGGTCACGAATCGGTCGCGGCCCCAAACTTCATCCAGCAATTTGTCGCGGCTGAAAATCCGGCGCGGGTTCGACGCCAGGAAATGGAGCAGCTTGAATTCCAGCGTGCTCAGCTCCACGCTGCGGCCATGCACGGATACTTCCTGGGTTCGCGAATCCAGGCGCAGGTCTCCGACTTCAACCACTTCATGAGTCTCTGCGGCGCGCTCCTGCCGGCGCATCACGGCTTTGGCGCGCGCCACCAGCTCACGCGGGCTGAAGGGCTTCACCACATAATCGTCGCCGCCAATTTCAAGGCCCAGCACGCGATCGATCTCCGCGCCCTTGGCCGTTAGAAAAATCACGGGAATCGTTTTCAAACGTTCATCGGCGCGCAGACGCTTGCACACTTCAAGGCCGTCCTGGTCAGGCAGCATGATATCCAGGATCAAAAGATCGGCGGGGTGGCGGTGTAAATCTTCGAGGCCCTCTTTCCCGCGGCTGAAGCTCCGAACCTCAAAACCTTCCTTTACGAAATTGTAACGGACAAGCTCAACAATGTCCGCCTCGTCTTCGATAATGGCAAGCCGCTTGGTCACGCGGGGATTATATCATGAGGATACGGAAAGAATTCTGTGACTGGCCATGCGCCTCAGCCGGAAACCTTTGCAGAACTTCGGACTTCTCCGGCCATGGCCCTCATGTTTTGCTGCTGCGCGCGACGTGCTGGCCAAAACTTCAGCGTCTTGCAACGGCGCTAATTCACCGTAAGATTAAAGGTGACGGTGGCATCAGGAATTGTCCCGTTGCCGCTGACGGTGTACGCGTTTACAGTCACGATATAAATACCCGGGGTTGTCCCGCCACCAGGCACAGGAATAGGTCCGCCGCTATAACCGCCGGCTCCCCCGCAACTCGCAATGATAATGATCATGACGGCTCCGATAAGCGCCAAAGCAGCCAAGCCAATTCTTTTACTTGTGAGGCGCAGCAATCTTGTGCGCCGCATGATGAACCCGGCAACAATCAACATTAGTACAAGCGCCGCGGTAGCAACCAGAATCCCGGGCCGCATGATTGGAGCGAAAAAGAAAGGAGGCGCAATGGAATTTGCCGTGGTATTTACGGTCACAATGGCGGTAGTTGTGGTGCTGTTGGTGAAGTCAGCTACATTCGCGTTCAGGGCGTTGCCGGTATTGATCTGGCACCCCGCCTTCACGATATTACTACCTAACACACAGGCCAGGTATACGCGGCCGGAGCCGCTGGTTCCGGTAAGGTTAATGGTGCTGGAGTTGCCTGTTGTCGCGCCCGCCTTCACGGTGATGCCGGGCGGATTCCCAAGATTCGGCGGCGTGACCACCGAGGGGGTATAGTACCGAACGTAGTCCACCATCATTTGGGCGGGGCTGGGTGTGTTGGCGTCAGGCGGTCCGGGAAAACCGCCGCCCACGGCCAGGTTAGTCAACACAAAGAACGCGTGATTGAAATCCCATTGCAATCCGGCGGGCACGTCTGAAGCCGTTCGAATGGAGAAGACATTGGCGGGGTCGTCCACGTAAAACTGAATCATATTGGGGGACCATATCGCGCCATAGACGTGATAGCTTGTGACGTCGGAGCCGTTTGGGAAAGTAAATTTCTTGCTCAGTCCGTTCGCCCCGCAATAACAGTTGGTCGACGATATGCCACCATGAAGTGTGGAGGCTATTTGAGTTGGACCCAGGCCTCCGGAAGCAGGCACGTTTTCCATGAAGTCGATTTCGCCGCAAGCCGGCCACGAGACGGTGGCAATGTTACCGCCTAGCGCCCAGAAGGCCGGCCAGAGCCCCGCGCCGACCGGGAGTTTCTCGTGCGCCTCGATGCGTCCATAGTTGAAAGTGGTGGGTGTCGGGCTGGTGCGCGTATTCATTCGGGTTGAAGTCCAGCTCCCAACCGCGGCGGGATTGCTGCTGATTTTGAATGCTTGGATCACAAGGTGGCCGTTGCCATCGACGTAGGCATTGGAAGTGGTTGTATCAAAAGTTGCGGGACATTGTGCGGGGTTGTTTGCGTAACCGGGAGGCCCACAGTAAATTTCCAGCTCACCGTTTCCCCAACCGTTGTTGTTGCCCAGTTCAAAATTCCACGTAGTGGTATTGGGAGGGCCGAGCGGGCCGCTGAATTCTTCGCACCATTGCGGCGTCCATGTAACTGCTCCCACGGTGCTGCCTGCCACGCCGGAACAACTCTGGGCGTTGGCCCGCCCCGGCGCCAATAAACAGGCCGCGACGAAAATCAAAATACACTTACGGATTGCGCCAGTGCCTTGGCAATATTCAGATGCTTTGTGTGCTTGCGGCATGAACGTGCACTGCGCCTTTTTGGAGAGCGGAAGCTTGCTGGCGGTGTTTTGTTTCGCGCCCCCGACAATGTTTGAGGCACCGCGAAAGCAAGCTCGCGCAAAGGCCAAGCGGCAGCAAGCTGCCGCACTCCAAACTGCACTTGTGGCACTTTTTCTTTCCACAGGGTTGCTCCCACCAAGAAATGACTACCAAGGACTACCTTGCCGCCACGTCATGAGACTTTCAGGAGCACAACGCCGTGCGAGGGAACGGTGGCGGAAAATTGATCGCCTTTCGTGCGCACGGCCTGATGTTTCCAGAGGTCGCGCGCTTTCCGTTTTTTCCCTTTTAAATTCAGCGCGCTCCAGCTCACACTGATTTCCGTCGGCTGATCTCCACGATTAAATAGTCCCAAGGCCATCGAATGATCTTTCAGCGGGCGCGCCAGTACCACTGCCTGGCCGGCCTGGGAAATCACCTTCAAGGGATCCGCCTGAGGGTCCTGGTCAATCGCAATCACTTCCTTATTCATTAAAATACTCTTCGTTTCGTCCGACATGGTGCGCAAATCGTTGCCGGCAAGCAGCGGCGCGGCTAACATTGACCACAAGCTCATGTGAGTGCGGTATTCGTCAGCCGTCATGCCGCCATTGCCGATCTCAAGCATGTCCGGATCGTTCCAGTGGCCGGGCCGGATATATTGCGCGATATCAAACTGGCTGAAGCCGATCTGGTCCATCCTTTGCCAGTGATCGTTGATATCGCCTGTGGTGCGCCAGAGATTGCCTCCCACCTTCGATCCCCACTTCCACACTTCCGCGCGGCCGTATTGGCAGAGGCTGAAAACAATCGGACGGCCGGTTTTCTGAAGGGCGTCGCCCATTTTCTGATAGACGGCCTGCATGTCCTTATCTTTGTAAATTCCCCCGGCGCTGCACCAATCGTATTTGAGGTAATCGAAACCCCATTGGGCGTAGGTATTGGCGTCCTGCTGCTCATGGCCAAAACTGCCTTCGTAACCGGCGCAGGTTTTGGGGCCCGGAGACGAATAAATCCCGATCTTCAACCCCTTGGAGTGGACGTAATCGGCCAGCGCCTTCATATCGGGAAACTTGCGGTTGGAAGTGATGTTGCCCTGGGCGTCGCGCGGACCTTCCCAGGTATCATCTATATTAATATAGATATAACCCGTTTTGCTCATACCGCTGGACACCATGGCGTCCGCCATGCCGCGGACCGCGGCGTCATCCACCTTGCCGGCAAACTTATTCCAGCTATTCCATCCCATGGGAGGCGTTCGCACAAGGCCGTTGTCAGGCACGTCGTGCAGTTCAGGAATGGGGAGCGGGGCGGGAGGTAGCGCGGCCGAGGGGTGGGTGCGCTCCGCCGTGCCCATCACCGGCTCGCGGCCGGGAAAGCGCACGCCCAGCGATATTTTATCGCCCTGAATCGAGCCGTCATATGCGATCTGGCGCTGCTGGCCGCGGGAGGGGATGTTGACCACAAAGTGCAGCTTGCCATCCTTAAACGACCCGTCGTTGATGGGCAACTTGCGCGAACCCTGCACCACTTTTCCGGTAACCGTTTCGCCCGCCTGCTTGAGATCAAAGAAAGTTTCGCGAAAGTTCCCGTCGCCCGTGGGGACGCGGAGAACCCAGAAACCTGTGACGTCCGCCTGCGCATGAACCCAGGCCGGAGCCACGCAACACAGAGTGGCAATAAGAAGAGCACGTTTGAGCATCGTCGCACCTCAGCGTGAATTGAAATTGGGAGAATGGATAAAGGCCATCCCTCATGCTCCATGAATCTGCGGCTGAACATTCTACCCTATTGCGGGAAGGAAATGTGGATTGGCGGCGTGAATTTTAACAACGCACCGCACGCTGATTAGCCGCGCAGGTATAATGGTTGCGGGCTATGCGCTTTGAACTTTTTGTCGCGCTGCGATATCTGAAGGCAAAGCGGCGCCAGGCCGTAATCTCCGTGATCACGTTCATCTCCGTGCTGGGCGTGATGGCGGGAGTGTGCGCGCTGGTTATCGCCCTGGCCATTAACAACGGGTTTCGCGAGGAACTGGAAACGCGATTGCTCGGCGCCACAGCCAACATCAATTTGCTGCGCCCGTCGAACGACGGCATCCGGAACTACGATGCGCTGGCGGACCGGCTCGCGCGCCTGCCTCACGTTCAGGCCGCCGCACCCGCGCTTTATGAAGAAGTGCTGGCCTCAAGCCACGCGCGCGCCCAGGGCATTATGCTGAAAGGCATCGACCCCGACCGCGAAGTGCGCGTGGCGGATTTGCTCTCACACATTACGGAAGGATCGATTGAAGGATTAAAGGTTCGCCGGTCAGAGACCGGCGTTACAACGGACACCGATCCCATCATTATCGGCAAAGAATTGGCCAAGTCGTTGGGCGTGTATGTGGGCGACACGATTCTGGTGACGAGCCCGCAAGGCACCTTGACGCCCCTTGAGGTGGTGCCCAAATTTCGACACTTCCGCGTGGTGGGCGTGTTTGATTCCGGCTTCTATGATTTTGATGCAAGTTGGGCGTTCACCAATTTGGATGCGGCGCAGAGATTGTTTGATTTGCGCAACGTCGTCTCCGTGATTGAATTCAAGATCGACGATATTTATCAAGCGCCCGGAGTGGCGAAAAAAATTCGACAGGCTGCGGGGCATGGATTTGAAACTTCCACGTGGATGGAACAAAACCGTTCGCTCTTCAGCGCCTTGCGCCTGGAGCGCCTGGTGACCGTCCTGACCATCGGCCTGATCATGCTGGTGGCGGCGCTGAATATTTTTATCACCCTGGCCATGATGGTGATGGAAAAAAATCGCGACATCGCCGTGCTGCGGTCCATGGGAGCGCGCGAGCGCCAGGTGTGGACCGTCTTCACCCTGCACGGGCTGCTGATTGGAGCCGTGGGCACCGCACTCGGATTGACGCTTGGCTACAGCGTGTCTTGGGCGTGCAATCACTACAAATTGATCCACCTTCAGGCGGACGTTTATTCCCTGGCCTACGTTCCCTTCCACGCGCGGCCCATGGACGGCGTGTGGATTGCGGCCGCGGCACTGATGATTAGTTTGCTGGCCACGATTTATCCGGCAAGGTCGGCGGCGAAATTGAATCCGGTGGAGATTCTACGATATGAGTAACTGGGGAATAGCCGAATGTCGGTTTCCTTCAATCAAACGCCTATAATCGTTTCACAGATGCCGAGCGGGGAGCATGAAGCTGGATGGATAAGTGCCGGGCGTATTTTTCGAAATCGCGATCGGTGGTGAAAACCGGCCACCTCCGCTCCATGACAGTCGCGCAAATCAGGAAATCCACGCTTGAACCCGCCACGCCCGCGGCGCGACAAATATTGCTGCAGCGCGCCGCCTCCTCATAGTCTCTGGCCTCCAAACGAGTATCTTCAAAAGGGAGCAAGCGCACCCGCAGTTGGTTGAATTGGGTTTCCTCTCTGATACCTGAAAAAAGTTCCTGGCGAATGGGTCCGATCAACCGGACACGGCCCTCACGAATCAGTTCGGCGAGTTCCTCTTTCAGCGTTTCTGCCTCCGGGCTCAGGTGCTTTGGCCGGCGTCGCAGG
>DASYXZ010000292.1:0-11253 GCA_035934315.1 Terriglobia bacterium | reverse complement strand
AATGATTTGGCACTGCTGTTTATTGCCGAGATTCGAGGAGGTTGAGCCATGCGCATCGATTTCACCGGCCGGCAGATGGAAATCACATCGGACCTTCGTCAATACACGGAAGAACGCTTGCAGACGTTCACACGTCTTCTCCAGGATCGATGGCATGTTCACGTTATCCTGACCGCGCAGAAACATCGACGCATTGCGGAAATCACGCTGAAAGTCCGCGACCATGTGCTGGTCGGGATTGAGGAGACGGCGGACGCGCGGTCATCCATTGTCGGCGCGCTGGACAAGCTGAAGCGCCAGGCGGTCCGCCTGGTTGATAGGCGCCGCTCCCGCAAGCGGCGTCCACGGCCGGCTGCCGCCGTTTTACTGAACATTCTCCGGTCAGGCAGGACCGACCACGAAGACCGTCAGGTCCTTGAGACAGAAAGAATTCCCATTAAACCGCTGACGATCGGAGAGGCTGTGGGCGCTTTGGATTCGATGCGCCAGGGAGTTGTCGTATTTCGCAATTCGGAGACCGAGCGCGTCAACGTTCTTTACCGGCGGGGCGATGGCCACCTGGGCCTGATTGAGCCCGAGCAATAGAGAGACGTTTAAAGCTTGGAGAAGCGGCAGGGGAGGAAGATAGTCAGTATTGCGCGTTCCTCAACCGCGCCCATCGTGATATTAAGGGTTGCCGCCTCCAGCTCTTAAGATCTCCGCCGTGGCTGTTAAAAATCTCAGCGGAAAAATTATCGTCTTAATTTATCGTCGCTCCCGGTCAAAGGGCCGGCGCCGGCGCGACCTGCGCTGAGTTACGGTTCATCGAACTTCTATTTTCAAATGAAAAATATGGCTGCCAAAAAAAAGGGCCGACAGTTCGTCGTCATCACCGGCTTAAGTGGATCGGGCAAGGGATCTGTGCTGAAGGCATTCGAGGACCTCGGCTACTACTGTGTGGACAACCTGCCCATCGACCTTATTCCAAAATTCGCTGAACTCTGCCATTTGCCCAACAGCCGTATTGAGCGCGCCGCGGTGGTCGCGGACATTCGTGAAGGCGAAGCTCTCAGCCAGCTTCCCGCCATATATCAAAACCTGGATAGAAGGAATACGAAAGTCTCTCTCGTCTTCCTGGAGTCATCCGACCATGCTCTGGTTCGGCGTTTTGGAGAGACGCGGCGCCCGCATCCCCTGGGGCGCCATTTGGCCGTCCGGGAAGGAATCCGCCTGGAACGCATGCTGCTGAAGCCCATGCGCAAGCTGGCAGACGTCGTGATTGATTCGACCCGGATGAACGTTCACGAGCTCCGCGACTTTGTTCAACTTCGCTTTGGTGGAATGAAAGCACGTGGGACAGTTTTTATTTCTGTGCTTTCTTTTGGATTCCGCTTCGGAGTTCCAGCGGATGCGGAATTGGTTTTTGATGTGCGCTTTCTTCCCAATCCCAATTACATTCCCCGTTTGAAAAACAAAACCGGCCGGGAAATTGCAGTCCAGCGCTTCATGGATTCCTTTCCGCAAACCAAGGAATTTACGGACCGCTTGATGGATTTCCTGCTCTACCTTTTGCCGCATTACATGCGCGAAGGAAAGAGCTATTTGACCATCGCCGTGGGTTGCACGGGTGGCCGGCACCGGTCCGTCGCGATGGCTGAGCGGTTGGGAGAAGCCCTCAACGATGCGGGTTACAAAACCAAGATCGTCCACCGGGATATAGGGCACGCCGCACCGTAGCGGTGCGCATCACCATATGGAAGAATCAATTTACGCGCCAGATCGGACAGAAAAAACAATATGACCAACGTAATCGGCTTGGACATCGGCGGAACGCATTTTCGCTCCGCGCTATTTGATCAGGAAGGGCGGTTATTGACTGTCCTCGAGGGCAATACGCTGCGCTCAGGCGGCCATGACTGGATGCTCAAGCAAATCGGCGAACAATGCCACGCTTTGTTGCAAAAGTCCGAAAGCCCCGTGAAGGCTTGCGGAGTCAGTTTTGGAGGTCCGGTCGATTTTGCAAGTCAAGTCGTCCGCTCGATGCACACACCCGGCTGGAAGAATTTTGCCCTCGCCCAATGGGTGAAGGAAACTTTGGGACTTCCCTGCCGGGTTGATAATGACGCAAATTGCGGTGTGCTGGGTGAATACCGATTTGGCGCCGGTCGCGGAACCCAGACGCTCGTTTATATTACCGTGAGCACAGGAATCGGGGGAGGCCTCGTCCATGATGGAAAAGTGTTTCGTGGCAAGGACAGTCTGGCAGGCGAGTTTGGCCATATGCCCATGACCGATTCTGGCATCCTTTGCTCTTGCGGGGCAAAAGGATGCCTTGAGACTTTCTGCTCTGGTCCGGCGATTGCCAGCAGAGCGCAGGAACTGGCAGAACGCCGGCCCGAAGCTCTGGGCCGAATGGCCGAGCTGAGCGCTAACTCCGAGAGTATTACTGCCAAAGCCGTATTTCAGGCTGCGGCTGAGGGGGATATGGCGGCTATACAAATCATCCACGAAGCCGCGCGCTGGTTTGCCAGGGCTCTCTTAATGGTCATTCGCATTGTCAATCCTGACAAGATTGTTCTGGGAGGCGGCGTCACCCTTGCAGGCGAGACATTCCTGGGCCCGGTGCGTACATTCCTCAAGGAGATGGGATCCCCATCGATCACCTATACAACTGAGGTGCAACTGGCCGAGTTGGGCCAGTATTCCCCTTTATATGGCGCAGCCGCTCTGGCCGAGGAGCTTCTTTGAAAACCTGCCTAGTAATTAATTAGTTAATCCAGTTAGAAATTCTTTTATTTCCGATAACCTGTGTAGTTGTAATAAGTTACGCTGAACCCAGGACTTCCAGAATCACCGGGTTTTGCCTTATTGCTTGACGGTCGAGTCTGCCAAGAACTACGATACGGGGTGCGGAACCCTGCGTGAAACGTCAGTGTGGGTCTGCAAATTGAATGAGCCCAGTCAAACGTCTGCTCGGTTTCATCCGACCCTATACCCTGCGCTTCCTAGTCGCCGTCTTCTTGATGGCCGTGGTGGGAGTTTGCGAAGTGCTAATGGCGTTCCTAGTCAAGCCGATTTTTGACAACGTGCTCGCGCCCGCCGCAGAAACCACCTCAATTCTATTATTTAAGTGGCCCTTTGGAGGGCACGCCGTCTACCTTCAGGATGTCTTACCCTTCCGCGTTCACAATGCCTGGACTGTGGTTGCCATTGCGATCATTGCCGTGACGATAGCCAAGGGTCTGGCGGAATTTTTTGCGACCTACTCCGTCAACTTCATTGGCCAGTCGGTGGTCATGGATTTGCGCAATTTGCTCTATTCCCGGCTTATTCGGCAGTCCATCGCCTTTTTTACCGCCAACCCCACCGGGCGTCTGATGTCCTCAATCACCAGCGATATTGAAAAAATCCAGAGCGCAGTCTCGCAGGTTGCGGCGGATTTTCTAAAGCACTCATTTACTCTGGTGGGCCTGCTGGCTTTTATTTTCTATGTTGATTGGCGGCTCGCGTTGACCTCGCTGATCCTCGTTCCCCTGGTCGTGCTGCCCTCCTCCATCCTCGGCCGGTATATCCGGAAGGCCAGTCGCTCCAGCCAGGATATGATGGGCAACATCAATAACGTTCTTCAGGAAACATTCAGTGGCATCCGAATTGTTAAAGCGTTCGGAATGGAAATATTCGAGGTGGCCAAGTTCAAGACGGCCGCCAAACGTCTTTTGCGAATCAACCTGCGCTGGGTGCGCGCCCAGGTGGTGACTTCTCCTCTGATGGAAGTGCTGGGCGCCTTTACCATCGCCGGACTATTGCTCTATGCGCGCAACCAGATCCTGCACCGCGCGCTGACCACCGGGGGCTTTGTGGCTTTCCTTTACGCCCTCATCAAAATGTATGAACCCATCAAGCGGTTGACGGGCGTGAACAACTCTTACCAGCAGGCGGTGGGCGCATCTGAGCAGGTGTTCCATTATCTTGAGATCAATTCTGAAGTGGCTGAAAAGCGGGGCGCCGTTGCTCTGGCGCCTTTTCGGGGAGAGATTGTCTTTGATGGAGTGGATTTTGAGTATGAGCCCGGCATCCCGCTGCTGCGAGGCGTCGATTTGCGGATTCGGAAGGGTGATGTGGTGGCCATCGTTGGTTCGAGCGGCGCGGGCAAAACCACTCTTGCCAACTTGATTCCGAGATTTTTTGACGTGACGCGGGGGCGGATTCTGATGGATGGTCACGACCTTCGCGACCTGACCATTGCTTCCCTTCGCGCCCAGATTGGCATCGTGACCCAGGAAACCATCTTATTCAATGATACGGTGGCAAGTAATATCTGCTATGGACGTCCGGTCCGCGACCAGGCGGAGATTGTTGAGGCTGCCCGGGCGGCTTTGGCCCACGACTTCATCACCGAGATGCCCCAGGGCTATCAAACCATCATCGGCGAACGAGGGCAGCGCCTGAGTGGCGGGCAGCGCCAGCGAATCGCCATCGCGAGGGCACTGCTGAAGAATCCGCCCTTGCTGATTTTGGATGAGGCCACGTCGGAACTGGACACGGAGTCGGAGATGCTGGTGCAAAAAGCGCTCGCCAATCTGATGGTGGGCCGAACCGTCCTGGTGATTGCCCATCGGCTTTCCACCGTCCGCCGCGCTGACCGCATCGTGGTTCTGGACCGCGGCGCCATCTCCGAAGTGGGAACGCACGAGGACCTGGTGAACCGTGGAGGAATCTATCAGCGGCTCCACGAGCTCCAATTTGTGGACGCGGAAATATAAACTGCGCAGGAAGCTCTGGCGCATTTGGCCCTGGGAACTGACATTGGATGGCGGACGACTAACTTTTCCCTATGATTCGAAGCATGACAGGCTACAGCAATTTACGAACTGAGGAAGACGGCTTCTCAATTTCGGTCAGCGTCAAAAGCACCAACCACCGAAATCTTGACCTGCAGCTTCGTCTCCCATCCGCGCTCGAACCATTGGAGGTTTTGCTGCGGCGCCTGATCAAGGATCACGTGACACGCGGCCATGTTGAGCTGACCGTCAATCTGGATCGGGCAGCCGCAACCGGAACTCTGATTAACCGCAAATTGCTGGATGTTTACGTGTCGGCTTTCCATGAGCTGCGCAGCCAATTCGGATCGAGCTCCGAGCCGGATTTACTGGCCTTGCTGCAAATTCCCGGGATGATCATGACTGGGAAAGGGGAATTGTCTCCCCCGGAGCTTGAACGAATTCAGCAGGCTCTGGAGCGCGTGGTGGCTGATCTGTTCAATCGCCTGAATGAAATGCGCGCCCGCGAGGGAGCGGCCCTGGAACGCGATTTGCGAAGCCGGCTTTCGCGGCTGAAAGAGTTAGCCGGCGGGATTGAAAAACTTTCGAGCGGAATTTCGCGGCTCTATTACCGGCGTCTTGAAAACCGCATGCGCGACCTTCTGGCAGATGACCAGGGGAGCGCCGGCGTGGACGCTTCGCGTCTTGCCCAGGAAGTGGCATACCTCGCCTCGCGGTCGGATATTGAAGAAGAGTTGACGCGCTTCCGCAGCCATTTGGACCAGACCGGCCATTTGCTGGATGAAAGCAATGAAGCGGGGAAAAAACTTGATTTTCTTCTTCAGGAAATGAATCGCGAGGCCAACACTTTGCTTTCGAAGACGACGGATGTCCCGGAAGTCGGACTCGAAATCGGGCGGCACGCCATCGAATTAAAAACTGAAATCGAAAAGATGCGCGAACAGGCGCAAAACATCGAGTGAACGTGGCGCAAAAACAAAAGGGCGTAAAACGTCGGGGCAGCATCATTATCCTTTCGGCGCCTTCGGGGTCAGGCAAGTCCACCCTGGTGAAACGGTTGCTGGCCTCCGCCCCTCAACTGGTGTTCTCTGTCTCCCACACCACGCGGCCCAGACGGGCGGGTGAGCGGAGCGGGCGTGCATATTTTTTTGTAAGTCCGGCGCATTTCAAACAAATGATTGCCGCCAGGGCTTTCGCTGAATGGGCGAATGTTTTCGGTAATCTTTACGGGACGACTTGGAAGCAGATCCGGGCGGCACAGGCAGCGGGCAAGGATGTTTTGCTGGACATTGATGTCCAGGGCCACCAGCAGGTGCGGAAAAGATTGCCGGAAGGGGTGAGTGTTTTTGTCCTGCCGCCATCGTTCGCCGAATTGGAGCGCCGATTGCGCCGCCGGCACTCTGATGATCCGGAGGTCATTCGGAGGCGCTTGCAAGCGGCTCGAGACGAGATGAGCCGGTGGACGGAGTATGACTATCTTGTGGTGAACGATAATTTGGACCGTGCCACCCGGGCGTTAAGCGCGGTGGTGGAGGCTGCGGGCTTCCGCCGGAAAAATCAGCAGGATCGGGCGCGAAAAATTCAAAAAACTTTTGGAGGAAACATCAGATGACATTACCTCAGAATATGGACAGTAAGTTTCGTTTTATTTTGGTCGCAGCCAAGAGGGCCCGTCAATTGCAATCGGGAGGAAGGCCCATGGTGCAGACCAATTCAAAGAAAGTGACTCGAATCGCGCAACAAGAAGTGCGGGCCGGCCTGGTACCCTTTGAGTTATCAGTGGTGCTTGTCGGCAGTCAGCGCGCAACGAAGGCAACAAAGACTTCGAAGTAGGGTGCGCCTGGGGGAGTAAAATACTAGAGGAGCCCGCCACAAATCAGCGCGGGCGATGAGGTCACGATGCGAGTGGCACTCGGGGTTTCAGGCGGAATTGCCGCGTACAAGGCGGCGGAGCTTGTCAGATTACTTCAGGATCGCGGTCTGGAAGTCCAGGTGGTGATGACGCGCGCCGCGCGTGAGTTCATCACGCCCTTGACCTTCGCCGGGCTTTCGGGAAGGAAAGTAATCACGGATTTATTTGAGTCCGCACACGAATCCGGCCCCAACCTCGAAAGCGCCATTGAACACATCGCGGTCGCCCAGTCCATCGATGCCCTGGTCATCGCACCCGCCACGGCCAACGTTCTTGCCAAGATGGCCCATGGAATTGCCGATGATTTCCTCACCACGCTGTGCCTGGCCACCAAAGCTCCCATCATTGTAGCCCCGGCGATGAACGTCAACATGTGGGAAAACTCCGCCACTCAGGAGAATATGGAGGTGTTGCGTGGGCGCGGGGTCAGGGTTCTCACTCCCGATGAAGGCTACCTGGCTTGCGGCATGACGGGCGCAGGACGATTGACTAATGTCGCGACGATTGCCCACTGTGTTTTCAAAACTCTGGGGCTGTGCGACGATTTGAAAGATGAAACGATTCTCATAACCGCCGGGCCCACGGAGGAGCCGCTGGACGCGGTGCGTTTTCTCAGCAACCGGTCTTCCGGAAAAATGGGGTATGCGCTTGCCCAAACCGCCCACCGGCGCGGCGCCCGGGTTATCCTGGTGAGCGGGCCGACTCACCTCGATCCCCCTCCCGGCGTGACGATGGTACGCGTGCGCACCGCGGAAGAAATGGCCGGGGCTGTCCACCAACCTCTAAGCGACGCCAGTGTGATGATCATGGCAGCAGCCGTGGCTGACTTTCGTCCCGCCGAGGTCCAAGCTCAGAAAATTAAAAAGCAAAACGGAATTCCGGAGATCAGGTTGGAACCGACGCGCGATATATTGGCGGAAATCGCGCAGCACAAGCGTCCGGAACAAATTGTGGTGGGATTCGCAGCCGAGACAGAACGGGTGGCGGAGAACGCAGCAGCCAAACTTCACGCCAAGCGGCTTGACCTGGTGGTTGCTAATGATGTCACCGAACCTGATGCGGGCTTTGACGTGGACACTAATATTGTTACGCTATTTTTTCCCGACGGCCGGCAGACACCATTGCAAAAAATGAGCAAACTGGATGTTGCGCAGCGCGTTCTGGACGAGATCGTTGAAATCAGGGAAAAACTTAGCGCCGGGCTTCAGCTCGGCACTTCAACCCGGCAGATGCCGACCTAAAGGCCGGTGCTACGTTTCGCTTTCCAACATGGATGAACACCTTCGCCAGCAACTTAAAGCGCGGCTTGAGTTCTACGAGGATTTGGGCATTCAGAAATTTTACCGGCGCTCCCCCAGGTCGAAAACTGAAAGGGCCCAGAGCCTGGAGCCTCATGTCCAGCAGGCGCCCGCCCTGCCGCCGGGCACTGCACAGCAGAGGGCAAAGTTAGCAACAGTTCAGGCCACGATCCAAACACCCAAACCAATTATGCCAACTCAAAGGTTAAGTTTGTTTGAAGCCGCAGTTCCGTCCAAAGGCGCATGCGAGCGGGAAACGCTGGAGCAAATCCGTGAAGACCTGGGCGATTGTCAGCGCTGCCGCCTGGCGACCACGCGCAAGACGATAGTTTTCGGGCAGGGCAATCCACACGCCGAACTTGTGTTCGTGGGCGAAGGCCCCGGGGCAGACGAAGACGAGCAGGGCTTGCCCTTCGTCGGGCGCGCCGGGCAACTCCTGAACCGCATGATTCAATTCGCAGGCATGAAGCGCGAGGAGGTTTATATCTGCAACATAGTGAAATGCAGGCCGCCCGGGAACCGGGTGCCGGAAAAGGACGAGATCGAAATGTGCTCGCCCTTCCTGCTCCGCCAGATTGCGGCCATACAGCCGCGCCTCGTTTGCTGCCTGGGCGCTCCCGCGGTTCGAACCCTGCTCGGCATCAAGGAAGGCATCACAAAAATCCGCGGGACTTTTTATGATTTTGCGGGCACTCGCGCCATCGCCACCGTCCATCCCGCATATATCTTGCGCAACCCGCGCGAAGAAAAAATCCTGCGCGAAGATTTTGAGAAGATTCGAAAGTTTCTGCAGTCGCCGCGCTAAGAAATACCGACGACCTCACCGACGGAGGTGGGGGCTGCCTTGCCTGCCGCTGCCGTCACCTCCGGCCACTCACTGCAGCAACAATCCGGCCATGGCCGCCGCCAGATAATTCGCCAGCGTCCCGGCCAGGAGCGCCCGGAAGCCCAGACGCGCCAGATCCTGCTTGCGCGAAGGGGCGAGAGACCCGATGCCGCCAATCTGAATTCCAATTGAAGAAAAGTTTGCGAACCCGCACAACGCGTACGTGGCGATGGTAAAAGCTCTTGCGGAAATTTGACTCTTCATCGGGCCCAGCATCGAAAAAGCTACAAACTCATTGATCACAACTTTCGTTCCCATCAGGTAGCCGACTTTGGTAGCGTCCTGCCAGGGAACTCCCAGCAGCCAGGCGATGGGCGCCAGCGCATAACCAAACAGCGTTTCAAGTTTCAAATGAGCGACGCTAAGAATGCCATTGGCGAGGTAGACCAGCGCAACAAAAGCGATGAGCATCGCGGCCACGTTGAGCGCCAGGAAGAGGCCGTCTCCAACGCCCTTGGAAAGAGCATCGAGTATATTCACGTCTTTCTTTTCAAGAACCAACTTCACCTCGCCCGCCGTTTTGGGTTTCTCGGTTTCCGGAATAATAATCTTGGAAATCAGGATGGTTCCCGGGGCCGTCATCACCACGGCAGTGAGGAGGTGCCGGGCCTCCGCTCCAAAAAGAATATACGCACCCATCACCGATCCCGCGATGTGCGCCATGCCGGCGGTCATGATGGTCATCAGCTCGGACTCGGTCAGGTCGGCAAGATACGGACGAATCACGAGCGGCGCTTCAGTCTGACCCATCAAGATGCTCGCCGCAACTTCCAGAGATTCCGCCCCGCTTGTTCCCATGAGCCTGAACATGAGCTTGCCCACCAACTCCACGAGGAATGGCAGCACGCGCAAATAGTAAAGGAGGGAAAAAACCGATGCCACATAGATGATTAAGGGCAGCGCTTGAAAAGCAAATACAAATCCAAACTGCCCTTTGGGATCACCCAGGGGTCCGAACACAAAAGCCGAGCCTTGAAAGGAATAATTCAGGAAGACGGTGACCCCGGATGAAATTTTGCCGAGCAGCCAGTACCCCGGGTCGGTTCGCAATACAAAGAGCGCCACGAGCAATTGCAGCGCCAGCCCCCATCCAACTGTGCGCCAGGGGATCGCTTTGCGATTCTTTGATGCCAGAACCGCTACGCCCAGAATAGTGATGATGCCGAGTAAGGGAACGAGGCGAAACATAGTTTTGAAAATCGGAAACTGGAAATTAGAAACTGGGAATCAGGAGAAATAATTCAACAACGGCACCATAGTCTCCAATTATGCTACTGTCATCATCCAACCACCTGGGACGAACACAATCAATATCAAAACATCATCGAAGGATCCTTCTGCCTTCTGCCTTCTGCCTTCTGCCTTCTGCCTTCTGCCTTCTGCCTTCTAAATCGTCTCCAAAATTAACGGCGGCGCAGTGACCGGCTCCGGCGAAATCGCAATTGCCCCGCGTAACATATCACGAGTCCGTCCCAAGTGCGCGGCGTCATTGGCGTAAACCAGGCAGATTCGCTCGCCGGCGCTGACACGATCGCCCACCTTTTTTTCAAACACCAGCCCAACTCCGGGTTCGATTACGGAATCCAGTCGCTCGCGGCCCGCGCCCAAAACCATTGAAGCACGGCCCACGGTGAAGGCTTCGAGTCCAGCCACCCAGCCGTCTTCTGACGCGACAATAGATTCTTCAAGCTTTGCCGACGGCAGGCGGGAATAGTCTCCCACGACCTTGGAGTCGCCGCCCTGCTCGGCAATAACTTGCGTGAAAATTTCCAGGGGCTTGCCACCCGCGATGAGCGAGGTATATTTCGCCCGCGCGGTTTCCAACGATTTTTCCACGCCCCCCACCAGAAACATCTGCGCCGTTAGTTCGCAGCAAAGCTCCGCCAGATCGCGTGGCCCGCGGCCTTTAAGAGTCTCGATGCACTCGATCACCTCAAGCGCGTTACCCACCGCATTGCCCAGCGGCTGGCTCATTTCCGTGATGACGGCCGTCACGCGTTTCCCGCATGCCGTCCCAATTTCCACCATGCGCCGGGCCAACTCGCGCGAGTCTTCCAGCTTTTTCATGAAGGCGCCGGAGCCGGTCTTGACATCGAGCACCAGGCCGTCAACGCCCTCGGCCAGCTTTTTGCTCATAATGGACGCGGAAATCAGCGGTATGGATTCCACTGTGGCGGTGACATCGCGCAGCGAATAAAGTTTGCGGTCTGCCGGGGCCAGGTCATCCGTCTGACCGATCAGCCCCATGCCGCAGGCGCCGAGAACGCGGCGAAACTCAACCAGCGAGAGGTGAGTGTTGAAGCCCGGAATCGACTCTAATTTGTCCAGCGTCCCGCCGGTGTGCCCCAGGCCGCGCCCGGAAATCATGGGCACCATCAGGCCGCCCGCCGCCGCCAC
>DASYXZ010000287.1:0-7124 GCA_035934315.1 Terriglobia bacterium | reverse complement strand
GGTGCGCGTGGTCTTGCTTATCAAGCCAGTTTCGTAGCGAAGTTTATCCTCAAGAATTGTCATTTTGGTCAGACGGTTGCGGAGATGGCATCTCAGCGGCCAGAGCAGCAGGAGCACGGGCAACCAGGGAATCCATGGTTGCCATGATAACGGAATCCAGGACGGCCATGGGAAGTGCAGCGTGGCAACGACCGCAGCGGCTACAATCAGGAGTACTAAAACGTAGCCCATGTATATGAATTTCATGGTCGGACGAACGATCATTTCGGACATATTCTTCTCCTCTCAACCGGGCATCCTATTCTACCGCGAGGCGCGTGTGGAACCACTGGCAAAGCTATCGTCGTGAATCGCGAAACAAGCAGGCGTAAGGTGAGAAGGTTGCAGAGGGCAGGTCATAACTTCCGCGCAGCCAAACAATCTTTACTCGGGGAAAACACTTTCGTGTTCATAACGTCCAACGGCATATGAGCGGCCGTATGAATTGGCTGCGAGAGTGGAAAAGGTTTTGCGTCGCGGAGGCCCGGGAAGAGAAAAATCCAAAGTTGGTGAAACTTTTTTGCGCCGACCATCGTATTACATCTTAGTAAAGGACATTGAATAAAGAGAGGGTTTATGAAGCTGCGAATTGAAAAAGAACCGATCATCGATAATCTGCGGAACCACCCTGCGGAGACTGTTGCGAAGCTGCGCGACCTTCTGATTGCGGGGGCGCCGGCGCGTCTTGACCCGCGTCGCAAGAACTTCTACGAGCTTGAGAACTGCTCAAAAATTTATTACATTCACTTGTCGCCCGCGAACGGTAAAGTGATGCTGCTGGCCGTGTGGGACAAGGACGCTGGTGATGAAGCCAATGCCGAAAACATCTCTAAAGCTTTGCTCGCCTGTTCCGCAACCTGCTGAACGTCACGCCACGCAATCGTAGCGACGGCCTTCAGTCCGGCATCTTGCCTTGCGTCCTGCACGCCGGCCTGAAGGTGGGTGCGGCAAAACTTAACCTACCCGGCAAAAAACAGTAATTCAAAAGTGTGCTCCCCAAGGCTCACCGGCTGCGGCTATAATGGCTGGGCGAGCCTCCATGCCTTCCTCACGCGATCCTGACCTTCTTTTGGCGCTGCAACAGGAGTTGGAAACATTCATCCATGCACTCCGGCACCCTATTGTGGTGGAAGATGAAGTGGAGCTGTTTGATCTGACGGCGGCGCGCTGGAAGCTGACGGTTGAATTTGGCAAACTGCTTTTTGAGGCGTGGAACACAACACGCTCAATCGCTCGCCGCGTGGAAGGTGTTGCCTATCGCGATCGCGGCCGCATTGGCATCTTCGCGCGCAAACCGGGAGGCCGGGATACAGGAACGCTTGAATTCCGCGATCTCGAACAGACTGAGAAGGCCGGGCGCGCGCGCGGCGCAGACCGCACACGGTTTCGGAAAGAGTTCATCAATCTGCTCGAACGGGAATATTCCGGCTGGAGCTTTGAGCGCGTCAGCAACCGTTCCGACCTGGCCCACTCTTTTTCCACTTGGTACACACGCGGACTCGCGCGGCAGGGCCGCACCGGGTGGGCGTTTCTGGGTGTTGCCGAGAGTGAATTTCCGGCGGCCATGGACTCCGTCCTGGCCCACGGACTGATCTGGCTGGACTGGCTTCGCGCTCAATCCCCACACGCGACAGTGGCGGGCCTCAAATTATTTATTCCCCCCGCCGCTGTTCGTCTCTCCGCGCATCGCGCCGCTTGCTTAAACAATCGCGCCGTGCAAGTGGAAATCCTGGAATGGAAACCCGGGAACGTTCGCCCCGTTTCGATTGACATCAAGGATTTCGGGAATGTCGAGACTCGCCTCCTGCCACGCCGCCAGGGCGAGTTGCTCGTCGAAACACATCGCCCGCTGCTGCAAGAATGGGTGGGCGACTCACTGGATCAGATGGACCTTGTGGCGGACTCTTCCGGGAATTTCACTTCCCTGCGAGCGCGCGGGCTTGAAGTTGCGCGCGTGGAGGGCCAGATCACTCCGCAGATTTATTTCGGCCTTGAAGGAAGCTACAGAAAACTCGATGAGGCCAACGGCGGTGAATTTCGCCGGTTCTTGAAACAGGTTCTCCAGGTGCGCGACGCTCGCAGCCGGGATAAGTCTCACGAGTATTACCGCCTTCAGTCCGAGCGCTGGCTTGAGAGCCTCCTCTTGCGTGACATCACGAAAATTGATTCAGAACTTTTGCCCGAATGCGTCTATCCCCAAGTGCCGGCCTTCTCCGCGACGGACCGTGGAATCATAGACATTTTGGGGGTGACGCGCCGCGGGCGCCTGGCGGTGATCGAATTGAAAGTGCATGAGGAAATCAATTTGCCCGTGCAGGGGCTGGACTATTGGCTGCGCGTCAAGTGGCTGCAGGATCGCGGCCAGTTTCAAGAGCGCGGGTACTTCCAGGGCGTCGAGCTAAGCCATGCGCCGCCGCTCCTTTATTTGGTGTGCCCCGCCTTCCGTTTTCATTCCTCCCTCGAGCGCGTGATCCGTTATTTCGATCCCTCCATCGAAATTATCCAGGTGGGATTGAACGATCAGTGGCGGGAGGGATTTCAGGTGCTTTTTCGCCGCACCACTCGAACCCCGCGTTGAAGTCGCAGCGCCTCGAGAATGCGTCTGACAAATTTGATGCACCTGAGCCAGATGCGAATAAATACATTGCATTGACTCGTGATTCACAAATTTAATTCACTATTTTAATTTGGCTTAGGCAAGCAATTCTGGTATAGGATTCTGCTACTCTTTACTTCTCCTACAGGGTGAAGAGATTTTCTATGCGCGTCAAGTTTTGGGGAGTCCGGGGCTCCACCCCCACACCGCAATCAGTAAACCTTCGCTACGGCGGAAATACGCCATGCCTGGAATTCAGGTCCGACGGAGGAAGCCTGCTTATTGTCGATTGTGGGACCGGGTTGCGGATGCTGGGAAAATCACTGGCAAAAGAATTCGGCGACCGGCCGATATGCGCGCACATCCTTCTCAGCCACTACCATTGGGATCACATCCAGGGGCTGCCATTTTTTGTGCCGCTTTACAAGAGGGCGAATCAGTTTCATTTTCACTCTTTCAATCTTCCTTACGCCACGTTGGAAGAAGCGCTGCAGGGTCAGATGGCCAACCCTTATTTCCCGGTCAAGATGAGCGCCATGCTGGCATCTCGCAGCTACACGGAGATCAAGTCAGGCCCTTTTACGATTGATGACTTCACCATCCAGGCGCGGCGAATCAATCACCCGCAAGGATGCTTGTCTTTCCGCATTGAGAACAACGGGAAGACGGTGGTGTACGCCACCGACAATGAGCCGGGCGCGACTGATTTCGACCGCGGCATTCGCGAACTCGCACGCGGGGCAGACATTCTTGTTTATGACTCACAGTACAACCAGGCGGAACTCGGCCACGAAAAAAAAGGTTGGGGGCACAGCTCGTGGGAAGAAGGCGTGAAGGTCTGCGTCGATGCGGGCGTGAAACAGTTCATCCTCTTCCATCATGACCCTGACAGCGATGACCTGATGATTGATCGCCTTCAGGAAAAAGCGCGATCGCGATTTCCCAATTCCCGCGCCTCTTTCGAAGGAATGGAGATCGTCATTTAAACACTGCCCCTCGCGTGATCTCTGCTTTCCCTTTCACTCAAACCCCGAAACGCGGCGACCGCGACTCAAAAATTCTTTTCAGAATCGAGAAGTAAAGTGACTGGCCCATCGTTTACGGATTCCACTTCCATCATGGCCTGGAATTGGCCTTCGCTGAGGCTGATATTGCAGGCGCGCGCAAGCTCTCGCAGCGCCACCAGGAATGTTTGGTAGAGCGGGCGCGCTGATTCGGGCGATGCCGCCATTTGGTAACTCGGCCGGTGCCCCTTGCGGCAATCTCCGTAAAGAGTGAATTGCGACACGACCAGCAAGCCGCCGCCCATTTCCAGAATCGAGCGGTCCATTTTTCCCTGCTCGTTGTCGAACACTCGAAGGTTAACAAGTTTTTCAGCCATGGCGCGTCCGCGTTGGGGCGTGTCGCCCGTGGCGAACGCGACGAGGACCAACAGCCCGCGGCCGATACGCCCCACTACCCGGCCTTCAACTCGAACCTCTGCTCGAATAACTCTTTGGATGACAGCGCGCATACGGAAGCTCATCTTAACCCAAATTTACTTCCCAAGTTGGGCCGATGCCATTTTTTCCACGATTGACCCACATTTCAGCTCCAACACCACCCTCAAATCAAGTAAGGGTCTCAGCCCAGAGTCGGAATGTTTTGATAGTGCATAAAAAATGGGACAGAAAGCTTCACAAGAAGCCTGGGCCAACCTTTGGGGTGAGAAACGGTCCCCGTAAACACAGTGTTTTTATATATATAATTTGATCTTTAGATAGTAACGCTTGTAACCATAGTCACATTTAAAACTGCTATGCTCTACCCATGAATGGCGAGAGGCAAGCGCCGCCAAGGGGTGGCGCTCAGAAATTCGCAGCGGTAGGTCCAGCCACAGGGCCGGACTTGAAGCCGTACCGGAGCGGCGGGTTGATGTCCGCCGCAGCCGGGGCGCACCCCAACGGCGATTGGAACCTGACCGACGAGGGAGTGGGCCGCGCGATGGCCGAGCAGAAATTAGTGGAGCGCGTTTTCGAGCGCTGCCACAGCATGATCTGCGCCGCGTGCCAATCTTCTTCCGTGCCGCCGGAATTTTTGGGAGCGCTCACCGCCAACGAGTCCGGGGCGAACGATCACGCGGCGCGATTCGAGCCCGCGGTTTACCGACATCTCGTCGCCGTGGTTTCAGGCGGCGAGCCCGCCTACGGATCGATCAAGGCCGAAGTTCTGCTGGCGAAACTTGGCCGCGTGCTGCATCCCAAGGCTGACGATTTCCACGCGTATTTTCTCACGCCCGCGTTTGGCTCAAACCACGCCGAGGCGCTCGCCGCGCTGCCGGACGAGGGTCTGAGGGAGCTGGCGACTTCCTGGGGTTACACGCAGATCATGGGCTACCACATGGTGGAGCGCCACGGCGAGGTGCGCGATCTCCTGGAGCCCGCGTTTCACTTCCGCGTGGCGCTCGAGCTGTTGGCGGAATTTGCCGCAGCGCATCAGCTCGATCTCACGGGCGAATTCGCGGAAATGTTTTGCTGCTGGAATACCGGGCAGCCTTACGGGAAGACTTACGACCCGATGTACGTGGAGCACGGCCTGAGCCGCATGACGATTTACAAAAGGCTTCTGATGGCCAGTGAGCCGAAGCCGGAGGAGAATCAAACATGAAAGCACTTGAGCTTTTTATTGCGTTTTTAGCGGGCGTCATCGCCGGACGGGTCTATTGGAACAAAGCGATCAGTTACGCCAGCGCCAAAAAACAGGAATTTCGTTCCTGGGCAGCGAGTGAGTTTCGGGGGCTATAGGAAGAATTGAGTGATTGAGTGATCTGGTGATTGAGCGATTGAAAGAAAAAGGTTCTTAAAATCGCCCAAACGCTTAATCACCAAATCACTCAATCACGTAATGACTCACTTTTTCCAGTGGACGAAAAGGCACAAATGAAAAACTTTCTCCAGCATCTGTTTTCCGAATCGGGCGAAGCGAGTTTCAGCCGCGTCGGGTCATTTCTCGCCCTGCTGTTCTCGCTGGGCTGGCTCTCCTACATTGTTTGGAAGACGCGCGCCGTGCCCGGCCTCGAAGGCATCACGTTTTTCGTGAGCAGCCTTTACGGGCTGGGGAAGGCGGGCCAAACGATCCAGCGCATGATGGGGGGAAAGCCGTAAGAATTGTCGATTTGTGATTTGCGATTTCTGATTGGAAGGGCTGTCACGGACAGCGGGCCAAGGACTATATGAATCTCCACAATCTGAAATCAAAACTCCCCGCCGCATCCGTCACTGCCGTGGCCGCGCTGGCCGTTTTTCTCACCATCGCCTGGCTGGAGCATGACGCGCACTTGCGCAGTGAAGGCGCGCTGAAAGAAATACAAAAACAGTCGGCGGAGGAAATCTCCGGCCTGCGCGCCAGGGCAGACGCCGCCGTGCGTGACGCCAACCAAAACAACGCGCGCGCATTAAGCGAGCTGGGAGCCAGCCGCCGCTTGCTTGAACTCCAATCTCGAGACCTCCGCCAGAAGCTGGCAACGCTCGAAACATTGGAGCGCACCCAGGTGGACCAAGTGGCCTCTCTTCCTGCTCCGGAAATTTGGAAACGCCTGAACGAGCAGCTCGGGCAGGGGGCGGTTGGCCAGAAGGAGTCAGGAGCCCGGAGTCAGGAGTCAGGAGTGAGGAAATCAGAAAGTAGAAATCAGAATGAGTCAATCACTCAACCCGTCCTCCGCAGGAACGAAGCTGCGGATGGTGGATCGACCCATCACACAATTCCAACCAGCGCCGCCCTCGTGCTGACTGATGAGGGCGCGCGGGAAGTGGAAACGTCATTGGTGCAACTCGACTCCTGCCGCCGGCAATCGAGCGTTCAATCCCAGCAGTTGACGGCGTGCCAGAAAGAAGGCGCGGCGGAAGCGGTGGTGGTGGAACAGCAAAAGTCCTCCATCGCCCAACTCAACCAGGCGCTGAGCGATAAAGACCAGATTCTTGCCCGGCGCGAAACTGAATTCAAGACTGAGTTGAAAAGCGCGCGCGGGACTTTCCTGGGCCGCGTTGGACGCGTTGCGGAATATGTAGCGGCGGGATTTGTGCTTGGGGAAGTGATTCGATGAGGCCGTTAAAAACTGCCATTCCGAGCAGCAGCGAGGAATCCAGCTTCGGAGCGAGATCCCTCGCTTCCGCCCGGGATGACAAGCGGGACGCGTTGCGGCATACGTGGCCCCCGGAGTGGTGATTGGGAAGATGTTGTGAAGAATTGAATCATCGAGTGATTGAGTCATTGATGCATTGGAAAATGGGGCCTTCCAACAGCTCCATGACCCAATGATTTAATGAATCAATGATTCAAAATAACTCAATTCTTCGAAGGTCGGCCTCATGATTCCCACCGAACTCGAGCAGGCCGCTCTCTGGTGGGGCCCCGGCGTGGTGCTTTTGCTTTTGTTCGGCTACGGGTTTTTGCGGCTGGCGCATTACTGGATGGAAAAAACCATGGAGTACCGGCGATATCAAATGGAGAG
>DASYXZ010000257.1:0-4926 GCA_035934315.1 Terriglobia bacterium | reverse complement strand
ATTTCATATGGAATATTTCCGAGTTTTTGGGTCCGGCGACAACCCATCAAGGCAGCGTAAAAGCGTCCACCGTATCGGAAACTTTGTCGCTGAAATATCCGCCGCCCCCAGCGGCAATCACCACAAACTGTTTACCAGTATTCCTGCCGGAAAAAGTCATGGGGGTTGCGAATCCACTCGCCTCGAGCCTGGTTTCCCAAAGGACTTTCCCGGTTTGAGCGTCAAACGCGCGAAATCGGCTGTCACTCGACCCGCCAATAAAAACCAGGCCGCCCGCCGTCACCATGGTGCCGCCCAGATTCAGCGCGCCGGTTTGCGGAATGCCGCGCGCCTGAAGTTCATCCTCCACGCCCAGCGGAACCCTCCAGGCAAACTCGCCCGAATTTAAATTAATGGCGGTCAACGTTCCCCACGGTGGCTGCTGGCACGGATAATGGTGGGGATCCCAGGCGCGCGCGTACTCTCCCCACGGGCTATTGCGACGGTAGCGTTCAGGCGATCCGTCCGGCTGCGGCTTCATCATGCCCACAGCGCCCACGTCATTGGCGTTCACGAAAAGATATCCTGAACCGGGATCAAACGACGCACCTGACCACGTCGCACCTCCCAGCGTTCCAGGCGTGACCCATGTGAGCCCGGTCCCCATGGGCGTAAATACTTTGGTGGGCAGCAGGCTGCCGAAGGTTTCTTTGCAATATCGGCGCGATTCCGGCGTGACCGTGGAGAGGTCAGCGCGCGTGAGTATTTGCCTGGACAGGGGCGGAGGTTTCAGCGGAAATGGTTGAGTGGGCCACGCGGCTTCCCCCGGAACTTCGCTTTGCGGCACGGGACGCTCTTCCACGGGGAACAGAGGTTTGCCGGTCAGGCGGTCAAGCACAAACACAAACCCTATCTTGGTCACTTGGGCGACGGCCGGGATTTCGCGTCCGTTGCGGCGGAGGGTTATCAACGTGGGTTGAGCGGGCAGGTCATAGTCCCACAGGTCATGATGCACCATCTGGTAATACCATATTAGTTTTCCCGTGGCCGCGTTCAGCGCCACCAGGCAGTTGCCGAAAAGCCCGATGCCATGCCGGTCAGCGCCATAGAAGTCATAAGAAGGTGATCCAAGCGGAAGGAAAACGATCCCGCGTTTAACGTCAACGCTCATGATCGACCAGACGTTGGTTCCGGAGCGGTCTTTCCACGAATCGCCTTCCCATGTCTCGTGCCCCAATTCTCCCGGGCCGGGCACGGTGTTGAACTTCCACACAAGGGCTCCGGTGCGAACATCAAAAGCTCGAATAGATCCGCCGGGCCCAAGCGAAGGGTACTCCTGAACCTGCGCTCCGGTAATCACCAGATCTTTGTAAATGGCGGGTGGCGAAGTCACCGAGTATTCCTGCTCGGGCCAGCGCTCAGCAACGCCCCGGCGCAGGTCCACCCAGCCGCCCTTTCCAAAATCAGGGCAAAGTTTGCCGGTGCGAGCGTCGAGCGCAATAAGCCCCCCATCGAATGTTCCGTAAAAAATGCGTTTGTCAATTCCATCGGTCGTGCGACCTTGCCTGTTGCGTGCGGGGCCTTCCCAGTAAGAGACGCCGCGGTTTTGCATCATATGAGGAGCGCCGGAATGTCCCTGCTGCGGGTCGAACGCCCAGATTTGTTTGCCCGTCTCCGCGTTGAGCGCGATCACGCGGTTGGCGGGGGTGGAAAAATAAAGCACGCCGTCCACTTCCAGCGGCGTGGCCTCAAATGAAGGGATGCGATGCCCATTGCTGTTCCGCATCTCAGCGTTCACTTCGCCGGTGTGATATGTCCACGCCCGCCTGAGCTGTGAAACATTGGAGTGGTTGATTTGGGTGAGTGGAGAGAATCGCGTTCCGCCCGGGTCACCGCCGTAAGAGCGCCACTCAGGAATGGCATGGAGAGCACCTGTCGATTTCGCACTGGCAGCCGGAACTTGCAACGCATTTTTTAAAACCCAGCCGGAAGCGGCCAGGCCCAGCAAGAGCGCGCAAATTATTTCAGGAAACAATCTTGAATCTTTTGAAGCCACGCTGGCTCGCTCAATTGCAGAATGAATATTCTGATCCATATTATGGTACCGCAAGATTCGCCTTTTATTCTTGCGGTTTTCCCAGGTCATTTTCCAGGTATTTTGATCCCGACGAGCAAATAAATGGAAACGCCGCAACTTCAAGGGACGGAAGTTGCGCTACGATTCGTTCTAGAAATAGCCAAATCAATTTATCGCTCAAATGTTGGCCTCCGGAACCACGCACAATTTATCGACCGAACCCTTCACAGGCAAGCGTATTTTTCATTCAACCTTGGGCGCTGATATGCCGATAGATGCATTATGGAAGACTTGAATGCAAAGATGAATGAAATAGTTCCTGCGCCCACGGGAGTGCGGAGACGGCGGAGCGAACGTGTCCTGCTGCGTATTCCCATTGAGGTTGCAGGCATAGATAAGGGGGGAAAGGCGTTCAAGGAGGTAAGCACGACACTGGTGATTAACCGCGGTGGCGCGCGTATCAGTTTAAAGCACATGCTTCGGACGGACGCCCGGATCACGATCACTAATCTTCAGACTCAAATTTCGTGCCCGTTTCGTGTGGTCGGCATGGCCGGCCAAACGCATGGCGAGGGGCCTGAGTGCAGTGTCGAATGTCTGAAAGAGGAACTGAATCTCTGGGGAATTATGTTCCCCGAAAAGAGGACAACTTTTGGGGTTGAGCCGGCGGAGCAAGAGTCAATTGATGCGTTGGTCGAATGTTCGGTGTGTCATGTCCGCGAACTGGCTCAACTGACGTCGGAAAAGTATCACGCTCTCTCCACGCGCTCATTTTTGAGCCGAAATTGCACCCATTGTGGTGCCCCGACTGAATGGAAGTTTGCTTTTATCGAGACTGACAGGAGAGCAGCCCCGGCCGTACAAGTTCCCCAAGCGGCGGCTTCCTCGAGAGGGGAGGAACACAGGCGAGCCAAACGCTTGACGGTCAAAATTCCGATTCGCATCCGCGTTTCTGACGGGAGCGGAGAAATTACACGAACGGAGAATCTTTCCAAGACGGGTGTTTGCTTTATTTCCAGCCGCAAGATCCCGGTGGGCGAGGTCATCAAAATAACGGTTGGCTACGAACCCGGGAAAAGCGAATCCGAGATAAGCGCCCGCGTCGCCTGGGTGCGCCCGCAAGAGGGGACTTCGCGTACGATCTATGGAGTGCACCTGGAGGATTCCGGCTGAGGCCAACTGGACCATCCCGCCCGGGAAACACGGGTAGCCCTCCGTTTCATTATCTCGTGTGGTCCTGCTGCCTCGTATTTGTGATTCATCAATTACTTTACGCGGACTGCTTCAAGTTGCATGGCGGGAATTAAGACTCGCTGGAGACGGTTCTGACCGTCCACCCAGAGGTCAATTTGGGCCAGATCCGCCCCCACGATGAGATGGCGCAGAGTTTCTTTTTTTCCTGCCACCTCCACTTCTTCCGTCCCCACTTCCTCCACGATCAAATCTCCCGGCAAGGCTTCTTGAGGAATGTAGGCCTTGAAGGTTTGCTTCTTCTCAGGCTTCAAGGCAAAGTGGTCTACCAGGAGTTGGTAGTGGTGCACCACATTGTCATCGAGAACCACCACGTCCTTGGGCAGGGAAAAATCCCGTTCGTTGTCTTGCTTGCTCGTCGCCAGGCGCAACCGACTTTTGGCAGGTGAGGTTCGGAAGTCCACTTCCAGATGAAATGGCTGCGCGCCTTTCCGGCTTACCTCATAAGTCTGCGGTTCGAATTGGGGGTTTAAAATCAAATGAGGATTGGTCTTCAGGTCGATGGTTTGACCGGCTTGTTCTGTTTTCAGCTCAATTTCGGCTTCCGCCTCGATTTTGTCCGGGAATGAACGGATAGTAAATTTTTCCGTCCCGAGAGGATGACCGCTAAAGATAATCGCAAAAGTTCCCTGGTCGTTCAGCGCGGCGGCGATGGAAGGCGCAGCCCCGGATTGCGCCAGGGAAAAGTTTGTCGCGCCCGCGCACATCATCAGAAATCCAGTGAACAGCAGGACGCCGGCAAGCGGCACCATCGCTTTAAATCGTTTGCACATCAAACTATCCCCCTCGCAAGCTAAAATATTTTCAGCCGAAGGATTTGTTCCGCCACTTCCTGCGGAGCGCGGCCTTCTGTGGAAACCCGGTATTCCGCCAATTGATAATAAGGCAGGCGCTGCCGGAGTAATTGCTGAAAACTGGCCAGGTCTCGGAAGAGCGGGCGGGTACTCATGCCCTCACAACGACGAAGCAATTCCGCATGGGGAGAATCCAGCCAGACCGTCGCGCCGCCCCGATCGCGGATGAATTGCACGTTCGGTTCCTGGGCGAAGGTTCCGCCCCCCAGGGCGATAACCGCCGGTTCGGTTTTAGAAGCTTCGGTCAAAGCAGCGTGTTCGATCCCGCGAAAAAACGGTTCACCCGCCTGGTCAAAAATCTCGCGGATCGTTTGTGACTGGCCGGCTTCAATCGCGGCATCAAGATCGATGAAGGGCCAGCCCAGCGCCTGGGCCAGCAATGCTCCGACGGTGGTTTTCCCGCTGCCCATAAATCCCAGAAGGTAGATTAATTTGCTCCGGTGGCGACTCATGCGTTATGGAAGGATGGTCCCACCCCATGGACCACAGTCATTATAGGTGGGGGATTTAAGATAGCGCAAGAACGTCGCAGGGTTGACTTGATGCTTTTGGTCCTGCAAAAAATCCTTTTGCGCCCGGCGGCTGGGCTGCGCATGGCGTGATTTGATGGCGGCACGGGCTTTAGCGCTGGCTGTGAATGTGAATGTTGCCGCTGAATGAACTGAGTTTTACCGCGGCGGTGCTCGAAATATTTGATCCCAGGAACGTATGTGCGCCGGCCGGGAGAGAAGAGGATTTTGACCGGTGCGCGGGGAGAATGTCGCT
>DASYXZ010000251.1:0-11186 GCA_035934315.1 Terriglobia bacterium | reverse complement strand
TTGGCGTAAGCCTCCGAATAAGCCTGGAAGACTTCTTCCGTCGAGTCCGGCGGCGGGCTTTCCGGCGGCTCCGGATCGATCCCCTGCTCGCGATGTTTATCCGGAGCTTTGCGAAATTCCTCGCGCGCCATGGCATCCGGGTTGCCGCCCAGCAGAATGTCCGTGCCGCGGCCCGCCATGTTGGTGGAAACCGTAACCGCGCCCATGCGCCCGGCCTGCGCCACGATGTGCGCCTCGCGTTCATGTTGTTTGGCGTTCAGGATATTGTGTTCGAGCTCGCCTTCTTCCAGGACGTCGTGCAGACGCCGCGGGCTGCAATGAATCTCAATCAGGTAATCGAGCACGGGCACGTATTTTGCGTCCGCGCTATTCACCAAATCCAAAATCCGCGGCGCCATCGCTTCCTGGGAAGACGGAAGCGCGCGCAGCGCGTAACTCTGGTGGGCGCGCTTCAGGATCGCATCCAGCAACGCGGCGCCGCCGCTCCCGTTCGAACTTGTGGCGGGCGTTTTGAAGCGTCCTTCTTTCAAAATCTTTTGCACGCCGGTCACCGTGACTCCGGTTCGGGTCAGCCAGTCGAGCGCCGCCTCATGGCGCTCCACCAGCAGCGCCACCCATTTTTGTAGTTTTGGACCTTCCAGGCCCGCCCGCTTCGCCAACTCCTGGAGCCGCGCCGGCAGGAATCCGGATTTGCGAAGCTGGGCGCTGAGCCGTTCGGATTTTTCAATGGCGATGGTGCCCACCAGCACCGGCTGGCCGCGCAAGTGATATTCCTTGATCTCTTCCAGCGACGCGTTAAATTTCTCCCGCTCCGTGCGGTAGACCACGTCGGGAAATTCGTGGCGGATCAGCGGTTTGTTGGTGGGAATGATGACCACTTCCAGGTTGTAAATCTTTTCGAATTCGGCCGCTTCCGTTTCCGCCGTGCCCGTCATGCCGGCGAGCTTCTTGAACATGCGGAAATAATTCTGGAAGGTGATGGTGGCGAGCGTCTGGTTTTCCTTCTCGATCTTTACGTTTTCTTTGGCCTCAATCGCCTGGTGCAGCCCGTCACTCCATCGCCGCCCGGGCATTTGCCGTCCCGTAAACTCGTCAATGATAATGACCTCCCCCTCCGGACTCACAATGTAATCACGATCGAGTTTGTACAGCGTGTGCGCCCTCAGGGCCTGATAGACGTGATGGATAAAGTCGATGTTCGCCGGGTCGTACATATTCTCCAGGCCCAGCAGCTTTTCCGCTTTGGCCACGCCCGCTTCCGTGATGGTGGCCTGGCGGAGCTTTTCATCCACGTCGAAGTCCGTCTTTGGGTCGAGATTGGGGATGATTTTGTCAATGCGATAGTATTTTTCCGTCGATTCTTCCGACGATCCGGAAATGATCAGTGGGGTTCGCGCTTCGTCAATCAAAATCGAGTCGACTTCATCCACAATCGCGTAGTGGTGCTCGCGCTGGACGCAATCGGCCAGATCGAATTTCATGTTGTCGCGCAAATAATCGAATCCAAATTCGTTGTTGGTCCCGTAGGTGACGTCGGAGCGATAAGCAAGTTGCCGCTCGTCGTCGTCCAAATCGTGGACAATCACGCCCACGCTCAGCCCCAGCAGTCGGTAGAGTGGTCCCATCCACGCGGCGTCGCGACGGGCCAGGTAATCGTTTACCGTCACCACGTGAACGCCCTTGCCTTCGAGCGCGTTCAAATAAACCGGCAGCGTGGCCACCAGAGTCTTGCCTTCACCCGTTTTCATCTCCGCGATCTTGCCCTCGTGCAGCACCATCCCGCCAATTAATTGAACGTCAAAGTGACGCATGTTCAGCGCCCGCCGTCCCGCCTCGCGGCACAGCGCGAACGCTTCCACCAGAATGTCGTCGGGGGTGGCGCCGCCCGCCAGTTGTTCTTTTAATTTTTGGGTGCGTGCAGGGAAATCCGAGTCGGCAAGCTTCTGCATCTCGGGCTCGAGCGCGTTGATGGCGAGCACGCGCGACTCCACACGCTTCAGCTCGCGCTCGTTCTTGGTCCCGATGACTTTGCCTAAAGCGATTTGAAAATAATTGCCCATGCTCTCCTGTTAAAATCGCGCTTACCCCGCAATTTATCAATTGTAACCGTCATTGCCCGGTTGAGCAAGCCGCACAGGATTGAATCGGCCCAAAAACTCCCGCGCAAATCCTCCTGAAACACTTAAAACTGTTCCGTACTACGAAGTGGTCCGTGCACAGGGGGTAGGCCTCTTTTCCCTGGGAGATTTTGTTGCTCACACAACAAAACCTACACCCTCTTCCTTCTTGCCCAAACGAATTTACGTCACCTTGACCCGGCAAGATTCAAGGATAGAATTGTCATCACCCATCGCCTTTGCAGATTATTTTCGGAACCAAAACTTCAGCAACGAGAGGTTCGCTCAACCCCCAGACGCTGAATGACGCCCTGCGCATTGGGGGAAGCCGCTTGCGAATGCCCGTCAACTTTATGATATAAAGTACTTGACAGAAATTCCTTTTCCGGGGTATGTTGCATCCATGGCTGCAAGCCCCAGACCCCGCCCGCACCTCGCAGAACCGGTGGCCATTGACACACACGCGATTGAGAATATCCGTTTCATCCGCGAAACCATGGAACGCTCGGCGGCTTTTACCGCGGTCCCGGGCTGGGGTGGCGCGATCATCGGCGTCACTGCTCTGGTTGCGGCGTATGCTGCCTCGCGACAAGCCACACCCCAGGCATGGCTTGAGACCTGGATGATTGAGGTTTTGGTTGCCCTGGTGATTGCCGGATGGACCACCCACCGCAAGGCGCGCGCGGTGAGCATCTCACTTTTCTCCGGACCGGGCCGAAAGTTTGCCCTCAGTCTTTCGCCGCCTCTGCTGGCGGGCGCACTGCTCACCGTGGAGCTTTATCAACGAGGGCATGTCGTTGTGCTCCCCGGAATGTGGTTGTTGCTCTATGGCGCGGGCGTGGTTACCGGAGGGGCTTTTTCGGTAAAGGTGGTTCCGGTGATGGGAATGTGTTTTATGCTGGCGGGCGCTCTGGCGCTCTTCAGCCCGGCGGCGTGGGGAAACGGAATGATGGCGTTGGGATTTGGCGGGTTGCACATCTTATTCGGAATTATTATTGCGAGGAGGTACGGTGGCTAAACAACGCGCGCTATGGCGCGATCCAGAATCGTCAGACCGGCCCGACGTCCGCGGAGTCCAGAGCGTGGTGAGCCGGTCGCTTGAGCGGCGTCCGCTGGCGCTCGACCGTCTGATCCATGAGCGAATCCGGCTGGGGATTGTGAGCGCCCTGGCGGTGAACAACTCGCTGAGCTTCAATGAGCTGAAAAAATTATTGAAAACCACCGACGGAAATTTGAGCGTTCACGCGCGAAAATTGGAAGAGGCCCAGTACATTAGTTGCGCCAAGTATTTCCACGGGCGGCTTCCGAAAACCGAGTATCGCCTGGCAGGCGCCGGCCGCCGCGCTCTGGAGCGCTATCTCGATCACATGGAAGCCCTGATCCGCGCCACGCGCAACCGATAGAGACAGGGGCGCTTTTTTTTGGAGGTTTTACTTTATGGTACAGAGTACTTCGCAAGAACCCCAGAGGGACGGATTGCACGTGGCCATCATTATGGATGGCAACGGACGATGGGCGACGAGCCAGGGACTGCCGCGCAGTGCCGGACACCAGGCGGGCGCTGATGCCGTGCGGCGCACCATGGATGCCGCATTGCGGCTTCCCATCGACACGCTCACGCTGTTCGCCTTCACCTCGGGGAATTGGGAGCGTCCGCAGCGCGAAGTCGCAGCGCTGATGGAGCTATTTCGCGATTTCTTTTGCGCCCAAAAAGCCCCGTGCGCTGCGGATGGCATTCGAGTGAGCGTGATTGGCCGCCGCGACCGCCTGGCACGCGATTTGGGCGCTGCCATTGATCAGATCGAGGCCGCGACGGCGCGCGGCCAGTCAATGCATTTGCGCATCGCTGTGGATTACTCGGCTCGTGACGCCATCATTCGCGCCGCCAGCCGGCTGGATTCCTCCAGTCAAATTTCGCCCGAGAAATTCGCGCGCGTGCTGGCGGAGGTGAGCCATGGCGGTGGCCTGGTTCCGGACGTTGACCTGCTTATTCGCACCGGCGGTGAACAGCGCTTGAGCGATTGCCTGCTTTGGGAAAGCGCCTACGCCGAGCTGGTTTTTCTCCCAATCATGTGGCCGGACTTTGACGCCGCGGATCTCGATGCTGCGGTGCGGGCGTTCCAGTCCCGCCATCGGCGATTTGGCCGTCTTCCGGAAATGGAAGCCGCCGATGCGGGGCTGGAGGCGCGCAACGAGCAACCGGAAAACGCCGCTCTGCCAATCTTATGAATGGACAGACAAAACTCGGATTGAAAATTATGACCGGGGCGGCTTTGCTCGGAGTCCTGGGCGACGCGCTTCTTAGAGTTATTCCGTGGGGAATAAACATCCCGCTCTGGGCCGCAGCGCTCGCCGTCACGGTGCTGGCGCTTGCCCCCTTTCGGCGCGAGGCTTTGGCGGGAGGCGGACATTGGCTCCTCGTACCCGCCGCCTTTTTTTCCGCCTGCTTCGCATGGCGGGATTCACCGCTGCTGAAGATGTTGGATATTTTTGCGCTGATCATCACCCTCTCTCTTCTCATGTTGCGCGCCCAGGGCAGGAAACTCCGTTATGCCGGCCTTCTGGAATATGCGCTGGGAAGTTTTATTACAGTGGCGGATGTGATATTTTCTCCCGTCGTCCTGTTGCTCAAGGATATCGACTGGAAGGAATTAAGAAGCCATCGCGCGTCGCAACCGGCGCTGGCTATAGGCCGTGGAGTCCTCTTCTCCATCCCCCCGGTCCTGATTTTTGGCGGACTGTTGGTGGGGGCAGATCCGGTATTCGAAGCCCTCATCAGGAACAAGCTTCACTTCAGTTTCTTTAATTTGCTGTCACACTGTTTCCTCGCTGCGTTCTTGGCCTGGACCGTCGGCGGATTCTTGCGCGGCATGTTATTGGGGAAAGAGGCTGGCTTGGTTGCGGCCAGCGCGCCCTCGCTGCCATCGCTCGGAATCACCGAGACCTCGATCGTCCTCGGACTGGTGGACGTTTTATTTTTTGCTTTCGTATTCGTTCAGTTGCGGTATTTCTTCGGCGGGTCAGATCTGGTGCTGAAGACGACAGGGCTGACTTACGCGGATTACGCGCGGCGCGGTTTTTTTGAATTGGTGGCGGTGGCCATGCTGGTGCTGCCCCTCCTGCTGGTCGTCCACTGGCTGTTGCGCAAAGACAACCCAACCCACGAGCGCATCTTTCGTGTGCTGGCCGGAGCGCAAATCATCCTGCTCTTCGTCATCATGGCCTCAGCGCTGCAACGCATGAGGCTTTATGAACAGGAATTTGGCCTCACCGAATTGCGGTTGTATACCACCGCGTTTATGGCCTGGCTGGCCGTTGTTTTTCTTTGGTTCGCCGTCACCGTGTTGCGTGGCAACAGAAAACCGTTTGCATTCGGCGCGCTGATCGCCGGTTATTTATTGATCGCAGCACTCCAAGTGCTCAATCCGGATGCGCTCATCGCACGCACAAATACTGCCCGCGCCCTCGAAGGCCGCAAGTTTGACGCAGGTTATGCGGGCTGGCTCAGCGCGGACGCTGTGCCCACGCTGGTCCAGGCTCTGCCTAATCTTGGCCCAACAGCATTGAACTCCGACGACCGCTGTAAATTGTCAACTCGCATTCTAAATCGTTGGGCCATGCCAGGAGAAAACGATTGGCGCACGTGGAGCCTGGCGCGCTCCCAGGCGATTCAGGCGGTCAGGGAAAATGAAAGTGTGTTGCGGGCTATGGCGTGCCCGGCCGCCAACGGAGTTGACAATCATGCGGGGCACTGAAGCCCGGAGATGATTCCAATCAAGGATGCGCGCGATGCGATTGAGAATTGCGATCGTATCCGTTCTCCTTGCCGAACGTCATGGCAACCAAGGGAAAACACTCTGTGGCCTCCGTCCTCCAAAGATCTCAACAGAGAGACCACCGAGCTTCTATTGAGGCTCGCAAATTATGGTGACATTCATTCGTTGTAGCGGCGCTCTCTGAGCGCCGAAAACACGGCGGTCGGAGACCGCCGCTACAATAGAGGTCGTCACCATAAATTGCGAGCGTGAGTAAGTGAACTCTGTGTTGAGTTTTTGTCGGACACTGAGGTCACAGGAACCCCCGAGCCGCCGATGCGGAATGCGTCAGCGTTTATGTGGGTAGTGTTTCTGGACGAATATCGCGCCGACCACCGCCAGCAGGATGCCCCACCAAATCGGCGCGTGGAGATTGGCCAACACGGTATCGGGCAGATCATTCATTTCAAATATGCCCGTCGCAAAAATCAAGATCCCATAAATCACGAGAATGATCCCGATAAAAAACCACACCGGCAGCATATGATGCTTGGGCTGTTCCATCAGATCGATGTCCGGCCGGTCGCGGCCGGGTGGCTCTTTTTTCATAGTGTCCATCATTTCACCCCTTCTACCAGAAGATCCACTGTAAGACCAGGAATATAGCCAGTGCGACGCCACCCCAGAAAATAGGGCGCTTGATTAACGGAAGGTTACCCTCGCTGGGGATGGCAGTGGCGCCGTAAACCAACCCCTCCAATTGGAGATCCGACTTCGGTTTTGTTAACAAGCTGATGACGACGGTAACGACGACGCAAATGATTCCCGACCATAAAGCGCGCCACATATCCGCCGCCAGCGGTTTGGCCAGAGGGGAAAGGGTGATGCGCGTGAGCCAGACATGGTTGGGGCTCTTATCAAGCTCCACCAGCGTGAACATGACAATGGAAGAACCAGTGCCGGAGAGCAGTCCCCAGAAACCACCCGGCCCGGTGGCGCGTTTCCAAATCATGCCGATCAAAACGGTGCCGAACAACGGCGCGATGAAGAAACTGAAAAGCGCCTGGACGTAGTCCATAAGGCTGCCGAAATGGGTCACGATGTAAGCCGCGCCAATGCTGATGACCAATCCGATGATGGTGCACCAGCGGCCCATGGAAACGTAGTGCGAGTCGTCAGCGTCCTTGCGAATAAAGGCCCGATAGATATCATAGGTCCAAACCGTGGCGAAAGCGCTGACGTTCCCCGCCATGCCCGACATAAATCCGGCGATCAGAGCGGTGATGCCAAGTCCCAAAAGTCCCGGCCCGCAATATCGAGCCAGCATCAATGGCAAAACCTCATCATAACTGTGCTGGCCGGGGGCGAGATGCCCGTTCTGCGCCACAAGGTGAATGATATTTCCGGCGTGGTCGGACAACACGGCTAGGCCCAGCAAGCCCGGGAGAATGACGATGAAGGGCACCGCCATCTTAAAAAATGAGCCAATGATGGGAGCCATTTTTGCGGCGCGCAGGTCCTTGGCCGCAAGCACGCGCTGCACCACGAGGAAGTCCGTGGTCCAGTAGCCCATGGAGAGAACGGCGCCAAGCCCGAAAACAATTCCGACCCACTGAACGCCCATCGGATTGTCGGCGGCGTTGGCCATCGGGCTCCACATGTGGGTGAATTCCTGGCCGGGGAAATTCTGGTGGATGCGCGCCACCATGCCGCTCCAGCCGCCGGTTTCAATCAGGCCCAGGATGGGAATAAGAAGGGCGCCAAACCAGATCAGGAAAAATTGCACGACCTCGTTAAAGATGGCTGAAAACAATCCACCCATGGCCACGTAAAGCCCCACGGTTATGGATGACACCCAAATGCTGAAATTCAGGTCCCAACCCAACATAACTTTCAACACCACGGCCATGGCAAACATGTTCACGCCCGACATAAGAATAGTCATAACCGCGAAGGAAACAGCGCTCAGGCCGCTGGCGGCGCGGCCGTAACGCAGTTGCAGATAGCCCGGCACCGAGTGCGTTTTAGAGATGTAATAAAATGGCATCATGACGATGCCGAGAAATACCATGGCGGGAATGGCGCCCACCCAGTACCAGTGCGCTGCCAGAAGGCCGTATTGGTAGGCGTTTCCCGCCCACCCCAGGAGTTCGAGCGTGCCCAGATTGGCGGAAACAAAACTCAGACCGGCCACCCACGCCGTCATCTCCCGCCCAGCGAGGAAAAAATCTTCACCGCTTTGGGTGTATTTTTTCAGGTAGAAGCCGATGCCGAGGACCATCAGAAAATAAATGACGATGATGGCGTAGTCCACCGGATGAAGGATCATCAGGCGAGTGGCCGCCCCCTGATCAACAAACATTGCGAGAAAGCTGGCAGAAAGCATCAGAGCGTGGGTCATAATGGGTCCTCATCAAAAAGCGTCCGAGCGGGCCGCCCCTACTTTTTTTCATGCCGAAACGAGCAGTGGTCGAACCAACTGAACGCGCTTAACGTAATTGAATCGCCCGCTTGTGTCAAGCGTATGCCGGCGCGATTTTCAAATGATTTGACGCCAGGTGGAAGGGTGGTGTAGAAGTCCAAGCGAAACATTTGGCCGTCAGGTAGTCCGGTCGAAGGCCGCCAGACGAAATGAAAAGGACAGGTTATGGAGCTTTATAAAAACGCCTTTCAGATTCAATCTCTTTTCGGCGACCGGAATCTTTTTCAATATCTTTTCGCCGGAAATAAGATTGTTCTCGTTGACAGCGGCATTGCTGAAACACCGGAGAAGGCGATTTTTCCCTATCTCGACCGATTGAAGATTCAGCCCGCGGAAATACAACTAGTGGTCACCACCCATCCGGATCTCGACCACCAGGGCGGCAACGCCGCTGTCATGCGCGCGGCGCCAAATGCCTGGCTTGCTTGCGGCGCAGCCGACCGGGAATTGGTGGAGGATCCGCGGGCGCTTTTCGACAGGCGATACAACCACTTGAAACTTGCGTATGGTGTTGGACTCGATCCCGACCCCTGGCCGGAGGCAGGCCAGCTTCGCAAAGTGGATGTTACCTTTGGCGGCGGTGAAAGCATTCGTCTGGGCGACGATTGGTCTCTGGATGTGCTCCACGTGCCAGGACATTCCCGTGGCCACCTGGCGCTTTACGATCCCACTCACAAAGCCGCTTTTGTCAGTGATGCGATTCACGGGCGCGGCTGCCCCAAAGCCGCTGGCGGCATGGGCATTCCCGTCACCTACTATTACGTGGACATTTATCTCTCCACCCTTCGTTTTTTCGAGGCGCTGGAAATCGACGTCCTTTATTCAGGCCATTGGCCGGTGATGCGTGGCGAAGCCATCCGGGATTTTATTGCCGAATCACGCCAGACGGTGGAGCTTTTTGATCGAGTCATTGTCGCCGCGCTTGGAAAAAACCCAACCGGCCTCACTTTGCAGGAACTCATTGACGCGGTTGCAAACGCCGTTGGCGATTGGCCGCAACAAACCTGGGGACTGGCCATGTTTCCTGTGAAAGGCCATATGGACCGGCTGGAAGAACTCGGGAAAGTCCGCTCTCTCGAGAGCGCGCGGCCGGTGAAGTGGATCCTAAAATAGTGGATCCTAAAATAATTGATATTTATAACACCGCCGGCATTGGGGATTGGAATGTGGCACAGATATCGCGGCCACTTTTCCTTAATTTGCCTATAATTCCGTTTACAGTCGTTATAGAACAAAAGGGGGAAATACGATGTCGAGGCGACGAATCTCACGACGGCAATTCATGGAGCGGACGGTAGCCGGCGCGGCGACCGGGAGCATGGCAATAAGTCCCAGACCGGCGAAGGCAAAAGTTTCACCCGGCGAAAAAGTGACGATTGGCATTATTGGAGCGGGGATTCGCGGCCTTGAGCACATGCAATACCTGTTGAACGTAGGGGCCAATGTGGCGATGGTCTGCGACCTCTATGACGGCCATTTCCGGCGCGCCCAGGAAATGCAGGCGAACACGCCCACCACTCGCGATTATCGCGAGGTGCTCGATCGCAAAGATATTGACGCGGTTTCAATTGCCACCTCCGACCACTGGCACGCGACCATCGCGATTGAGGCCATGAAGGCCGGCAAAGACGTTTACTGCGAGAAGCCGATGACCCACACCATTCCCCAAGCGCTCGAGATGGCGAAAATTTCCACAGAGACAGGACGTCTGGTGCAGGTGGGCAGCCAGAGTCTGAGCATGCAATCCACTCACAAAGGAAAAGAGTGGCTGGACGCGGGTGAGATTGGAACGGTATACAATGTCCAGTGCGAAATTTACCGCCCTGACCCGGTGGGCGCGTGGAAATATCCCGTTCCCCCGGACGCCTCGCCACAGACAGTCGATTGGGAGCGGTATCAAGCCAACGTCACCAGGCGGCCGTTTGATGCTGCTCGCTTTTTCCAATTCCGGAATTGGTGGGAGTACGGGACCGGCATTGCCGGCGACGAATACGTTCACCTGCTCTCGCGTGTCCACTACTTGATGAATATCCAGTATCCAATAAGTGCCGTGGCCAACGGCGGCAACTACAAATGGAAGGGCGACCGCGATGTTCCTGACATTCACAACACGCTTTATGACTACGGAAAATTCCAGACGGTTGTGCTGGCCAATCTCGTCTCAAATTTCGATGGCGGCGAAATCGTCCGCTTCATGGGTGACAAGGGAACCATTGTGCTCACTGAGGCATCGGCCCATTTGCTGCCTTACGACGAGGAGTGGAATTTCAATTATCCGCTGGAGAGCTGGCCCAAAGACACGAAGGAACCTTTCATCGCGGCCCACAAAAACGATCCCACCGCGGACGTGGGTGCCTATAACAAGCAACCTCATCGAGGCAAGCAGGACTTTGTGCAGACCGCCGAGGGCACGGAAGATCACTTCCGCAATTTTTTTGAGTGCATGAAGACGCGGAATCAGCCGATCGAAAACGTGGAATTCGGCTGCGGCACCGCGGTGGCATGCCACATGGCCAATATTTCTTACCGCGAAAAGCAGCGGGTTTTCTGGGATGCGCAAAAGTCGATACTGACGGGCGACCGGGGGAAGGTGGACGTGAATCTGTCGTGATGAGGGCGAGGATGCTGAAATATTTACCTGTTATATTTCGGCGTCACGCCTTTCAGTCGTTTCCAGACGGCGTCACACCCGTCGAGCACCGGTTGATCGAGCGGGCCGCCTGCGCAGGCTTTTAGGTTCTCCGCCAACTGCGCCGGGCGCGAAGCGCCGAGGATGACGGAATCGACAACCGACTGGCTCAACAGCCATTGGAGTGAAAGCTCAACCAGCGT
>DASYXZ010000237.1:0-6510 GCA_035934315.1 Terriglobia bacterium | reverse complement strand
GGCCATGCCATCGTTCACCGACCAAATTCTTACCGTCTTGTCTTCGCCCGCGGAAACCAGCCATTTTCCATCAGCGGAAAACTCCGCCCAATGGACGGGTCCGGAATGACCGGCAAGCGTCTGCAAAAGTTTCCAATCGGGCGCGGACCAGATGCGCACCTTCCCGTCTTCGCAGGCGGTCGCCACGCGAGTGGAGTCGCGCGAAAAAGCAATGCTCAGGACGGTTCCTTGGTGGCCTCGCAGCGCATCCACAAATTGGTGGTCAGCCAGTCGCGCCACGATGGGGTCCGCGGAGGAACTGCCCTGAACCTGGGCTAAAATCAACCAATGGCCGTCAGGCGAGAAGGCGTAAAGATTCACCGCCTGGGTCAGCGGCGGAATGGTGATGCGTCCTCCCTTTCCGGTCAGTGGATTCCAGAGATCGAAATTGTTTCCCTTATTCAGTCCGATGTAGCGAATGTCGGGAAAGTAGCGCGGCGGAGCATAACCTCCGCCCGCGCCCAAACCGTCCACCTTGCCGGACAACGCATCCGCATTCGTGTCCCATTGGAAAGCAAGTTCAGGGCTTCTCGGAGCCATGCCCTTGGCCTTCATCTGCATCAGGCCGCTGGCCAAAACCAAGAGATGGTCAGGAGTAAGAAAATTTGCCGATTGAATATCAAGGTCGGTCACCATTTCAATGTGCGGCCGCAGTACCTTTTCAATTCCTCCCTTGCGCAGGTCCAGCAGAGCGATTTTATTTTCCGTCGCGATGGCCAGCGTGGAGCCATCCGGTGAAAATGCGCCGGCGGGGGAATAACTCAAAGCCAGGTGACCATCAATCCGCCCGTGGCTGATCCAACTAAAGCTGTCGCCCGGGCTTTCCACGGATTCCACCTGAGCCCTCAGCAGGTCAACTCCCCAAACCCAGCACAGCAAAGCAACACAGAAACTCAGCAGGGAGGCGCAGCATCTCTGAGTCCATTTCGCTTTTTCCTTCGGCGCGCTTGAAATCAATTTATACAATTTCCCCCCTCGCCATCCGATTCACCAACTTGCGGTCCGCCTCCAAAAATTCGTAAAAGGGAAGCCGGACCAACGGCACCCATTCAATCGCCTCAAACACACGGTTGGAGATGGTTCCTTGATAGGATGGCACCGAAAAGAAAACCACCTCGACATAGCGGTCCGGGTAGCGGTGGCGCAGGCGAAAAACTTCATCACCCACCGTGGCATCAATTGAGAGTTCTTCCGATAGTTCGCGCCGCAGCGATTCCTTCACGTCTTCGTTGGTCTCCACTTTTCCACCCGGGAACTCCCATTGCATTCCATAAGCATCGGAATGGTGGCGCTGGCAAATCAAAACCCGGTCTCCATCCTTTAAGATGCCGGCCGCCACCAGAATGGGTTTTGTGTCGGTCTTTTCAATGTGCAGTTTTTGAGCAAGAATTTCCGCCACTTGTTCGAGGAGCGAACGGTCCTCTTCTGAAAACGCCGCCGGAATATCGCTATCAATATCGATCTCGCCCAGTACTTGCCCTTCATGAACGATGGGCACAACTATTTCAGAACTTGTTTCCATGCTGCAAGCAAGATAGCGCGGGTCGGCCTTAACGTCGTCCACGATGACCGTGTGGCCGGTGGATGCCGCCGCGCCGCAAATGCCCTTGTTCAAAGGAATGCGCGTGTGTGGAGTAGGTCTGCCCATGAAAGGGCCCAAGACCAGGACATCTTTTTCCAGCAAATAGATGCCCACCCAGTTGTAGTGCGGCCGCTCGCGCTGAAGATGTTTGACGGTTTCCGCCATGAGCGAGTTGGTATCCTTGGTCGATCCCGCCAAACGTTGGACTGACATGGGAATGGTTTCGACCATTAGAAGAACCTAAAACTGGTCGTCACCAGGACTCTTGATGCAACTGGTTCACCATTGAGCGTCGCCGGCTTGAACTTCCAAGTCCGGATTGTTTCGATGGCGTTCTTATCGAGTCCCGGGTCCAGCCCTTTTCGAAGGTGGACGCTTTTGACGCTGCCGTCTGCCCCGATGATGACAGACATAACCACTTCCCCTTGTACCTTTTCTCGTCCTGCGCCTTCTGAGTAGGACGGCTCTCGGCCGGAAACTCGAATCGCCTCAGTAAATCGACCAGCAGGATTGATTTTGTGCTGGAGGCCGATCGCAGCAACTTCTGGCTCCTTCAACTCTTCTGCTAATTCCTCGTACACCCTGCGAACCTCTCGATCCTTCGGGTCGAGTTGCAGGGCGAGACGGTATTCATCAAGTGCTGCGTATAGATCTGCCTTGTCCTCCAGAGCCAGAGCCAAGCCAGCGTGGTAGCGTGCTTCGTCGGGTTGCAAGGCAATCGCTTCGCGAAACTGTTCGATCGCCTCATCGAGCTTCCATTTAAGCAAGAGACCCTCGGCGTGTTGGTACAGTTTCTTTGACTCCTTAGAATCCTTTGACCAAAGGAGGGGCGGCGCCGCACCTAGCACCAAACAGACGAAGAGAAATGTGAACCTGCTCAGTCTGAAAGCCATGTTACCTACCTCCGATTGTGCGTCGTCTCCGCATGTTCAACTTCTCGGCCGCGACGTCCGCCCCTGGGACATACAACAATGGACAACAATTTATCTTACCGCAACTTTTTGCCCTCCCGGAGTGTTATATAAGATGTGGGAACAATGGCCATCGACCAAGACCTGGAGCTGATGCTGCTGGTCCGGCAAGGCGACGCGGAGTCGTTTGAAGTCTTGCTCCGCCGATACCGCGCGCCGCTGGTGAATTTCTTTGTTCGCATGGTGCATGACCGCGCCCTGGCGGAGGATCTCGCACAGGAAGTTTTCCTGCGCGTTTATCAGGCCCGCCACCGTTACCAGCCCGAGGCGCGATTTACCACCTGGCTCTATCGCATTGCCACCAACCTGGCGCTGAACGCGATACGTGACCGGAAGGGAAGTGTCGCGTCAAACGGATTCCATGAGCAGGACAGCGAGTCTGAAGTGGCCAGGGTTGTGGATGGGAAGCCGGTAGCCGACCAGCAGATGATGCAATCTGACCGGGAACGCATTATTCGCGAAGCAGTGGAAGCGTTGCCTGAGAAGCAGTGCGCGGCGGTGATCCTGCACAAATATCAGGACGTGAACTACCGCCAGATTTCCAAAGTTTTAGGGGTGTCCGAAAGCGCGGTGAAGTCTCTGTTGTTTCGAGCTTATGAAAGTCTTCGCGAGCGACTTGAGCCATTGATGAAGGAGGGCCAGCTATGATGGATCGTGCAAAGTGTTTGAATGATGAACAAATTTTCGCTTACGCCCAACGTCTCCTCGAGCCGGGCGAAGAGGAAAAAGCGCGCTCGCACGTGGAGCAGTGTTCCGTGTGTGGGCAAGCCGCCCTGCGGTATCAAAAGCTCGATGCAGTTTTAGACGAGTGGAAGCCCGTCGAGCCTTCGGATTGGTTTGACGCGCGAGTTCGCGCCGCCGTCGCTTCCAACCCTTCAGCGCAATCGGGCTTCACATTTTTCGGCTTGCGGTGGGCGCAAGTGCTGGCGCCAGCCTGTCTGGTGATGCTCCTTGTCGCAGGGTCACTCATCGTGTTGCGCAGGCGCCCTGCCCACCTGCCACAACCTGCTACACAACAGATTGCCCAACCTGCAAGTGCAACCTCAGTTCAGGTTGAAGATGAATTAACTCTATATGAAAATTTGCCCGTGCTCGAAGATCAAGATTACGAAATGTTGTCAAACTTCGATGTGCTGTCCAAGTTGCCGCGGGGAGAGAAGAGGCTTGCGAACTAAAGAAGCGGAGAAAAATCCGAAGCTGAGCGAGCAGGCCCTCCGCCATCTTTTGATGGAGGCGCGGGTGGATCAGAAAGCGCGCCTTCGAGGGATGGTGTCGGCCGCCATTTTCCTTTTTGCACTGTTGATTCCCGGCCTTGCACTTGCGCAAAGGCCGCAGCGAATGGGCCGAGTGGGAAGGATGGGAGGCGGCCAGCCCAGCGTCAATCAGCGAGCCAGGCAGCGGCCAAATCGCGGACCTTTAGGGCGCCATGACCAGCATGCCCATCCGCCCGGTTTTTTCCAACGTCTGCGCGAATTGCCTCCTGAAGACCAGGAGCGCGTGATGGCAAATGACGAACGCTTCCGGAGCTTGTCCCCCGATCAGCAGCAGCGGATACAGAGAAATTTGCAGAAATGGAACAGTCTGTCGCCTGAACAAAAACAACAAGTGCGCGAGCGGCAGGAAATCCTTGAAAGCCTTTCCCCCGCCCAGCGGCATGAAGCGCGCGCTCTTTTTCCGCAATATAATCACCTGCCTCCCGAACGCAAACAGGCGGTGATGAAAGCATTCCTTCACATGCGCGATCTTCCTCCGGCCCGGCGGGAACGGTTTCTTTCCAGTCCCAAGGTGGACCAACGTTTCTCGCCCGAAGAGCGCGACCTGCTGCGCGGTCTGGGCGATCTCCTGCCTGACTAGCCTCGCAAAGTCGTCTCAACACCCATGGTCCGAAACGCCTCTGCCATGCTACTATCGGATTGCCCGGGAAGATTCGTAAGCTTGGTCGAGCTTGTTGCCTGTCGAACCCGGAGCGCCCTCCCGACCGGGAAAGCGTCGGCTGAACTCAGCGAAGACTTGGGTCGGTGTTCGCTCCACAAAGCTCGGGGGCAGTGAGAACCAGGACGAGGGGGGTTCCCCCTCGGCCACGGCGAGCACCTCTACTACCACGCTTGCCGGTGATCCGGAGACGGGACCCAAGGTGGATTTTCGTGACAGCTCATAGCATCCCAGGGCGGGTGCCTGCCAGCTTTCATGATGAAGCATTTCCCCCGCGCCTACCGGTGCATCATTCACAACTTTGACAACGTCATATCCAAGGATGTTGCCGTGCTCCGTCGCCGGGCCTGCCACACACGAAGACGCAATTAACCTCGACACTGAGATGTCGCCTTCTGACAGCGGATAGGTTGTCAGGGAGTCGGTCAATCCATCGACCGTAATCCTACGTTTCTCGGGCAAGTTGAACAGGATCTTACCCTCGCTCCAATGTCCGTTCGGGTCCCGCTTGCGCTCAAGATCCACCCATGAGCCGTCGCTACGCGCTCCGTGCAGGTAGTATTTAGTGTAGGCTACGGTTCCGTCGTGTCTGAGCCCAGTAACCTTAACGGTGGCTGTGAAAGCGGTGGCACGAGCCTCCTGGGACATGACCACTGCCTTCCTGGTAGCTTGGAAGGAGACAAAGGCTACGGCCAGTCCGAGCGCGACCATATCGACTGTTCTTCGCATGACATGTACCTCCAATTCAGAGTACGTTCGCTCTCCCGCTTGCGTTGGATCCTCTGCGATTTGCTTCTCTCCAATAAAAACCGCCAAAGGATCAAAGTAGCCCCCGATACTGCCGGAACCTCCCGCACACGTCCGCGTCGAGTAACACGACGCAATCAACAGGACCCGGACAGGCATCCGGGGAAATCACCGCAATATAGGCCGTCGATACAGTAAACCAGGGCGCCCTGGCTGCCGTTAGGGCAGATGCAGTAGTCAGCCTCGCAATTATCTTCACTGCCACAGGTGTAATCTGCAAAGCAACTGTAGTCGTACATAGACCCATAGTTATGGGCCCCGCCGTCGCAAGCTTGAACTTTGACCGAGCGTGATCCTATGCCTGCACCCACTGCGGCAAAAAAGCTCACATATAATGCCCATTTGAGAATTGCCATCGTCAGCCCCTCCTTCGGATTGAGAATTTTCCGTCAGAGACTGTTTCGAAGAAACGGCAGGCGCGTCCTACCAAATTTTCTCGCATTAACTGCTCAACAGAATTCTCAACTTGATGCAGTGACATTCATTTGTCAAGGACTTTATTTACTGTATAATTATAACCATGCACCCTCCAGAATGCCTCCCTCGATTATTTTGTCGGGGCCCTACGTTCCGAGTTGAATCATCTCAGCGAAGCGTTCCCACTCCCTTACCAAGTTCTCCAATTCCGCGCGACTTCCTTCCAACAGTTTGTTCAAGCGGATGGATTCTTCGGCGCTCTTGAAATGGACGAGCTGAGCTTCATAGCTTGCGATTTCAGCTTCACAGTGCTCGATCTCTTCCTCTATTTTTTCCCACCGATCTTTCATTTGCCGAAGGCGGATGGGGTTGACCCGCACAGTCTTCAGTTCCGGCGGAACAACTCGTTCAACCAATTCCGGTTGAGGCGGCGCCACGTCGTTGGGCGAAGGCTTCCCCTGCTTGCGCCAGAGATAATCTTCGTAATTCCCGGGAAAGACGCGCACCTCGCCGTCTGCGATTTCAAAAACGCGCGTGGCCAGCTTGTCGATGAAGTAGCGGTCGTGGGAAACGAAAACGACGGTGCCGGTGAATTTTTCCAGAGCTTCCAGCAAAACATCCTTGGCGCGCATGTCCAGGTGATTGGTGGGTTCGTCGAGCAACAGAAAATTATGGGGGACCATCAACATGCGGGCCAGGGCGTAGCGGTTGCGCTCGCCGCCGGACAGGACGCCGATGCGCTTGAACGCGTCGTCACCTGAA
>DASYXZ010000227.1:0-1834 GCA_035934315.1 Terriglobia bacterium | reverse complement strand
TCCGCTTGCAACACCAGCGGGACGGCCGATGACACTGTCGCGACGCTGGGCGCCAATGGCATTATCGGTGTCGGCGTTTTCCGCCAGGATTGCGGCCCTGCATGCAGCGGCAGCGTCTCCACGGTTCCCAAGGACTATTTTAGTTGCCCCAGCTCCGGTTGCGTGGTGGCCTCCGTGCCCCTGCTGACCCAGCTTCAGAATCCCATCTGGCTCTTTCCCCAGGACAATAATGGAGTGCTCATTTCCCTCCCTGCCATTCCCGACACGGGCGCGACAACCGCCACGGGGTCAATGATCTTCGGCATTGGAACCCAGTCAGACAACGCACTGGGGACCGCGCAGGTCTATACCACGGACAACTCGGGCAATTTCACAGCTACCTATAATGGAAATTCCTATTCCAACAGTTTTATCGACAGCGGGTCCAATGGCTTGTTTTTCCTGGACGCAACCACGCTGGCCAGCGCGGGCATCATCGAGTGTGTGGGTGCGGACGCCGGCTTTTATTGTCCTGCCAGCACTGTGAGTTTTACCGCCACCAACAGGGGCGCCAACCTTACCTCAGCGCCGGTAACATTCAAGATCGCCAACGCCGATACGCTGTTTCTCAGCCCCAACTCAGCCTTCAATGACCTGGGTGGTGACAACCCTAATAGCTTTGATTATGGGCTGCCGTTCTTTTTCGGCCGCAACATCTTTACCGGGATTGAAGGCCAGAATTCACCCGGGGGACAAGGGCCTTATTGGGCGTACTGAGTTTGTCTAACAGGATGATGAAAAAGCCTCGGGACCTTTCATATTGAGCGGAGCGAAGAATCTCTGCATTTTTGGAGTCAAGGACTTCCGGGATTCTTCGTCACCTTCGGCTCCTCAGAATGACATTTTGGCCGACTTTTTCATCATCCTACTAAAGGCATCTGGCACTCAAGAAGCCGTTAAAAAATGAATCTTATCCATCGCTGGTTGTGCCGCTCCGCTGCCTGGCGTAAGAGACTTGAACAGACAGTGATGCCCTGGGTTTTGAGCGGCGTGGAACTTGGACAAGAAGTCTTGGAGGTGGGTCCTGGCCCCGGGCTCACCACAGACCTGTTGCGGCGGGACATCGCGCGCGTGACGGCCATCGAGATTGATGCGGCACTGGCGGACTCTCTTCGCGCGCGTCTCGGCAGGAGCAATGTGACGGTGATTCGGGCTGATGCCACCGCCATGCCATTTTGCGACTCTCATTTCTCCGGAGCTGTGTGTTGCACGATGCTCCATCACGTCCCCTCCCCGGGTCTGCAGGATAAGCTGCTGGGTGAAGTCCGCCGGGTGCTAAAACCCGGTGGCATGTTCGCCGGCGTGGACAGCCGGCAGAGCATTGGGATGCGCCTCCTTCACATCTACGACACCCTGGTTCCGGTGAATCCATCCACTTTCGGCGCCCGCCTCGAAGCCGCTGGTTTCCAAGACGTCTTTATTGAAACGAACGGCGAAGCTTTCCGATTCCATGCGCGACGGCCGGTAGAGTAGCCGGTTTCCTTAACCGAAACATGAAGCGCATCTTGGGCATCGCAATTTTGTTGTTGTGCATTTTGTATTTCTGCGACTATCTCTCAGTTCGGTATCGGATTCCCAAAGGTCGCGAGCCCTTCGGAGTGGTCACAGTCCAAACCTCATTCGCGGTCCAGCAAAAGGATGGGAAAACCGAGTTTTATTTCAATCCGCCGGAAAACCAGACGTGCGTTCACGCGCTGTTTCCTCACCTGGGCTACTCTCCGTGCTGGTACCTTGGCCGCCATAGCAAGCGGCAGATCAATATGTGATTCCAGAGGGTGAAAAAGTAAAGATTTTA
>DASYXZ010000182.1:0-7045 GCA_035934315.1 Terriglobia bacterium | reverse complement strand
CCGTGGCCGGCGTTGGTCTTGCGCAATCCTCCGGCACCCCCCAGCAACCAACTTCTCTTGCCGACTACGCGAGACAATTAAAGGCGCAACAGGATCAGGCCACCCAGGTTGGCACGAAGCCCGTAAAAGTGTTTACCAATGACGATTTACCCGCAGCCAGAGCGGAAGGCGGCGTGACCGTGACGGCCGAATCTTCATCTTCTTCCGAAACCGGCGCCTCAGATACGTCCACCGCCGGGGGCCACGGCGAGAAATACTATCAGAAGGCTTATGCCAAATTGCTGGCGCGGAAAGAAATGGATCAGCGCGAGTTGGACGTCCTGCAGAAACACCAGGCGCAGAGCAACATTCAGTACTATACCGACCCCAACAAAGGTTTGCAGCAGGACTATTCTCGCTCGGACATCGCGGATGTTGAGAAAAAAGTGAACGCAAAAAAACTGGCCATCGAGCAGGACGACCAGGCAATTTCGGATTTACGTGACCAGCTTCGCCGCGACGGTGGCGAGCCCGGTTGGCTGCAAACGGGCCCCACCTCCATTGAACCTGACATCCCCAAGGCAACACCCGCGGCCGAGAATTCAGAGGGTAAAAAAGAAAAGAAGAGCAAGGAGTACTGGCAGGCCAAGTTTCGTACCGCGCGCGCCAACCTCGCTCAGGCTGAAGAAGCTCAGAAACTCGTGCAGGATGAAATTGATTTGCTGAAAATGCGTCAAGTGCAGGAGCCCTCCGCCGAGGCTCAGACAGAGATCAACGGAAAATTGGCCGCCCGGCAAACCGAGCTTGAATCGGCAAGCACGACGACTGACAAAGCGAAACGCGCGCTGGACGACCTTAAAAAAGAATTTGACGATAGCGGTGCCCCACCGGAGTGGAGTGAAACCGAATAAAACCCCCTCGCTGATTTGAATTGCATCTCGCGTTCCATTTTTGCGCTCCGCGTACTGCTCATGCCTGAAGCCATCCTGTTGGTCGAAGACAAAGAGGTTTTGCGAGAAATGGTCCGACTCGCCTTGACGCAGGCGGGACACCCCGTGGAAGAAGCGGCAGACGGCGCCGCCGCCCTGGCCAAAATCCGCGCCCGCCGTTTTCCTGTTATTGTCACTGACCTCAAACTTCCCGGCCCCAACGGGCTCGACATCCTTCGCGCCGCCAAAGAGCTGGACGAATCCGTGGCCGTCGTCATCATGACCGCATTCGGCTCCGTGGATGACGCAGTGATGGCCATGAAGGAAGGCGCGCTCGATTTCATCCAGAAACCTTTTGAGATTCCTCACCTGTTGTTGCTGGTGGAGCGCGCCCTGCTCGACCAGGCCCGCCTGCGTGAAAATCTTTTGTGGCGTGAAGAAGCAGCCTCACGCTACGGACTGGCGGCGATCATCGGCGAGGACGCTTCAATGAAAGAGGTGGAGCAGGCCATTCGCCGGGTTGCCACAACAGGGGCGACCGTCCTGCTGCAGGGTGAAAGCGGCACCGGCAAGGAGCTTTTCGCGCGCGCACTGCACGGGCTCAGCCCCCGGCGTGAGTTGCCGTTCGTCACCATTAACTGTGCCGCCCTTCCTGAAAACCTGATTGAAAACGAGCTCTTCGGACATGAGAAAGGGGCCTTTACCGGAGCGGCAGGTCGCAAGATGGGCAAGGTCGAGCTGGCCAATAGAGGGACACTCTTTCTGGATGAGATCGCGGAAATGCCTCCGCCCGCGCAAGCTAAACTGCTTCGCCTGATTGAAGAAAAAACCTTCGAGCGTATTGGCGGCACGCAGACAATTACCGTGGAAGTTCGCATTGTCGCGGCCACCAACCGTCCCTTGCGGGACGCGGTGGAGAAAAAACTTTTTCGCAACGACCTCTATTTCCGCCTGGCGGCTTTCCCGGTTGAAATCCCCCCCCTGCGCCGGCGAGGTCGCGACGTTTTGCTTCTGGCAAATTACTTTCTTGAGAAATACGCCGCGGAATTTCAAAAACCGCGGGCCGGGCTATCACTCGCCGCGCAGGAATTGCTCCTCGCTTATTCGTGGCCGGGCAACGTGCGCGAGTTGTCCAACGCCATCGAGCGCGCCGTGATCCTTGCCGATTCCACCCTCATCACGCCGGAAAATCTTGTACTCGGTTTTCTGCCCTCTCGGGCCGCCGCGCCAATCCCTGGCGATTTCAATTTATCGGGCAGCCTGGCTGAGGTTACTGACCGCGTGGTGCTGGGCGTCGAACGAGCCAAAATTGCGCAGGCGCTGGAGGAAGCGCGGGGCAACAGAACTCTGGCGGCGGAGAAATTGAATGTCTCCACCAAGACGCTTCTCGCTAAAATGCGCGCCCTCGGGCTGGACTCCTGAGCGGTTGGCGCCGGCAAATCTCTTTATGCCTTTTGCCCCAAGTGCAGCGCCGCAGATCCGAGAAAGAAATTCCTATAGTGAACGTTGGTGAATCCTGCCTCGCGCATCAGGGCCGCCAAAGCGAGCTGGTCAGGAAAGCGCGCCACTGAGTCAGGAAGATATTGATAGGGCCCGGAAACGCCGGAGAGGAGCGTCCCGATGCGCGGAAGGATCCGGCGAAAGTAGAAACGAAAAAGCGGGCCGATCACCGGAAGATGAATTCGAGAAAATTCCAAAATGGCCAGCATTCCCCCGGGCTTCAACACACGGTGCAATTCGCCAAGCCCGCGCGCATAATTGGAAAGATTACGGAATCCAAATGCCGTGGTGATAACGTCAAGAGAATTCCCGGCGAAAGGAAGCGACATGGCATCCGCCTCCACAAAAACAACCGGGAGCGGCGCGCGCGCAACTTTTTGTCGGGCGCGTTCCAGCATGGGATGGCAGAAATCCGCGCCCACCACATGCCCGGCTGAGTAGCGTGACAACTGCACCGCAAGGTCGCCGGTGCCGCAGCAAACATCCACCGCCAGTGAGCCGGGCCGCTCTAACACGCCACGCAAGGCTCGAGCCGTGGCCTTGCGCCAGGCGATATCACGTCCGGCGGAAAGAAAATGGTTCAGGAAGTCGTAGCGCGGCGCCACCGACACAAACATGTCGCGCACGGCGCGTCCGGTGGTTTGTTCGTCACCCGGAGAACCGAGCGGGCTTCCCGCCAGTGTGGGGCGCGCGGAATCAGTCATTCAAAATGATCTCAGAATAAAATATTTTGCTGCTGAACATCGCGGAAAGCAGCGGCCGCCACAGCCGGGCCCACGTCTGAAACAATACGAACCCGCCCGATCCGTTCCGGAACCACCCATTGAATTCGGCCGCCAATCGACTTTTTGTCGCGCGACAAAAGTCCCAGAACACGTTTCGGATCGAGATCACTGATGCGCGGGAGATGTCCGACCTGTCGCACCAGCTCGGACATCCGTGTTGCGTCGCGCTCGCTCAGCAAATTTAATCGCACGCCCAGACGCATTACCGCGAGCAGACCCCACCCGACCGCCTCGCCGTGAGTGAACCGTCGGTAAGCGGTGGCCTCCTCGAGCGCGTGGCCAAAAGTATGCCCCAAATTCAAGACCAGCCTCAGGCGGGCCTCGCGCTCGTCGCGATTCACCACATCCACTTTCACTCTGGCTGCCACGGCCAGGATGGGTTCGAGCGTTTTGATGTCATCCGGCTTCAGAGCGACGAGTTTCTTTTCGAGCTCGTGAAATAGCGGATGGCCCGCGAGAATTCCGTGTTTCACAACTTCATACAATCCTGAACGAAAAGCGCGAGGTGACATTGAGGTGAGGACGATAGGCTCTGCCACCACCATGCGGGGCGGATAAAACGCGCCCACCAGGTTTTTCATGGCGCCCAGATTCACGCCGGTCTTGCCTCCGATGGCGCTGTCCACCTGCCCCACAATCGTGGTGGGCGCCTGGATGAAATCGATGCCGCGCATGTAACTGGATGCCACAAACCCGCCGAGATCGCCCACCACGCCGCCTCCCAAGGCGATGAGCAGGGCGCGGCGGTCGGCGCCGGATTCAAGCAAGCGAGCCGCGACCTGCCCGACCATTTTTAAGGATTTCGAATTTTCACCCGCTGGCACAAAGAGAGTGCGTGCGTTTTTCAGGCCGCTATCACGTAAAAACATTTGGCCCCAGCGCTTCCACAGAGGCTCTTCCGTCACCAAAAAGATTTTGGAATAGCCCGCGAGCCGGAACTCGCGCAGGGCCTGCCACGCGCCGCGGCCCATCACCACGTCGTATTGAAAGTTTCGCGCAGTCACTCGTAAACGTTTCATGGGTGTTCCAATATAGCAGACCTGTCAGCCCGGTATTCAAGAGTTGATGGAGCCCAAGCCCATTGAAGACCGATGGGAAAGCTGATTTTATCCTGCGGGTTCATTCCCTGGAGGCTGGCGTCTGACCTTCTCCCCCTTCTTGCTTCGCAAGTGAAGCTAGAATGGTCATCGATACAATCGAGCAGATGACGGCGAGCGTGGCCCAGGTGGGCGGCTTATAAAAGTGCGCCCCCAGCATAATTGTCCCGATAAAAACCAAAACCAGCGAAAGACCTATGTGAAGGTAGCGGAATTTCATCAAGGCGCGCGCCAAAACAAAATAAAGGGAACGCAACCCCAACACGGCGAAAACATTCGAGGTGAAAACAATAAAAGGGTCGCGCGTGACGGCTAAAACTGCAGGGATGGAATCCACCGCCATCAGCACATCGGTGGTCTCAATCATCACCAACACTAAAAATAATGGAGTGGCCTTGAGACGTCCGTTGCGGCGCACAAATAAAAGCGGTCCTTCAAATGTTTCGGTGATGGAAAACAATTTTCGCGCCAACCTTAGCGAGGGATTACCTTCGGGACGAATTTGTTTCTCCTTCTTGCGAAGGAGCGACAATCCTGAGAGCACAAGGAAAAAACCGAAGAGATACAAAATCCATTGGAAGTGGCCTACGAGCTCAACACCAGCAACAATAAAGATTCCCCGCGACACGAGGGCGCCCAATACGCCCCAAAATAAAACCTTGTGCTGGTCTTCGGGCGGCACTGCGGCATAAGTAAGCGTCAGGGCGAAAACGAATAGATTATCGAGGGAAAGCGACAGCTCCAAAATGTAGCCGGTCAGGAATTCAATCGCCGGCTGGGGGCCGCGCCAGAAATAAATTCCAAGGTTGAAAGCCAGCGCCAGCGACACCCAAAGCGCGCTCATCAGCAGCGCTCCACGAAAAGAGGGAGGCCAACGGGAACGGCGAAAGACGCCCAGGTCGAGCGCCAGCAACCCCAGAACAAAAAAGGTGAAAAGGGAAATTGCCGTCACATTACTCATTACACTTCCAACCCCATTTGGTTCCACGGTAAGAATGTTTTCCGTGGGGGTGGGATTATCAGGGAAAGCGGCAGGGCCTGTCGAGTGGCTATTTTAATTGAGGAGACTTTTCAAGTTCCGCGATCGTGCCCATCACAACTTGACCGACGATGGCCAAACTCTGCGGGCTGCATTTGTCCACCGTATCCTTGGCGGTATGCCAGTAACTCCCATCGGGCCCATAGTCCAGGTCAATGATATCCACTGCTGATACACCCGCATTCACAAAGGGGATGTGGTCATCTTGGTATGCACGTTGTTCATTCAGGAAATATTTTGAATAGCCCAGATGTTTTGCGGTTTTAAAAACCTCGTCCGTCAGCCAGGATGTCGAATTCGCATCGCGATAGATGTCCAACTTGGCGTCACCGATCATATCCACCAGAATCATGGCCTGAATGCGCCCCAGGTCGCCCGATGCAGTAAGCTTTTGCACCATGTGCCGGCTACCGTAAAGGCTGTCAGTGTCCGACCATTTCACCTCAGCCTCTTCCCCATCAAAAAAAACCAGCCAGGTGGTGAATTGGTTTTTCCGGTGAGCCAGAATGCGCGCCATCTCCAATAGGAAGGCGGCGCTGGAGCCGCCGTCATTCGCGCCGACAAAATTAAAGTCTTCGAACCGTTTCGTATCATAATGCCCTGCTAGCATCACCACTTTGGGGCTCGCTCCGGGAATAACCACCCGAAGGTTAATCATGGTGATGTTCCCGAACGGCGTTGCGCCCTGAAAAATATCCTCTTCCACTTTGTAACCCATTTGTTCGAGCTGGCTCACGATCCACCGGCGGGAATCTGACAGGGGTTTTGAGCCTGCGGGCCGCGGGCCGAACGCCACCAGGCGTTTTAAATCTTCAAAGGCGCGGGGTCCGCTGAATGCCGCGTCCGGACGCGCCACCGCCACCCGACGCGGAGCGGCAAGCAGCGGCAGCGCGCAACTCATTCCCAGGGAAATGTAAAATGTCAGTCGACTAAGCCTGCGCATTTTTCTTTTTCCGGTTTTTCTTAAGGTAAACAAGCCAGGAAAGTCCGATGCTGAAAATATAAAGCCCCACCAGAGGAATCCAAACCACAAAGACGGAAGCCATGTCGTTTGAGGGAACAATGCCTGCCGCCAGAACGGCGGTAATCAATACGGCATAGCGAAAGTTTTTGATCAGGAACTTGGGCGTGACAATACCGAATACAGAAAGGACAAGGATCACGGCGGGCAACTCGAAGACCACGCCCACCGCTACCAAAAGGGTAATAGCAAGGTCCCAGTACTCATTGATGGTGACCATGGGCTGGAAATGCCCTGCAAAATCCACCAGGAAGCGCAGCGCCTTGGGCAAGGCAAGCTTGTAGGCAAAGAACCCGCCCGAGATAAAAAGGCCGCTGGTGAGAAAGACAAAGGGCCAGACATATTTTTTTTCATTACGATAGAGACCGGGCGAAATAAAAAGCCAGAGTTGCCACAGGATATAAGGCGAAGCCAGAAAAATGCCCGACATGATGGAAATCTTGATGTAAAGATTAAAAGGATCAACCGGATTGGTGTAAACTAGCTTGTCCGGCAAATGAAGATCGCGCAGAGTGCTGGTCAGTGGGAGAGCGAGATAATCGTAAATGCCATCTCTGAAATAGAAGCAAATTCCCGCTCCAACGAAAATGGAATAGACGCTGCGCAGCAAGCGCTTCCTGAGCTCCTCAAGGTGCTCGAGGAACGACATTTGCTTGCCGTCAGAAACCTCGGGATCAGGTTCGGGGTTCGGATTC
>DASYXZ010000104.1:0-8580 GCA_035934315.1 Terriglobia bacterium | reverse complement strand
GGAAGGTTTCGAGGAACTTTGCGAGAAACACGCGGTCAGCAAAATTCATCCGGACCTCGCCACCTCGGGAGGAATTCTTGAGACGCACAAGATCGGCGATATGGCCTGGGAATACGGCGTCCCCATGGCCATGCATTTTGCCGGAACGCCCGTGAGCTGCATGGCCAACGTCCACTGTGCCGCCGCCACGCAGAACTTCTTGGCGATGGAGAATCACTCGCTCGACGTGCCCTGGTGGGAAACCCTGGTGGAGGGCGTCGACAAACCTATTGTCAATCACGGATGGATCACCGTGCCTGATAAACCCGGCCTGGGAATTACGCTCAACCCGGACGCCGTGCGGCAGCACCTGATGCCGGGCACTGGTTACTTGGAGCCCACCACGCCATGGGATAAAGAGCGCTCGTGGGACCGGTTGTGGAGCTGAGGTTGCGCGCCTTGACCCTCGTGAACCCAAAACACCCCGGGCAGCATCTTAAATAGTCTGTGAGAAAATAATTTGTCGTCGGTATCTGCACCTATTTCAAAAGGAGGCTTTATGCCATTTTCACTTCCCCCGTTGCCGTACCCATCGGATGCTCTCGAACCCCACATTGATAAAATGACGATGGAAATCCATCACGGCAAGCATCACAACGCTTATGTGACAAATTTAAATAAGGCGCTGGAATCGGCGCCCGCGCTCGCTTCAAAGAGTCTGGAGGAATTACTGGCCAACAACTGCGCCGCGGTGCCGGAAAATATTCGGACGGCGGTTCGCAACAATGCCGGAGGCCACGCGAACCATTCGATGTTCTGGCAGATTATGGGGCCCAAGGCCGGCGGGCAACCCCACGGGAAAGTCGCGGAGGCCATCAAGAGCTCCTTCGGCGGGTTCGACCAGTTCAAAGAAAAACTGGCGGCCGCCGCCACGGGCCGCTTCGGCTCCGGGTGGGCATGGCTGCTGAAGGATCACTCAGGCAAGCTGGAAATCAATTCAACCGCCAACCAGGATAGCCCGCTGATGGAAGGCAAGCTTATTGTCCTCGGGCTGGACGTTTGGGAGCACGCCTATTACCTTAAATATCAGAACCGCCGGCCGGATTACATCGCGGCATGGTGGAATGTTGTGAACTGGAATGAGGTCGAGAAGCGGTTTAACGCCGGCAAATAATTGGAAAGCGAAATTTTTTCCATAGGCGAAAAGTTAAAAAGCCCGGACAGTTTTCCGGGCTTTTTTATTTAGGATATATTACCGGACTTTAGTCCGGCATTTGCCGGCCTGCCCTGCTTACTGCCTTCCGCTTGCTGCTTTCTGTCTTGTACCTGCGGGCCCGCTATCGCGCTCCCAGTTGCAATCTCACTCCCACGCGCACCAGAATCGGCGGGCCCAGATTCGCAGCGGGCGTAAGCGCGACTGGGTATCGTTGGTTGGTCAGGTTTTCCCCCGCCACAAACAGTTCCGCGCTGTGCGTCACTTGGCGCGAGACGATGGCATCAACCGTGAAGTAAGGATTCAGGCGCAGCGTATTCAGATCATCGTCATAGGCGGCGCTTTCCGCGCGGCCCTGAAGTCCCACGGTGAAGCGCGCCCACGGGCTTGCTGCTGCCGGGTTTGCATAGCGCGCCTGAAACGTAACTTCATGGCGGGGAACTTCCGGAATGCGACGGCCCACAAGCGCAGTGCTGGCAGGGAAGCTCAAAATTGTAACGTTGGTGAATTCGTACCCTTCGGTCAGGCTCAGCGATCGCGTATAGTTTTCTGATAGGTCGAGACTAACGCCGCGCGATCGAGTCCGGCCCAGGTTTTCCCGCTCACGCGTGATGAGACTCGGTGTGGCGCTCAGGCTCACATTTTCAACGGGGTGGTTGATGTCGCTCCAAAACACCACGCCGCGTGCCGTCACCCGCTGGCCGGGCGACACCCAATTTGCGCCCGCCTCGGCGCCGGTAAGGCGCTCGGCGCGGAGCGTGTCATTGGCCAGCGTAAGCACATTGCCCAGGCGGAAGCTGCGATAAAGTTCATTCATCGTGGGGGCGCGAAAAGCGCGGTAGGCGGAACCGGTAACGGAAAAATTATGCGGGAGGCGCCGCAACACAGATACTCGTGGGCTGAAAGCTTGTTCGGTCCGGTCAGGGAATACGATGACGGCTGCGGGCCCGGGCTTTGCGAGAGGCTGAGTCACCGAGAGAGCATCGTAGTTCGACCAGTGGTCGCGCCGCGCGCCAGCGGTGACAATCCAACTTGATCCGAAGCGGAAAATATCCTCGCCGAAGACTGCATAGGTTCGCTGCCTGCCCCCTGCCCCAACCACCGAGCTTGACCGCAAACTGCCGCCGATGAATTTAAATTCGTTGCTTGATCCGCGAACTCCTTCTCCCTCGAACCCGGCCACCAAAGTCTGGAACGATCCGGCGGCGCGCGACCATTGCGCAGAGACTCCAATATCCCTGATGGGCACTCGCTGCACGTCGGTCAGGGTTTCGCTGGCGCGGCCGGCCCCCACCGCAAAAAAGTTTTGATCGAGCAATTCCGGGCCGCCAAAAGCGCGCAACGAGAACGAGCCGGCGCTCGCCGATTGCCAGTCCGCGCCGGCGGCCAACTGGCGGATATTCGTGTGATTCTCTTCGCCCAGCTTTCCGTTCTGACGGTGTTCCCCCAAGTAATTGGCACGCATAAAAACACGCGCCCGCTCAGTGATTCGCCTTTCGATGGTGGCGTCCACAGACCGATAGTCCACCCCGGCGCGGGTATCAATGGGCCCGCGAATATTCTGCGGCACGAGCACGAATCCATCCGTGTGGAAAGCTTCGGTGGAAACGCCCAGTCCCCACTTGCCCAACGCGAAGCTCGACGAGAGCGAAAGGTCCGGAGTGTTTTCGTTGCCGTAAGAAGTTTCGAGCGAAAGGTGCGGAAAATTGACGGGCTGGGTACGCACATTGATCACGCCGCCCATCGCGTCCGAACCGTAGAGGTCTGAAGAACCGCCCTCCGCAACTTCAATGCTGCTGATCGACTGGCGTGGAATGCGGTCCCAATAAACCCATCCCCCAAACGGATCGACGATCGGAATGCCGTCTTCAAGAACAAGAGCGCGGCTCGGGCCGCTGGCGCCCACGCCGCGCAGCGATACGCCTTGCGATGTCGGGTTCGCCGTCCTGCTGCCTGACCGGCGAAAGAGAGCGAAGCCGGGAACCTGGCGCAAGGTGTCGTCAAGTGTCAGTGCCGCCGTGGTCCTCAGTTCTTCAGGCGACAATGCAACAACGCTTGCAGGCGTGTCTCCTACTCTGACCTCTGTGCGGGTCGCGGTCACCGTAAGCCGCTGGGAAACAGTTGCGGGCGAGATGATGATTTCGAGATTTGTTGACTCGCCGGAATGAGCTGACCATTTTTTTTGGGCCGCGGCAAATCCCCGCGCCTCCACGAAAATGGTTCCCGAATCCGCAGGCAAGCCCTGGAATTCAAAACGTCCCGCGACGTGCGTAATCAGCGTCGCCGTGGATGACCCGCTGCGCAAAGTTACTTTCGCGCCTGAAACTGCGGCGCCGGAGGTGTCTCGCACGATCCCCGCCACACGAAAGCTCTGCGGCCTGGCAGCCAATGGGTGCGGCGCAAACAGAGCAAGCGTCATGATGAATGCGAACAGCCCAGGCAACATTCGCGCCCGGGGGGTGCGGCGTTTCGCCATTCCGGCCTTTGTTCGCCGATATAAAAGAGAAGATAAAAGTTCAATGATCATGGATGGGCAGCCGTTCGCTTGGACTCATCCTCCGGGCGTGAAGGCATTGCACCCGCAAGTTGCGCGATGGCCCACTCAGCGTGCTCCCGAATGAGGGGATCATCATGCTCGCGCAGTTGCTGCAAGCGCGGCAAAAATTTGCCGTCACCGGAATTCCCCATGGCCACGCAAAGGTTCCTGAGCCAGCCGCGATATTTTACCCTCTTAATTGGAGAATTACGGAACGTCCTCTGAAAATCCTCTTCGCTGAGTAAGGCAAGCGATTCAAGCGGGGGGTTGAAGAGCGAAAAAGTCAGGGGTTCGGGATTCGTGGTTTGAGATTCGACGCGCGCAAATTCGCGCTCGACTTTTACATGCGTAGGCTGAAACTCGGCCTGCGAAGTAGTCGCAGCGCTCCGCCCAACGGCTGCATTCTGGCTCCTGACTCCCGGCTCCTGACTCCTTCCATATCCGTTCCACGGACAGACATCCTGGCAAATATCGCACCCCACCACATTTGCTCCAATCGCCGAACGAAATTTTTCAGGGATCGATCCTTTCAGTTCGATGTTCAGATAGGCGATGCAGCGCGAGGCGTCCATCACATAAGGCTGAACCAGGGCATCCGTCGGGCAAGCGTCAATGCAAGCTGTGCAGGAGCCGCAGCGGTCAGGCGCGGGCAAGTCCGGAGCGAGCGGGAGGCTGGTTAGAATCACGCCCAGAAAAAACCAGGAGCCTTTTGCTTCGTTAATCAGGCAGGTATTCTTCCCCGTCCAGCCTATTCCGGAAAGTCGCGCGAAAGCGCGCTCCACAATGGGCCCGGTGTCCACGTAAACCCGCGACTCAGTTCCGGGCGCCAGAGCATGTAAGGCGGCGCGCAGTTTTTCGAGTTTGGAGCGCATGACGTCATGATAGTCCGTGCCCCACGCATAGCGGGAAATCCAGCCGCGAGGACCTTCATATTCAGAAATTGGAAACTGGAAATTGGAAACTGGAAGGCCACCCTCTGTTCGTAGTTCGTGGTCTGCCGTCCGTTGACTTTTGTCCGCACCAACGGACAATTGTATCTCGGACTCCTGACTTCTGACTTCTGACTCCCCCCTTCTGATTTCCGTTGAGTACGGAAGTTCGGCGTTATAGATCAATCCAACGCAAATCACGGATTGTGCGGAAGGCAGGATGCGCCGCGGGTCGTCCCGCTTGGGATTTCCAAGGTAGCGCATTTCCCCGCCGTAGCCCCGCTCCACCCACTCACGGGAAAACTGCAGGTCAGCGTGGGCCGCGACCGGGGCAATCCCCACCAAGTCGAAGCCGATTTCCAGCGCGTGTTGTTTTACCAGAGCGTGAAGCATGATGCCGCCTCCATCATAACCCCGCGTAATCCTAACTTATATAAAAGTTACTCATGAAGCCCGAAAAAGCACCCCTTGGCGTCTTGGAATTGTCAAACTATTGATTTTAAGAGAAATAGGCAGCTTCCATTCGGCCCCTATTTCACGCCATTCAACCCTTCATAATGACCGTTGGGCGCAAATCCCTTACATGCCATAAGTAAATTCCCTTAGGATTACATGCGTGACGGGGTGTATCGACTTTAGCGCTTTTGAGGGGATTTTCTCCCGTGCCCTGCTGGCCTCGAACGGCCAGAAATAATACGAACCTGCAGCGTTCCTGACCGAACCATAGCAGGCCATCTTGAGAAAAGAAAAGAGAGGAAATAGAAACCATGCCCAGAGCCAAAGGCAAACGCTTGATGAAGTACGTCGACCGTGCTGTGTCGGTTGTCGCGGGGGTCACTTTCAATACCGTCCAATATTTTAACGACTTCAACCCCAACCCGTCGTTCATCCCCCGGTGGTCAGACAAGCCACTGCTGAAGTCCTGGGAAAAGACCAAGCCGCAACTGGGCTGGCCGCGCGAGACAGACTCGCTCTGTCCGGGATGCGTGAAGGAAGCCCGCGAAAGGATCATCAACGGCGACCAGGAATGGCAATCCCTCCTCAACGAAAAGGTGGGCGAAATTAAGGCGCGCATCATCGAGCGCGATGGCGAAGTCTGGATGGTGAAAGATTGTCCCATCCACGGCCACTACGAAGACATGATGGCCAAGGACGTTAATTTCCTCTCCTGGATTGAGAAAAACTTTCCCGGCCGCGACATTCGCTCGCACAATGACGAAAAGCTCCACAACCACGGTTCCAGCACCATCAAGCACGGCCGCGGCGCGGTCCTCACGGTGGATTTAACCAACCGCTGCAACATGATGTGCGACCCTTGCTTTATGGACGCGAACCAGGTGGGTTTTGTCCACGAGCTCACGTGGGAAGACGTAAAAGAAATTCTGGATAACGCTCTGCAGATCAAGCCGCGGCGCCAAATGTCCGTGCAGTTTTCGGGCGGCGAGCCGACCATGTCACCTTACTTCATTGACGCGGTCCGGTATGCCCGCAAGCTTGGTTACAACAGCGTCCAGGCGGCCACCAACGGCATTGAATTCGCCACGAGCAAGGATTTTTGCCGTCAGGCTTTTGAGGCAGGCCTTCGCTACGCTTACCTGCAGTTTGACGGCGTGGGCAACGATGCCAACAGCCACCGCCAGGTGGGCAACCTGTTTGACGTAAAACTGAAGGCCATCGACAACATGCACGAGGCCGGCATTGAAATCGTTCTCGTCACCACGCTGATCAACGGCGTGAATAACGATCAGGTGGGGCCCATCATCAACTTCGCCCGGGAGAATCCCAAGAAAATCGCTTTCGTATCCTTCCAACCCGTATCATTTACGGGCCGCGATGAGGACATCACGCCGGAGCGCCGCATTCGCCAGCGTTACACGCTCTCGCACATGGCTTCCGACGTCAAAACGCAGACGGGCATCACGGAGCCCACGCGCGATTGGTTCCCCCTCTCGCTCATGGGCGCCTTCGCCGACTTCGCGGACATGGTTCATGGTCCGGACGCGCAGTGGGGCCAGGTGAGTTGCGGTTGCCACCCCAATTGCGGAGTGGGCACTGCTCTCATGATCAACAAGGAAACCAAGGAGTGGGGAGCGGTTCCTCAGTTCCTCAACATCCCCGGCCTGGTGAAGGACATGCAAAAAATCACCGACTCCGCGCGGGGTAAGAAATTTTCCAATTTCCTCATGGCTCTCGCGCTGCTAAAAAATTACAATTCCTTCAAGGCGCCGCCCAGCCTGGCTCTGAGCGACTTGCTCAAGAAGTTTGACAAGTCTTTCACGGTGCGAAGCGAGAAAGTGTCGAAGAAGGAATATGGCGACTCGAGCCCCGAACGCAGCCTGGAAGACGCGTTGAAGCGACGGGCTGACCCCTGGAACTTCCTCTTTATCGCCGGCATGTGGTTCCAGGATTTGTTCAACTACGACTTCCGTCGCACTGAGATGTGCATTATTCCCTACGCCACCCAACAGGGCGAAATTTCATTCTGCGCCTACAACACCGGCATCGGATGGCGCAAGATCATCGAGAACATGCACAAGAACGCCACCGTGGCCGAGTGGTATAAGACCCACGGCAAGCATGAGATTTATGCCAAGGGTAAAGAGGTTGATCTGGGAAACTTCCAACATTCGCTTAACGTTCGCGCTGAAGATGCCGCGGCCGTTCGCCAAAGGGAGCACGACGTTCCCATGACCGCCGCCGAGGAAGAGAAGGCGCGGCGCAAGGCTGCCTGGGAAGCACAACAGGCCCGCCAGGTATATGAGGAACTCGTCCTGAAGAAACCCGCGCCCACTATCGTCCAGATCGGCAACGCGAAACCGGTGGAAGAAAAGGTCGGTGTGTAATTTCGATTGAGAATTTAGTCCGGCAAGTAGTTGAAAATTTACCAAGGCCGCTCCACAAATCGGAGCGGCCTTTTTATTTGGGCAGTTCTGGCTGGGCGGGGTGCGGATAGGGTCAAGAATTATCTTTAAATTTTTTTCTCATGCTCCGGAGGCAGGGGCGCAAGGGGTTCGATCTGCAAGCCGGAGCACAGGTTGCGCAGCATTTTGAGGTTTTGGTCGTCCACGGACAAGTACTTTAGGCCCACTTCACCTTTGCCATTTTTCCACATGACTTCGACCGGAGCCTGAAATTGCTTGCCCTCCCAGTCAAGACGCAAATCGCATTTCTGGCCGGGCGCGGGAACGCCCGCAGCTTCCGCCCTGCAACCGCTGACGCTGATGCTTTTCAGGGAAATCGTGGAGAAGACGCCACCGGAAGCCTGGGATATTTGGGCGACTCCATTGAACATGTACCGCGGAACTTGACGACGCTCAGCCATGAGGTACAAGTTTAGCTGTCCCTGAGGACAAAATCAAGCCGGGCCTCAGCGCCGCATGTTGGCGCGCATGCACAGATGGGACCCATGCTTGCTCCAGTTTATCGAATCGGTTACGATGAACAATCGAATCTGGAACTGGGCGCAATGAAGCCAGGCAGGGTCATTTGCTTTTGCGGTTCTTCCAGGTTAGTCCAGGTTGAGCGATCGAAATCGGGGCATCCATGCTGCAAGACATCCATCATCGGCGGATAAAAGATTTGCGCATCTCCGTCACCGACAGGTGCAATTTCCGTTGCACCTACTGCATGCCGTTCGATGAGTATGAGTGGATTGACCGCCAGGAGATTCTGACCTATGAAGAGATCGCAAGGCTGACTGGCCTTTTTGTCCAACTGGGCGTGGACAAAGTAAGACTCACGGGTGGTGAGCCGCTGCTTCGGAAAGACCTTGAAAAACTGGTGGGCAAACTTTCAGGCTTGCCCGAGTTGAAGGAGTTGTGCCTCACCACCAATGGGTCGCTGCTGGTGGAAAAGGCTGCAGCCTTGAAGGCCGCAGGACTGAAGCGGATCAACGTGAGTATTGACACCTTGAATCCGGAAAA
>DASYXZ010000095.1:0-10874 GCA_035934315.1 Terriglobia bacterium | reverse complement strand
GTCTCTTTAAGCTCTTCGAGTTCCCTTTCAGCGTTAGCCGTCATTTCCTGTTGCTTGGCTAAATCAGTCTCAACTTTTTGTTGTGCGGCTCTGGCATTTGCAGAATCCTTCTGGAGTCCAGCAACCTTGCCTTCTTGGGCGGTCAAATCCCCCCTCAAAACTAGGTTGTCATGCTCCAACTGCCTAGAGCGTTCATCTGCTTTGGCCGCAACACCTTTAGCTTCTTGGATTCGAGCGTCTGCATCGGCTTGGACAGCATCTTGGACTTTATTCCCGGAGTCCCAAACAAGCCAAGTGAGGAAGGTAATAACGATTGCCGTTAACGCGAGCGCCAAGATCTATATGATAAAAGCACGTTCATTCTTCTTTGTGGCAGCATCAACAGAGAGTGTGGAAAATTGTGCCGTGTTCATAGTCATTACCATAGTTTCAATAGCATTTGTCATTTTGGGAATCTTGGCGGTACGTTCAAATAACATGAGGATGGATTCCATAATGCGCCGATATTGTAACACAAAAATAAATAAAAAAAGACTTGACACACCCTATTTGTTGTAATACACTTATTACAGTAAAAGGGGGCGATATGGCAAACGTACTCAGCAGCGAAAAACAGATTGCAGTGATAAGCGCACTGGCGGAAGGCTCTGGAATCCGCCAAATCGAACGCATGACGGGCGTGCATCGGGATACCATCATGCGGCTTGGCGTGCGAGTAGGAGAAGGCTGTGCGGCGCTCTTAGACCGCAAGATGCACGACCTCTCGTGCGGTCATCTACAGCTTGACGAAGTGTGGGGATTCATCGGAAAGAAGCAGAAACACGTCACGCCCGTTGACAATCCCGACTACGGAGATGTCTGGACGTTTTGCGCGATCGATTCCGATACCAAGTTAGTCCCTTCATTCAAGGTCGGCAAACGGGATGAGGCCACGGCGAACGCACTCACGTTTGAGTTGGCTTCGCGCCTTAAGAATCGAGTCCAACTTTCCAGTGATGCTCTACGCGCTTACGTTGAGGCCGTGGAACTGGCCTTTGGTGCGGAAGTGGATTACGCTCAGGTCATTAAAACATATGTGAACAACTATTCGGAGACGCCAGAGCGCCGCTACAGTCCAGCCGAATTTTCAATCACTGAGAAAAGACGAATCACGGGACAGCCGGATATGCGGCTCGCCTCTACCAGTTACATTGAGCGGCTGAATGGTACGACTCGCCTTCACATGCGCCGCCTGACTCGGCTCACTTATGCTTTCAGCAAAAAGCTGGACAACTTCAAGGCAGCCGTCGCCCTACATTTCGCTTACTATAATTTCGTGAAGCGGCACAACACGCTTCGCATGACTCCCGCGATGGCAGCGGGAATCGAGCGGGACTTCTGGACGGTCGGGAATCTGATTGAGGAAGTAGCGTGACGTACATCGAGGAACTAAAAGACGTGATTTACTGCTTGCATGGCGTCAGGGCCACGCACGTTGAGAGTGTGCCAGTCAAAGAGACGTTTCAAGGCCGGACGGTGTGGGAAGGCATAGTTGAAGTTTTCAAGCTACACGGCCATCCGAAAGCGCCAAAGGTCTACGCTTGGGCGCACGATACGGACGACGCAGAGCATCCTCGAAGGCATGTAACGGTCTTGCATATCCACCCGATCACCTCAGCGCGGGAAGCGGTAAGGGCCGCAATCGTGCAGGAGTTTAGAAGCTTTGAGCCAGAACAGGAAAATTAGGCCAGTCGGAAGGCCGAAACTACCGAACGGACAAGCGAAGGGTAGAATTGTACCTGTGCGCTTCAACTCCGAAGATTTGAGGGCAATAACTCAAGCCTGTAAAGCCAAGAAGCAGACAATTTCAGAGTGGATTCGTGGCACGCTGAGGGCCGAACTTGACCAATAGAAAATTCAAATTAGGACACTACCAACCGATGGGAAAATGGCCAGCGCCGGCGAGGAGACTCTTGCAAGGCTTGCTGCGTGAATTTTCAGCGGCGCGAATAATCGGCCAGGGGGAATTTTGAGCATTCTCGAAGTCAGAGGAAAGCGACGTTCCGACCGCATCATGTTGACGGTTCGCTTAAGAGTTGTGGGCCGTGACGCGAAGGGAAATCACTTTAAGGAAGACGGGCGGACCATCACGCTGAACCGGCATGGTGCGCGGATCCGGACTCGGGGCGCGCTTCAGGTGGGCCAAATCGTGCACATCATTAACCAGGCAGCGCAAAGTGAAGCAGATTTTCGTGTGGTGGGGCCGCTCTCACCGGTTTCAGGGAATGAAGGCGAGTGGGGTGTGGAATGCTTACAAGGCGACCAAAGTATCTGGGGTATCCAATTCCCTCTGCTCCCCATCGGCGAATCCGCTTACTCCAAAGGTTTGTTGGAATGTCGACGCTGTCATACCACAGCATTCCTTGCGTTGTCGTCGGTTGAATACGAAGTCTTGGAATCCGCCGGCATCCTCACCAAGGCCTGCGAGAAATGTGGTATAAGTATCAGCCCCTGGGGATTTGCGGAAAAACAACTGGAGTTGAACGATCACCCCGGCGAGGAACGCATGTTCCGGGAGACCCAAGCCCTTGTCCAAAGTGCGAATGCTACCCAGGACAATCGCCAGCACCGTCGTGTTGCTATTCAACTTCCTCTCCTCATCCGCGATTTCTACGGCCAATTTGAAATCAGCCGGACCGAAAACGTATCCAAGACCGGCTTTTGTTTTCTCAGCGAGAAAACTTATTATCTTGGGCAAGGCATCTCGGCGGCTTGCCCTTACAATCCCACAGGCGAGAACATTGAGGTGCCCGCCCGGTTCGTTCGCGCCCAACAACTTGCAGGAACCAAACGTAATATCTATGGGGTTCGCTACGAGCCTCAGGGGCCTGTTGGTCAGCCAATTGAGCCCTGACTATTTTTGACAATTTTTGCCATCACGCCGTCGAATCAGGCTCTAGGCCGCAATTTGTCCACGCATTGGGAAAACTGTTCCATTCCGCAATCATTCCGTGAGGCTTTACCCGGCGGCTTCGTTAGTCCGGGTCCATTGATTTAGTTCCTTGTCCCGATGGGGGAGCTGCGGGAGACTTCAGAGGCGGGTGGCCGGCCGTGTCAGCGGAAACGGACCGGGGCACATTAAGCAAAATTGTTTGAGTAGGAAACGGCATTTCGATGCCTTCTTTTTGGAAGCGCTCCAGAATCCGTTTCCGCAACTCGCTTTGAACTGCGAACTGGTCAACAAATCTTCTCACTTTAACCCCCAGGGTAAAGTCCAGTGAGGACGCGCCAAAACCGGGAACCAATTTGGCCTCCGGCGGGAAGGCTTCATGCAAGCCTCCGAGTCCGTCAAGGGCCGCCTGTTGTGCCACTTCAATCAGAACCTTCTCCACGCGGCGGGCATCCGTGCCATAAGCGACGCTAACCCGAATATCCAGAGACATGCGATCTTCAGGCATCGAATAATTTGTGATGATGGCCTTGGCCAGGATTGAATTAGGGATGATAACCATATTGTTGGCCAGAGTGCGAAAGGATGTGGACCGCCATCCCACCAGCACCACATAGCCTTCCTGGCCTGCGTCCAGTTTTATATAGTCGCCGGGATTGATCGGGCGGTCCGCCAGTAAATAGAGACCGGCAAAAAAATTGCTGAGCGTTTCCTGCAGGGCAAAGGCCACCGCCACGCTGCCCACTCCCAGGGTGGTCCAGACGGCGGTCAAATGAATGCCCATGTTTTCAAAAATTATGATGACGGCGAGAAGGGTAAAAACGATCCGGACAATGAAGCTTGCGGGTTGCGTCACTCGCTCGAGGGCCGGCTCCTGCCGGCTCCAGCGGGAGAAAAAAAGGATCACTACTTTAGCCAGGAAATAGAAGGTGACGATGACAACGAGGACGAAGATGGCCTTCGATCCGATCTGTTCATACTTTCGCGGCAGAGTGAGTATTTCCAGAGCGGTGTAAACGGCCGTCAAAATCGACAAAGGGATTGCCAGTGATCCCGCGATCGCTAGAATCAATTCGCCCAGGCTGTTTTCAACATTTTTCGACCATCGGTGGAAAAGTCTATTCAGGATAAAACCCAGCGTGAGCGCCAGCAATAGTAACGCGGAGAACCCGAGAATATAAAAGGTGGCGGGAGAGAGGTGCAATTTCTTCTCTAAATTTTGAAGCATCTTTCGTCGCTCCTTCTGCGCCTGTAGGCGTCCTCAGAATACCTTGTCCTCCCCAACCGGCGCAATCATACCGTCCGGCTTTTCATTTCCATTTCCTTTTCTCCTGGAAGTCCAATGTCAAAAGCACCGACCTGCGGCGTTCCGGCATCTAATCCAAAGTACCAAGGCGTCGGCTGGCGAAAGCCACGCGGGAGGTGGCGGAAATGATTGAAAATTAATCAACTTTCCGTCCCCGTGATAGAATGCCGCGCTTGGGTCTGCCAGGTTCATTGAATTGGCCAGGAATGGTCTGGCTTTGAATATCAAGATTATTGAGGATAGGAAATCATGGCGACTAAACAAAAGAAAAATACAGATTTCACCGAACTGCCCATTCTTCCGGTGCGGGACACGGTCTTGTTCCCCAATGCGATTCTGCCGTTGACGGTGGGGCGTGAAAGTTCTCTGAAACTTATAACGGAGCTTAAGGAAGAGGAAAAATTTATCGGCGTGGTCGCTCAGCGTGACCCGCGCGTGGATAACCCTCAGGCGGTCGATCTTTATCAAATTGGGACAGTGGCTTTTATCCACAAAATCATCAAGCTGCCCAGCCAGAGCCTTTTCATTTTCGTGGAAGGTTTGCAGCGCATTGCCATTCAGGAGGTTTTTCAAACTGACCCGTATATGCGCGCTCGGGTCAAAACGCTTCAGGACACGGTGGCGCCGGAAAAGCTTCCCGATTTTGAAGCCCTGGTGCGCAGCGTGACTTCGCTCTTCCAGCAGGTTGTTCAGCTCTCGCCCACGCTATCGGACGACCTCCAAACCGTGGTGATGAACATTGAAGATCCCGGGCGCCTGTCGGATTTCATTGCAGCCAACCTTCCCTCGCTTACCTCGACGGAAAAGCAGGAATTGCTGGAGAGCTTTGATCTTAAGACACGGCTCGATCGGCTGAACAAACATTTGGCGCGTGAAGTGGAGGTGCAGCAGCTCCGATCCAAGATTCAATCCGACGTTCAGGACCAGGTGACGCAGACCCAGCGCGAGTATTATTTGCGCGAACAAATGAAGGCCATCCAGAAAGAACTGGGTGAAGTCGACGAGCAACAGGATATTGACGAGCTGCGCCGAAAGATCGAAGGGGTGGGCATGCCGGAGGAGGCGCGCAAGGAAGCCCTGAGGGAGTTAAGTCGTCTCGCGAAAATGTCGCCCGCCGCCGCTGACTATCACGTCACGCGAACTTATCTTGACTGGCTCGTGGTTCTGCCCTGGAACAAAATCAGCGATTTTAAAGTGGACCTGCGCAAAGCCAAAGAGGTTTTGGACGCCGACCATTTCGATCTGCAAAAAGTGAAGGAGCGCATCCTGGATTACCTGGCCGTGCTGCAACTGAAGCCGCAGATGAAGGGCCCCATTATTTGTTTTGTGGGCCCGCCGGGAGTTGGCAAAACATCCCTGGGCAAGTCCATTGCCCGATCTCTGGACCGCAAATTCGTGCGCATGTCGCTGGGTGGCATCCATGACGAAGCGGAAATCCGCGGCCACCGCAGGACCTATATTGGCGCATTGCCCGGGCAGATTATCCAGGGAATCCGGCGCGCTGAGACGCGTGATCCGGTGTTTATGCTCGATGAGGTGGACAAAATCGGGCGCGACTTCCGCGGCGATCCCTCTTCAGCTCTGCTCGAGGTTCTCGACCCCGAACAGAATTCTCATTTTCGCGACAACTATCTGGACGTGCAGTTTGATCTTTCCCGTGTCCTGTTCATCTGCACTGCCAACGTGCTGGACACCATCCCTCCCCCCTTGCTCGATCGCATGGAGGTGTTGGAACTGCAGGGATACACGGAGGAGGAAAAAATTGAGATTGCTTTCCGCCATCTGATCCCCAAACAGACAGAAGAGCACGGGATCCGGAGCCCGGAGCAAATTGCATTCACGCGCGAGGCGATGGCGCACCTGAGCGCTCATTACACCCGTGAAGCCGGAGTGCGCGGCCTGGAGCGCGAGGTGGCCACGCTTTGCCGGAAGCAGGCGCGCAAAATTGCCGAGGGCTCCACAGAAAAACTGATCATCACCCCAAAGAACATCGAAGGATTTCTGGGGGTTCCGCACTTTCGTTTGGACACGGAGATTGTGGAGCGCACCCGCCAGCCCGGTGTGGCTATCGGCCTGGCATGGACGCCCACCGGCGGCGACGTGCTCTTTGTGGAAGCGAATGTGATGAAGGGCGGGAAAAACTTCACCATGACCGGCCACGTGGGACAAGTCATGCAGGAGTCAATGCAGGCGGCAATGGCGTGGGTAAGAACGCACGCGCTGAATTACGGGATCGATCCGGACTTCTTCCAGACGTCTGACGTTCACATGCACGTTCCCGCGGGCGCCATCCCCAAAGACGGGCCTTCCGCGGGAGTCACCATGGTGACGACGTTGGTCTCAGCCCTTACGCGCAGACCCATTCGGGAGCGCCTGGCTATGACCGGTGAAATCACTCTCAGCGGGCAGGTTCTGCCCATCGGCGGCATCAAAGAAAAAGTCCTGGCCGCCAAGCGCGCGGGGATTCGGGAAGTTTTGTTGCCTGCGGACAACGAACCCAATGTCCGCGAGGATTTGACCGCGGAAATGCTCGAGAGCGTGGAGCTTCACTATGTGAAGACCATTCAAGAACTCGTCGAGTTGGCGCTCGAAAAAGATCCTGTACTCGTTGAACCCGCCAAGCCAACGATTGCACTGGTCCCGGTCGCCACCGGTCCGCTGAACTAAGAAAATGGCAGGCAGGGGCGTTCTTCTTTTACTTGCCATTTGCCACTAATCACGTGCCGCGGTTGTGGATGGTTACTCCCGGTTGTATCCCAGCCAATCAGGCAGATTTTCTTTGCACCAGAGCCGATACTCTGCTGGAGCTCTGAAATACAGTCAAGCGTTCCCATGGCTTCAGGCAAAACTCATTGACTTATCCGTTCCATCGCAATATAGATATCGGAGTAGATTCCGCCCATTTCAATATCAAGGCGGGTGAAGCATGTATTGCCGAAACTGCGCTCAACAAATCCCAGACCAGGCGGAATATTGCGTGAAGTGTGGCCAGCGGCCGCGTTTGGGGACGAAGTTTTGCTGGTCCTGCGGCGCTGAAACATTGCCGCAGGCGGATTTGTGCGTCAAATGCGGTGTAAGGCTCGCCACGAGCGATGAAAAAGATTGGACCACCGCCCTTTTGCTTTCAATTTTCACTGGATTTCTGGGTATCGATCGTTTTTACCTGGGTTATACCGGCCTCGGTATCCTCAAACTTGTTACACTCGGTGGTTGCGGTATTTGGAAAATTGTGGACATCATTCTGATCGCAATGAATAAATTGCCCGACGCGCAGGGTAGACCCCTGCGGAAGTGAACGATGGATTTATTTTCGAATGGCATACCCCGGTGGCTGGTTCTTTCATTTGCGCTGGCCTCATGCTGCGCAATTCCGCCCGGTCTTCTGGCGCGCGGCCCCAATCTGTGCATTTGGCGGGACCTTTTCCATCTCGCCGCTTGTCCGGCGTGCGGCAGCACTCGCGCGCTGGTGGCATTTTTCCACGGCCAATTTGGGCAAGCGCTGGCCTTCAATCGCAACGTGGTGATTACCGCCCCCGGCCTCATCATCCTCCTGGCCCTGGACATTCTCCATTCGGCGACGCGATTCTTGCGGCAGCCCAAACCATGTTTTCCCTTCAGCAGGTAGTAATGTGCCAAGGCACTGCATGGACATCTACTTTATGGCCGACCATTTCAATCGTCCAAAGATCAGGAAAAATTCCACCGTCGGAGCCGGGACATTGTGCTTCCCATTCTGCCAGGGGACGAGCCGCCTGTGTTCCCGCTTGAATTCCCACCCGGAAACGAATAAATTCTTTACCATCGGGTGGTGAACATACGCAGGCTCGTTGAATCAGTGCGCGCGGAACTCCCGGCACAAACTCTTGCCCGGTGGGCCTCTATTTTTTTTAGTCTGTCCGTTCTGACCTTCCTGATATCCCTGGCCGCATCGCAGGCATTTCTCGTGCTCGCCGCTGCTGTCTACGGGGCTCATCTGATCCACACGAAGTCCGCGCCCGAATTCCCTGCGGTCAAGTTGCCGTTGGCGCTTTTTTGTTTACTGTCAATTCTTTCGATCTTTTGGGCGGAGAATCCAACCGTGGGTTGGTTTGCGGTGCGCAAGCTGATTCTATTTTTGATTCTCCTTCTGGCGATCAATTTGGTAACCAGCGCCCGTCATTTGAAAATACTTTATCAGGCTTTGTTCCTTGAATCGGCCCTGGCTGGGATCCTCGCCTCCGCCCAATTTGTGAGGCACTATCGCTTGGAACATGCTCTTCATCCCGCCCATGTCTACACGTATATGACCAATGATCGGGCCAGCGGATTCATGGGGCACTGGATGAATTTTGGCGGTCAGCAGATGCTGGTCTTCATAGCATTGATTTCCTTCCTGCTGCTTGCCCTGCGCGCTGGAAAAATCTGGTGGCTGGCGGGAGCGGTGGTTGCGACTTCGATCATTTTGAATTTCACCCGGGGCGTTTGGCTGGGCTGCTTCATTGCTTGCGTCTATTTGGTGGCGCGCTGGCGCCCGAGTGGACTATGGGCTTTGCCCGTTCTCGTCATTGCGGGATATTTTGCCTCCCCCGGCCTCATTCGCAGGAGATTGGAATCCGTCCGCCATCCCTCGACTGATCCATCGCTTGCCCTCCGCTTTGAGATGTGGCAGGTCGGGTGGCGCATGATTCAGCAGCACCCGCTCGTCGGCGTGGGTCCCAACAACATTCCAGAGACATACACGCTTTATTTGCCGCCCGGAGAAATCCCCCAGGTGGGCTACCGCGAGCATCTTCACAATGACTTTATCCAATTGGCTGCCGAGCGAGGCCTGCCCTGCCTGGCTGCGTGGGTGTGGTTGATGGCGGCGTTCGGCTGGCACGCGTTGCGGGTCCGCAGAGAGCTCATCCGCGGGTCCATCGCCATGCCTCAGGTTTGGCTGCTCGATGCGAGTTTCGCATGTTGGCTGGCTTTTCTCGCTGAGGGCTGTTTCGAATTTAACTTTGGCACTTCACCCGTATTGATGGTATTCCTTTTTATTGCGTCCACTCCTTTCATCGTGGAATTACAATCGAGAAGCCATGCGACGTGAGTCAAAAGCCGGAATGAATCACTCACGGCAGATCCGATTTCATGAGTCATGCGCGCGATTGTCGGCACGGAACTGGTTTTCTTTCAGACTCTTGTTTTATGACTTCCCGCGAGGAAACAGCAATCCTCACGCTCGTAATGTCAGCCCATGATTTCCAGACGAGAGATATTCCGCAGCTCCACAGTGGTGGGTTTTTTTTCCCTCCTGGGTGGACTTGCGGGTATCCTGGTTGAAACCAGCATTGCCGCCAGGCTCGGGCTCTCCAAAGGCTCCGATACTTTCTATGTTGCTTACACAGTGCCTTACCTCATTTGCACCCTGCTTTCCGCTACCGGTCAATTTTCTCTGGTGCCCTTTTTCGGGAGCCTCGATGCGCGGCATGCGCCAGAAGATTTGTGGCGTGGATTCAGTTACGCGCTCAATATGGTTTTTCTGGGACTGGCCGCCATTGCCATTATCGGCGTGGCCGGAGCGCCCTGGGTGATCCGCGGCATTGCACCTGGGTTCACAGCCGGGCAAACCGCCCTGGGCACTCAGCTCACCCGGTGGCTGTTTCTCATCATCGTGCCCGCCGGCGTTGCAGAAGTTTTCCGATCTTTTCTTTTCAGCCAGCGTCGTTTCGCGCTCCCCGCGGCTGCCAGTCTTTTCTGCAATGCTGTTGTGATTGCCTGCGTGATTGGCACGTTCGGCCGGTTTGGTTATTACAGTATTGTGCTGGGCTACCTCGCCGGCTACGTCTTCCAGCTCTCCATTCTGGGCGCGCAGACTTTTATTTTATTTCCCGTTCGTTATTCCTTTGCACTGCGGGGAAGCGGTGAAGCCTTTCGGAACTTGCACGGGGCTGGCAGCGCTCAGTTGGGCGCGGCAGTCGCCTGGCAGGTGGTGGTGTTGGCGGAACGGATCATTGCTTCCTTTCTTCCCGCCGGCACGCTGACGGCATTGAATTATGGAATGAAAATCATGTCGGCATTGGCGGAGTTGCTGGCGGGGAGCGTGGGGACAGCTACCCTTCCGGCGCTGTCCAGGGCGGTCGCCCGCAATGCCCACACTGAGGAGAGAAAGATATTCCAGGATACGCTTGAAATCTCACAGGTATTTATCTTTCCTGCCGTCATTTTTTGCCTTTTGCTCAACCGGAATATTATTCGCTTTGTATTTGAGCGGGGAAATTTTACACCAGAATCAACTGCTTTGCTGGCGATGGTGCTTTTCTATTACAGCCTGGCTCTTCTACCTTATGCATTTACCCGCATTCTGACTTTCTATTTTTTTGCACGGCACGAAGGCGGCTTGTTCCTGCGTTATGCCATTTTCCTCTACGGGCTCACGCTCGCCTTCGATCTCCTCTATGTCGGCGGCCTGGGACAGGGGGCAAAGGGCATTCCTCTGGCACTATTGACCGCTTCCATATTGACCTCCGTCCTTGCCTATCAGCGCAACCTCGCTGAACTCAAATCGATTTTCGACCGGTCACTCGGATGGTTTGCCCTCAAAAATATTTTGGCGGCAACCTTCGTTGCCCTGGCAATCCTCGGATTGCGCTCCATCATCACTTCTCCTCAGTCTGCCCT
>DASYXZ010000089.1:0-8624 GCA_035934315.1 Terriglobia bacterium | reverse complement strand
CACCCAGCCGGGATTGATCTGGTTCACACGAATTCGATACTGCGTGAGGTATTGGGCCAGATTTTTCGTGAAGGTCATCAGGCCACCCTTTGAAGCAGAATAGCCCAGGAGTTTCGTGAGGCCCACGTAAGCGTTAACAGAACCAATGTTGATGATGCAGCCCCGCGATGGTGCAGCGGCGGGAGGAAAGTCCTCCTGCCGTTTCATCTGGTTCACCGCTTCCTGACAAAGGATAAAAGGCGCGCGGAGGTTGGTGGCAAAAATTTCATCCCACAATGCAACTGAAGTGTTTTCGATGTTGCCTCGGTGGACCACCGCGGCGTTGTTCACCAGAATGTCCAGGCGGCCAAAGCTCTCGATAGTTCGCCGGATAATGTTTCTGCAGGTAGCTTCAACTTTCAAGTCGCCTATCTCAAGCTCGACTTCGCACCCGGAGGCGCGCAGCGCGGCCACCGTCTTCTCACCTTGTTCTGTTTCCAGGCCATGCACCATCACCCTGGCGCCGTACATGGCAAACATTTTGGCAATCCCCGCGCCAATCCCTTGTGTTGAGCCGGTTACCGCTGCCACCTGGCCGGCCAACTTCTGGCCTGAATTGATTGCTTCCTTCATCGATGCCTCACTCGCGAAATTCGGGACGGCTATGACGGGCAACATTTTCCCGCCGAACGTTTCCGCTTGTATTACTTTCTAATACAAACGCACTTGATGATGTTACGAATCCCTCTCACCCCCTCCTCTCTTCCCCAAGGGGTCGAGGGGAGAGATAAACTTACGAATTATAGCCCTCGCCCCTTCAGGTGAGAGGGTGGCCGTCAGCCGACGGATGGGTGAGGGGTGCTTGACAAAATTTCCTTAATGTAATTTTCATTCTCGCCTTTGTATTAGGAAACCGTGGAGCGGCCCGGCTTCAAAACTCCTTTCACTATTTTTCCGGCAGCCATTTCCTCGAAACAGATTCGCCAATCTTCAAGGGGCGCCACCCGGCCCACAAGCGGTGAAGGATCCAGACGGCCGGAGGCCATGAGCATAATCACCTTTTCCCAAATCCGGTAATTGTGACTGAAGCTGCCCTGGAGGCGCACGGCTTTTTGCACCAGCGGGTCAAGAGAAAAATCGAGCGGTTGAGGTCCCCATCCGACCTTGGTGATTTGTCCACCTGGCCGCACCGCGGCCATGGCGAGTTCAAGAGATTTGGAAGCACCCGAGGCGTCGATCACCACGTCAACTCCTAAACCGTCGCCCAGCGCGCGGACGGTCGAAAGAGGATCGGTCATATCCACCCCTTGGGGTTTTTCGCCTTTTTCTTTTTTCCCTGCCACCAGCACGGCATCAGCGCCACAGGACTTGGCGATCGCCAGCCGCTGCGCATCCTGTTCAAGCCCTGCCACGCCCAGCCATCCCGCACCGGAAAGTTTCGCCAGGGCGAGACAGAGCAGGCCCACCGGGCCTGGCCCCAATATCAAGACTGCGTCTCCCGCACGCAGATGGGTTTTTACACACGTCGCATTGTAGGCAACGCAGCAGGGTTCGGTGAGCGCGGCACGTTCCCAGGAAATTGAGTCAGGCAAATGGTGAAGACAGCGCGCGGGGACCATAACAAAATCCGCCATAGCACCGTCTACTCCGTAACCGAAACCAAGCCGCTCCGGGCAAAGATTATATTCGCCGCTCAGGCAGTACGCGCAATGCCCGCAAATGCGCGCCGCCGTTTCTGAAACCACGCGGTCACCCTCACGAAAACCGCGCACCGATTTTCCCGCCTGCACCACCACTCCGCAAAACTCGTGGCCCAGAATCACCGGCACGCGCACTTTCCAACTTTGAGTGTTGTGGTATTGGTGGACCTCGCTGCCACACACACCCAGGGCGCGCGTTTGGAGCAGCACGCCATCGTCGGCGAGATCGCGCGGACGCGGCGCATCGCGCAATTCCACAGCGCCTTTTTTGAGGGCATAATGAACGACCGCGGACATTGTACCTTTTGGCATTTTGACGACCTGCGATAATTCCTCACGCCATGGAGTGGTTCGCCCCACTCGCTGCACCAGAGCTTAATGTAATTCGGATGTTCCGCGCAAAATTTTATTGGCGCTTCCCTGCTCATTGAGGTCGACGCGGAATCAACTTGCGCCTGACGCCCGCTTAATGCGAATATCGACGCAGGTCATTTCAATTGAAAGACCGAATCCCATTCTGAGGTTGCCACCATGAACCGACGCGATTTTTCCAGGAACTTGGCGCGGACCGCGCTGGGAGCGGCCGCGCTGCGAGGGCGGTCGCTTCTGGGGGCGGGATTGCCGCCGGCGGAAGGCGAAGCTGCCGGAGTGCCATTCAAACTTTCGGTCATGCTTTGGACCATCTTCAGGAATCTTCCTTTTGATGAACGTCTGGCGAAGGTCGCGGAAGCCGGATATAAGAATGTTGAGTTGGTGGGCGAGTACAAGCGCTGGTCGGAAGATGATTTCAAGAAGGCGCTGGCCAAAAAACAGGAGTTGGGCTTGGCGTTCGACGTGACAGCCGGCCTCGCCCATGGCGTTGGTGACCCGGGCGCCCGTGACGCACTCCTGGCGGACGTCCGCAACGAGTTGCCGATTATGGAGAGGCTCGAGTGTCCGGCGGTCATTATTATGTCCGGTAATGTTGTCCCTGGAATGCCCCGCGAGCAACAACACGAGAGTTGCATCGAGGGCTTGAAGCAAGCCGCCGCGTTGGTGGAGGGCAAAAAGATCGCCGGACGCCCCGTTCGCCTGCTACTTGAGAATATCGATCCGGAAGAAAATCCAAAATATTACCTTCAGTCGGTTGCAGAAGGATTTGAGGTGATCAAAGCAGTCAATCATCCGCAAGTGAAGTTTCTTTATGATTTCTTCCACGAGCAAATCGCAGAAGGCAACCTGATTGAGAAGCTGGAAAAGAATATTGACAACGTGGGCCTGGTGCACATCGCGGACGTTCCCGGGCGGCATGAACCCGGCACGGGTGAAATCAATTACGTCAACATCTTCAAGAAACTCGGCGAGCTCAAATACAATCGCTACGCGGCCATGGAATTTATTCCCACCAGCGACCCGGTAGGTAAGTTGCGCGCCGCGCGGGAAATGGCGTTGCGAGCCGGGAGTTCGTAAGGACACGCGGCTCGCACCCTTTCGGAAGACGGGGGGGGAAAATCCATCTGCCCTTCTGCGCGAAGCGCATCACTCATTCCACCCCTCGTGCTCCTGCCAATCGACGATGCGGTAATGGATTTCCTCGCGCGGCAGCTCGGAATAAGTCTGGCGCGCGCCTTCCGCCAAGTTGCCGTCCTGCGACTGATAAATCCAACTCATCTCCTGCTTCAGCGTGGCGGTCTCGCCGGTGAGATATACGGTGTACTTTTCATAGTGATAAGGCGCCGGCTTGGCGCCGCCCGCCCCGTAAACCTGGTCGGCCAGGATGACCGTCTTTGGGTCGATGTGTTGATCGCGCAAAAGTTCCTGACAGGCCTTCACCACAAACCAGTTCGCCGTGCGATGGTCTACGTGGCGCTCGTCAGGATGCGATGTGGCGATCATAGCGGGATGAAAATCCGTGATGATTTGTTTCACCGTGGCAATCACCGCGTCACGCGCGTAAGGAAGATTGGGTTTCACAAGATTTTCGTAAGGAGCGTGGTCGGTGGCGAGGTAGATGTCAAGGAACGGATTCGACACTTTAATGTTCTTGCTCCAGATGGCGCCGGACCCGCCGTCCGGCAGGCCGAGGAACATTACGTTGCTCCGCGGCAGCCCGATGTGCTCGAGCGCTTCCATCGATTCTTCCATGCGCACGGTGCCGAACTCGCGCGCTTCATTCGGCCCGCAAGGCTTGTTGAAATAACGCTCGCACTCGCCCACGTCGCCGCCCGTGAAGAACACCACACGCACTGGAACGCCCGCCTCAACCGAGGCGCGAATCAGGCCGGCGTATGGATACTCGTCGTCTTCATGCGGGCAGAAGATCATCAGGGAGGTGGGAAGTTTGTTGGCCGCTGTTTTGGCTGACGTTCGTGGCGACTCGCCCGGCGCGTAAAACTCGCGATATTTTTTGAAGTCAATCTCGTCATTATAGGCGTGCGTGTAGTTGTGACTGCTGTAAGGTTTGGGCGTCACGCGGTTGGGATCGCGAACGATAACCTGGGGTGAGAACTGCATGTCGTATAAAACGGTACGCTCCGCGTTCCAGACGGCGATGGTGTAGGTATCAACCTCGGGCGGAGGCAATTTAAAACTTCGCGCCGGGCCGCCCGCGCCCAGCACCGCCACCTGCGTGCCTTGCAGGAATGCCGCTGTGCCCGCCGCCATCATGGGGATGGTGACTTCTCCGCGCGCCGCGAGATCCAGATGGTCGCGCAAAACTTTCAGACCGAGTTCAGGGTTTTCCACTTTCTGCCCTGAAAGTTTAGCCTCGCCCGAGAAAGTGGAGATCCACGGATAATTGGCGTTGGAAAATTCGACGCGCAGATTCTTCATATCGCCACCGGTCAAATTCTCCAGCGCCACTTCGCACTGGATGGATTCGCCGGGCGCGTAAAAAGTTTTGTCCAGAGTGACGCGCGCAATTCGCACCAGTTTTTTATAAGCGGCAAAACCCGGCAACTTCCGGGTGGCCACCACCTTGTGCGCGGAGCGGTCCTCCACCTGCAGAGCAACGGAGTAGAGTCCGGTGGGCGCGTCCGCGGGAATGGGCCACTCGGCTTCGTAGAGCCACTCGCCGTCCGCACCTTGCAATTTCCGGTCCATCTCGACGCTTGCCTGCGCGGTCGTGCCCACGTACTGAATGTTGGCGAAGAGCGCGTAACGGCTCGGGTCGCCCGCCAAGCCTTTCAGCGAGGCGCGGATGAGGGCTACAGTACCCACATTGTAGCCGGTGTCGGCGGGAGCGCCCTCCACGGAAATGGGTTGCGCGCCGCAGCGCAGAGAAGTGAGAAAGAAAACGTTAAGCGCCACGATGCGAAAAATGTTTTGTCGGGTCATGTTGTCTCCGTGCCTGCCGGGATGATTCCTATTACTGCCATCGCGCGCTTGCGTGATGTGTTAGATTGTTCCAGAATCAGGGGCTGATGGATTCTGCCGCATTGGGAAGGTAGAGCGTCAGCCGTTGCACGCAGCTTGCATTGAATAGTTGATTCTATCTCACATATGATTTCCAACACTCGAAATATGATCCCATTTTTGTGAATATTGTAATGATTGAGGTGAACTCGTGAAACGAGAAAATAATCGCTCTCGCGGAAGTTCTGAATTAAGTCGAAGAAAGTTTTTGCAATCCAGCGTACTGGCCGGCGTCATGGGAAGTTCGGCGGCGGTTGGAATGGCCGGCCCGCGGCGCGGCAAAACAAAGCCCGCTCCGCCCACCCATATAATTGTGAAGTTCTTCGAGCTGGACGAAGTGACCACCATGGCGCTTCAGGAGGGAATGAAGTCCGGCAAATTCACGGCACGTGACATCACTGAAAAATACCTGTCGCGGATCTACGCAATCGACAAACAAGGGCCCGCGATTAACTCAATTATTGAAATTAACCCGGACGCGCTTTCCATCGCAGACGATCTCGATAAGGAACGTAAAGCGAGAGGGCCGCGCGGGCCGATGCACGGCATTCCGGTCCTGATCAAGGACAACATCGGGACGCACGACCGGATGATGACCACGGCCGGCTCGCTCGCGCTGCTGGGGTCCGTCCCCCCGCAAGATGCTTTCGTTGTTAAACGTCTTCGGGAATCCGGGGCCATCATTCTGGGCAAGACCAACCTGAGCGAGTGGGCCAACATTCGCTCCGGCCATTCTACCAGCGGTTGGAGCGGGCGCGGCGGGCTGACGCGCAACCCCTACGCGCTGGACCGCAATCCTTGCGGGTCAAGCTCAGGCACGGGTGCTGGTATTTCCGCAAACCTTGCGGCAGTAGGAGTGGGCAGCGAAACAAATGGATCGATTGTCTGCCCGTCATCGGCCAACGGGATTGTGGGGATCAAGCCGACGCTCGGCCTGGTTAGCCGCTCCGGAATTATTCCGATTGCACACAGCCAGGATACCGCCGGGCCCATGGCGCGCACCGTGACGGACGCGGCCATCCTGCTCGGCGCGATGGCTGGTATCGATCCCGAAGATAAAGTAACCGCTGAGAGCCGCGGAAAATCAGCCGCCGACTACACGAAGTTCCTTGACCCCGCGGGTTTGAAAGGCGCGCGCATCGGCGTGCCACGCAAACACTTTGGGTTTAGCGATGCGGTTGAGAAGTTGATGAACGCGGCGATTGAGGCGATGAAACACGAGGGCGCAGTGATTATCGATCCGGCGGAAATCGAGAGCATGGGCAAGTTTGGCAACTCGGAGGAGGATGTGCTCCTTTACGAACTGAAGGCTGACATGAATGCCTACCTCACGGCGCTCGGGCCCGGCGCGCCTGTCCATTCGCTGAAGGAAATTATCGAATTCAACGAAAAGAATTGGGAACGCGAGATGCCCTACTTCGGTCAGGACCTCTTTATCAAGGCAGAGGCGAAGGGCCCGCTCTCCAGCAAAGAATATTTGGACGCCCTGGAGAAAAATCACCGGCTGGCGCGAACAGAGGGCATCGACGCCCTGATGGACAAGTTCCGCCTGGACGCCATCGTGGCGCCCACCGGCGGGCCCGCGTGGACCACCGATCTGGTGAATGGCGACCACGACACAGGTGGAAGCTCGGGGCCCGCCGCCATTGCCGGCTATCCCAACATTAATGTTCCGGCAGGATTTATTTTTGGTCTTCCCGTGGGCATTTCTTTTTTCGGCAGGGCTTACAGCGAGCCAACGTTGATCAAACTGGCCTACGCCTTTGAGCAGGCAACGAAGCTGCGCCAGCCGCCTCGATTTCTGGCCACGGCAGATCTGTCTGCTTAGATATTGCCTGCCCGGGACAGCGGAGGGTTCGGCACACGAAGTGGAAATAATATGTTTTTCCGCCATCCGCGCTCGTGGCTTTTGCCTCACCATGCGACAGCTATCTCTGAAACCGCGACGCCGTGTCAGAAATGGCTGCCCGCCGCGTTGCCGAATGACTAACCGCGGACCTCAACCACCGGGGTGCACGCTACCGGCTTCCCAATAGCGGCAGACAAATTCGATCTCATGGTCTTCCGCCCGCTTTCCTCTTTCGCAGGTAATATACGATTCCACCCAAGACAATGCCGAGCCCGAGAACGCTCAGAACCATCCAGTTAAATTCCTTCACCAAATGGACCACGCGGTCCCAATTGCTTCCAAAAAAGAATCCGACGCAAGAAATCGCCGTGGCCCAGATCACCGCACCGCTGAAGTCAAAGGCTAGAAAACGGAGGTAGGGCATATTGAAGGAGCCTGCCAGGAGTCCGGAAAACATGCGAAGGCCGGTGATAAAGCGCGCCACAAATACCGCCCACTGGCCGTGTTTCAGGTAATGTTTTTGGGCGCGATCGAAGTGCCGCGCGAAAAAGCCAAGCCGCTTGCGATACTTCTCAATAAAAGCCTGCCCGCCGTAGCGCCCCAAATAATATCCTGCTGTGTCGCCCAGCGTGGCGCCGGCAATTCCGGTTAAAATTGCTCGTTCCAGGTTGATTTGCCCCTGGTGAGCAAGAAACCCGGCAAAGAGCAGCACGGTTTCTCCGGGCAAGGGCACGCCGCCGTTTTCCAGCATCACTCCAAAAAAAATCACCCAGTATCCGTAAGTGGCAAAGAATGAAGACAAAGTTTGAAAAATGGTATCGGCCATGGATGGCTTCATTATGCACGAAGAGCGTTCCCGCAGGGTAGTGGCGCCATTTGGAATCGCCCCGCTCTGGCCCTTCAACTTCGTTCGGGACCCAGAGCGTGCCGGAGGGCGTGAATGCTTGCACCCGGGAGTGCGCGTGTCTGGCAAATAACCCCATCATTGGAGGCGCGCAAAGGTTTCCCGGCCTCGTGCTATATTAAATCGTGCGACACGCACCCACTAAAATAATCTCGCGCCGGAGCCTCAAATGGATTCAGTGCGCCGGCCTGGCGCGCCAGCCCTGGGTGCTGCATGCTTTCAGTACGCGCGTCGGAGGCGGCAGCCGGGCGCCCGCCGCGGGACTGAATCTCGGTTTCATTGAAACAGATGAACGAAAAATTGTGGAGAAAAACCGAAAACGGTTTTTTCACGAATTGGGCGCGGCGCATTTCTCGCTCGCCGAACTCCGGCAGATTCACTCGACTAACATTTACCAGGTGGTGCGAGGAGCGCGCGGCAAGCTTGAATACCGGCCTTCCGGCTATCCCGCGCCGAAGGTCGCGCGCGTGGCGTTGCCCCAGGGTGACGCCCTGATCACTCAAGAGCCGGGCGTTTTGCTTTCCGTAAGGGGGGCCGACTGCATGCCCGTCCTCCTGGCTGACCCGCGCCGCCGCGCCGTGGCCGCCATCCATGCCGGATGGCGTGGAGCGCTCGCGGGCATCGTGGAGATCGCCGTCGGTGAAATGATTCGCATCTTTGATTCGAAGCCTGATGATTTGTTGGCGGCGATTGGGCCTTCCATCCGGGCGTGTTGCTATGAAGTGGGCGATGAAGTGGTGAACGCATTTTGCGGTCGCTACCCGAAGGGGGAAGATTACTTTCGCGCCGCTCCCCACGA
>DASYXZ010000078.1:0-6078 GCA_035934315.1 Terriglobia bacterium | reverse complement strand
CGGGCTGGGTCGAAAAACTTCCGCGCCAAAACGCGCCATGTCAAAACGCGAAGTGGTGGAGGCAATCATCTCAATGGCGCAGCACGCCAGCCCAAAGGTCATCGGCCACAAGGCAGACTTCCTCGCCCAGTTAAAAACATAGTCCACTGAGGTGAGAATGAAATTGTGATCGTGTTTGTGTTCGAAGTGTTCCATGCAACCTCGCCGGGTGCGACGCGTTCGGGTGCCATCGCCTAATATTATTATACTTCTTCTGCTTTGCGCCGACTGTAGTTTCGCGGCAGCAAAGCATTGTGTGCCACGCCAGCAGATTAGCCGTGGTGCAGCAATATGGCAATCAGCCCATAAAGAGAGGCTGCCAAAACGATTGCCCCAAGAATAACTACAGGAAGAGCGAGAACATCGAGCACGTCTGTCTTCGTCCCAAGTCTCCAATCAATGGCCCGTATGAGTTTCCAGAGACCCAAGAGCTCCGAGCCGATGAAAATGAAAAGGACGATCTTGGTCATGCTTTCTGCGGACGTCGGCGGGTAGACTGTCTGGATGCCGATTGCTGGAATGAAGATGGCAATCGGGCCGGCCGCCCAGAGCAACCCTTGTTTGAACGTTGTCTTTCTCTTGTTCCATGGAATTTCTCTGATCATGATGAGTGTTGGAAAACCTCTAGGCAGACTTGGCCCGCGCCGACTTCTTCGAGCCGGCGGTGCACGGTGAAAGTTTTATTTCTCTACTTTCGTCAGAAGTTCTACAAATTTCTGCTCGCGCTCGCCCTGGGTGATGCCCAGATGTTTCTCCATTACCTGGGTGGTATTCATGGAACAGAATTTGGGGCCGCACATAGCGCAGAATTTAGCTTCCTTGTAATAATCGTCGGGCAGCGTTTCGTCGTGCATGGAGCGCGCCGTCTCCGGGTCTAAAGAAAGCTCAAACTGTTTGTTCCAGTCAAACAAAAAACGCGCGTAAGAAAGGGCGTCGTCGCGATCGCGCGCGCCCGGACGGTGCCGCGCCACGTCAGCGGCATGGGCTGCAATTTTGTAAGCGATAATGCCCTGGCGCACATCGTCCTTGTTGGGCAGTCCCAAGTGTTCTTTGGGAGTGACGTAGCAAAGCATGGACGCGCCGTGCCAGCCAATCATGGCCGCGCCGATAGCCGACGTGATGTGGTCGTACCCCGGAGCGATATCCGTGACCAGCGGGCCCAGCGTGTAGAAGGGCGCTTCGCTGCACAACTCCATTTCCTTTTCCACCTGCAGCTTGATCTGGTCCATGGGGATATGTCCCGGACCTTCGATCATCACCTGCACGTCGTAATCCCATGCCTTGCGCGTCAATTCGCCCAGCGTCTTGAGTTCGGCGAATTGGGCTTCATCGCTGGCATCGGCCAGGCAGCCGGGACGTAATCCATCGCCGAGCGAAAACGAAACGTCGTATCTCTGGAAGATTTTGCAAATGTCTTCATAGTGCGTGTAGAGAAAATTTTCCTGATTATTCTCCACGCTCCACTGGGCCATCAGCGCGCCGCCGCGGCTCACGATGCCGGTAATGCGTTTGCTGATAAGGGGGATATACTCGCGCAAAACGCCGGCGTGGATGGTCATGTAATCGACGCCCTGCTCGGCCTGCTCTTCAATCACTTCCAGCATGAGTTGTGGCGTCAAATCCCGCACGTGATTCACGCGGCTCAGAGCCTCGTAAATGGGCACGGTGCCCACTGGGACCGGGCTGTGGCGCAAATTTGATTCCCGGATGGCATGGATGTCGCCGCCGGTGGAGAGGTCCATCACCGTGTCCGCGCCGTAATGCACCGAGACGTGCAGCTTTTCCAGTTCTTCTTCCAGGTTCGACGTGGTGGCCGAATTGCCGATGTTGGAATTGATTTTGCACTTTGCCGCGATGCCGATGGCCATCGGCTCAAGCTCCACATGGCGGATGTTGGCCGGAATAATCATCCGGCCGAGCGCTACTTCAGACCGGACCAACTCGGGCGTAAGATTTTCGCGCTTCGCCACATACTCCATCTCTTTGGTGATCACGCCTTGCCGCGCGTAGTGCATCTGCGTCACATTCGGGTCATTACCCTGGCGTGCGGCGCGTTTCTTGACCCACTCACTGCGAATCGGAGGCAACATGGTTTAACTCCCTGGAACGCTGGAAAATAGCAGGATACCGAAAAATCCGGTCATCGTGTCATTCTAAACAAATATAACTCTCAAGGAGTGTCATCATGAACGATACGAAGGGCCTGCTTCAATGCATTCATCAGGGCACACCGTCCTTGAACCTTCAGTTTACAACGGTGCGCTCACGCACCGCAAGCCGCGAACCTGCTCGGTCGTAACTCAGCTTGGTCTTATTGTAACGGCGGTCTATGACCGCCGCCTTTGATCTCTCCGCATTTGCGGCGCTCCCCGCGAAAGCGGGGCAGGCGCCGGGCGCCGCTACAGCAAACTGAGTCACCTCACTCGTGCTGCGGGGAAAAATTTGCAGATGAGTCAGCCCGCAGAATTGCGCCAAGCGCTTCAGGGGTCTCGACGGGTTGCTGGCAAGTTGAGCCCACGCACACGAGAGCCAGCGGTTTGCCATTGTAAGGCAACTGCGGCAACGTTGCGGCGAGGCCGGCACCCAGGTCGCGAGCTTCAAGCGTTGCGGGTTCGAAGAACAACACGTGTTTGCCGGCTCGCGGCGCCTGGTGGGCGACAGCCAGGAGTTGCCGGGTGCGCTCATCATCACGCGGACCCACCACCACAATTTCAACCGGCGGCCGCAGGTGGTTGATGAGAGCCAGCGCGTACGTGGCTGCGAATAATCCGTATTGGTGGGCTTTGGGCGCGAAGAGATCAAGTGTGGCCTGGGCCTCAGCGCCAAAGTCAGCGCGACCGGCGAGTCGCGCCAGACGATCGAGCACCAGGACGGCCTGCGCGTTGGCCGCAGGAGTGGGCGAATCCTGAAACGCCTTGCGCTGCATGGTCAGCGTGCCCTGGCGCGCGGCGCCATCTTTGGCGGTGTCGAAGAATCCGCCGTGCTCGGTGTCAATAAATCGCTTTACGGTCGTATCCATAAGCTCAAGTGCGCGATCGTAATACGCGCGCTTGCCGGTCACTTCATAGGCATCCAAAAGCGCGCCCACCATGAACACCTGATCGTCCAGGAGATCGAAATTCGAAACTCGAAAATCGAAACCGGATGTTGGGCGCGAGCCCTGGCTCATCGCGGGGCGAGCCAGCGCGTGCCCCATTCCCCGGGCCGGGTCGTAAGCTTTATCCATGAGCAAATCAAGAGTGCGCAGCGCCAGGTCGCGCGACGAGTCCAGCCCCAGGACTTTGTAAGCTTCCAGTAGAACGGAAATCATCATGCCGTTCCAGCTTGAGTAAAGAGTGGTATCGACGTAAGGTGTTGGCCGTTTCATGCGCGCGGCCAGCATCTTTTTTTTTGCCGCCGCCAGAATCGGCGTCACTTCTTCCGGGCGCAACGCAAGGCGGGCTGCGATGGCCTCCAGGGGCTGGTCGATGAACAGGACGTTCTTCGCCGGATTGTGGTGCATCTCGCCGGCGGTCTCGACGTGGTAGAACTGGCTAACGACAGCCGCCTCGCGTTCATCGAGCGCTGCCTTTACCTCGTCCACGGTCCAGGTAAAGTAATCTCCATCGTCGTCCAGGCTAACATCCGCATCCTGGCTGGAAAAGAAACCGCCCTCGGGGTTTGAAAGAACGGTCTCAATGAATGACAGAATTCCCAGTGCAATTTCTCGGAAGAATTCATTGCCCGTCACCTGGAAGGCTCGCAGATAATTTCCCAGCAAGCCCGCGTTGTCATAAGACATTTTTTCGAAATGGGGAACGATCCAGCGCTCGTCGACGGAATAGCGGTGGAACCCGCCGCCAATCTGGTCATAAACGCCGCCGCGGCCCATATGTTCGAGTGTCGTATTAACTACCTGGAGTATCCAGTTTTGGCCTGTTTCAAGATAGGCATCGAGCAGGAGGTCCACGGCGCTGGGGTGGGGAAATTTTGGGGCGGTCCCAAAACCGCCGTGTTTCGAGTCAAACATTTCCCGGATGCTGGCAATGATATCATCCACCATCTTGCGGCCTGCTCCTGCCTCTTCCCGCCGCAACTTCTCCACACCATGGAGGGCATCGGAGATTTGCTCGGCACTGGAAAAGATGTCGGCACGGTGGGCTTTATAGTTCTGCGCAATGCTTTCCAGCACGCGCTTCATGCCCGGGCGACCAAAGCGGTCATCAGGAGGAAAATACGTTCCGCCGTAAAAAGGTTTGCCCTGTGGGGTGAGAAACGCTGTGAGCGGCCAGCCTCCCTGCCCGGTCAGCGCGCTCACTGCCATCTGGTAGCGAGCGTCGATGTCCGGCCGTTCGTCGCGATCCACTTTTACGGGAACATAAGACTCATTAATAATCCGGGCGATTTCCCCGTTCTCGTAACTCTCGCGATCCATCACGTGGCACCAGTGGCACCACACCGCGCCGATATCCAGCAGGATGGGTTTGTCTTGCTCGGTAGCCTTCGCAAAAGCGGCGTCCCCCCATTCGTGCCAGTGGACGGGCTGGTGAGCGGCGCTCCGCAGGTAGGCGCTGGAAGATTCTGCCAACTCATTGGGCGGCTTTGGGTCGCTCATATTTCTCCACAAAGAGCGGCTGAAAAAAAGATTTTTCTAGTGAACTCGGGGCGGGCCAGGCGGCGGCTCATTGGATGAGGAATCGTCCAGCGGCTTCCTTCCGGCAAAACCTTCTTGAACGCCGTGCCAAAATTCAATGCGCTTCTCTCCCAGCTTCCAGCACAAATAAATCTCTTCGCCATTCAGAAGGCTGGGGAAATCCACCAAACCTTCGTCCAGATCTTTTATCACGCAACCGGTCTCCAGAATTCTTGAAACCGATTCCTGCACCTGGGTCGCGAAATCATCGCGCTCCGTCTTCTTGCGGCTCAGATCATTGTGAGGCGGAATAGACCCGCCCAGCACCATGATTCGCGCCGCTGCTTGCGACAGCTCCTCATTCAGGCCATCCACCCTTTGCTTCTGATCGCGGGCCTGCTTAAGATACACCCCAATCATAGGCAACAGCTCCTGAGCTTCATGAATCTTGAAATATTTATCCGCCATAATCGAATGTCGCAAATAGCCGCCGGCACAGCGCCGCGTTGCTCATTTAACTCCCCAATCTAATTCTACGCTGGATTCTCTGTTTTGTTAAGGCGCGCGGGGCTCCTCTCTTTTCGAGGCACATAAAGCCAGACGCCGCTGCCGCGGAGGTTTGTGGCGGGGGGGCCGCCGAACAATTGCCAGATCATCCCCCCAATCGGATCATTTCAATCTTTTTGTGTTCGGCAGGTTGATAACCGTGGGAGGAATTCATAGCCTCAAGCCTTTCGTCAGAGTAACGATCCGTCCGTTTTCTCCACGTGGCTGTTATCCGTTCCGTAATCTCTCCGTCACTCGCGCCGTTTCTCAAGAGCGCTTTAAGGTCGTGGCCCGTTTCCGAGAAAAGACAGGTCACGAGTTTCCCGTCCGCCGTCAATCGGGCCCGCGTGCAGCTCGAGCAAAAAGGTTCGGTGACTGAAGCGATCACGCCCACGTCCCCGCCGCCATCAATAAATTGATAATCCACCGATGGGGCGCTGCCATCCTCTCTTCCGATTTCTCTCAATGGGAAACGCGCGTTGATGGTTTCGAGAATCTCTTTCTTGGAAACCATTTTTTCCGATTGCCAGTTGTTGGAGTTTCCCACATCCATATACTCGATAAAGCGAATGGCAAATCCATGCTTCCTCGAAAACTCCACCAGCTCGATGAGGTCATCGTCGTTCACGCCACGTTCAATCACGGCATTGATTTTAATTCCGGTGAAGCCGTGGCTCTGCGCGGCGAAAACGCCCTCAAGCACGCGGGCCAGGTCTCCGCGCTTGTTCATCTTCTTAAACTTTTCCGGATTCAAGGTGTCAATACTCACGTTGATCCGCTTCAGTCCTGCGGCCTTCAAGGCTGCAGCCTTTTCCACCAGCAGCGACCCATTGGTGGTGAGGCACAACTCCTTCAACTCGGGCAAGCCTGAAAGTTTGCCC
>DASYXZ010000299.1:0-6042 GCA_035934315.1 Terriglobia bacterium | reverse complement strand
GCACAACTTGTCCTGCCCTCTTTTGGGCGCCATGGAGCATCCTCAAACCTGACTTTTAGCCCTCCACACCTGATCAGGCTGACTCTATTAAAGCGCCGGATCACGACCAAAAGCAGAGCGTCATAACAGTACCTGTTTGTCACATAAAAAATAGAGCTTTGGCGGACTGGCACGGACTTTGTTTGGTCTAGCCCCCATACTGTTCACTTTAAGACCTTGACGCATCTAGAGAATTCGATGCGAACATTCAAACAAGCGGTTCGCGGGCGCAGCGGGAAGTTGCTCCTCTTACGCTTCACCCCGCGCGCGTTGCCGGAGCGGACGAAAACGTTACCAGGTCCAAAAGGCGACCGCGGGATGAACGCCCGAGTGATGTTGCTGGGCGCAGACGCCCTCTTTGCAAAAATATACGTCTTGGCACCAGTGGCAATGTGAGAGGCGCTTTTTTTCGCGCACCATGCCGCAAATTGAGCACGCCTCATAAAGGTCAGCGACCACGTGACAGGAAATCGCGCGCCAGTTATCCATCACATCCCACTCTTCCCGGATTTTGGCCAGATCGTCGTTGCTCATCATGAGCCACCCCCTGGCTTTCACCCATATTTGATGCAAATTTATGGCCAATCGCGTTACCAGTATTAAATTACTTTTCTTGGACGTTAACCCATTTATTTTCAGTGAGCCAATTCCAGAGTGGTAGTTGTATCTTCCTTACGGTGGTGGAAAAACACCTGCCATATGGAAATGTTTGGGGTCTCCGTGTCCCATTTCGATACGTTTTGGAATATAGTTTACCGTCTTGGAATATATCTTCGGGGTGGTAAAATTCAGGCGAGTAGGACGACTTTATTGTTCAAAGAACAAGTCTCACCGGCCACCAGTCGCAGTCGATGGGACAGTAAGACCATATTTCCTGCAAGGTGAATCCGATAGCGACGAACATGAAACACAACTTGAAGAGCTCTCAAATCGCTGCATTCCGATTAGCACGCCACCACCTCGCAGACACAAGTCCGGCGGCTCTTACCACTGTGTGCCGGGATGTTTGTGGAGTTCAGGCGCAAGTGATGAGCGCCGCCCAGATGTCATTGCGGGCCAGGATGCATAACCTGACTCGCGCCGATATCGATACGGCGTTGTATAAAAGCCGGACACTCGTGAAGACCAATTGCATGCGCGCGACGCTTCACCTATTGGAAGCGACAGATTATCCGATTTACATTGCCGCACTAAATAAAAGCCGCGTTCGGCAAATGTTCGGGCACATGGCCCGGTTTGGCGTGACGGAGACAGAAGGCCATGAGGCGAAGGAAGCTGCGTTAAAACTCCTCGCGGCCGGCCCGATGACCCGGCGCAAAGTGACGGAGCGCGTTCTGGCGGAAGCGAAGCTGGGGAAGAAGGCCCGATACTGGTTCGAAAAAAGTTGGTGGGGAGTTGTCCATCAAGGAATCGTTGAAGGACTGATTTGTTATGGTCCGCAGGAAGGGCGGGATATCCGACTTGCCCGGACTGACCAGTGGTTGCCGAAAATGAGAAAAGTTTCTGAAGCTGAGGCCCAACAAATTCTTTTGCGCCGTTACTTGAGCGCTTATGGTCCTGCGACGCTGCATGATTTTTCCAAGTGGGCAGGCCTCCCTGTGCCCGAGGCCAAAGCGGCAGGAGAATTGTTGAAAGAAGAAATGATGGAGATTGTGGTGGATGGGAAGAAATCCCTGATCCTCCGCGACGATTATGATCACCTTCGAAACAGCGTGCTTCCTGTTCGGAATTTGCGGCTTCTGCCCAATTTTGATGCTTACTTGCTGGCTCATGTCGAAAAAGATCATCTGGTTGATTCCCGCTACTACAAGCGTGTTTATCGCAATCAAGGATGGATCTCCGCTGTCATTCTGCGGAACGGCAAGGTGATTGGCCTGTGGTCCATCGAGCGCAAAGGGAAGCGTAGCGCATTGGTGATCGAACCATTCGAAAGTTTTTCCAAAAACATTCGATCCGGGATTGAAGAAGAAGCCGCCACCTTGGGCCGATTCATAGAAACCTCTTTGGAAATCACTTTTGTATAATGAAAATCAGATCAATGGAGTAGAATCCGTTTCGATCGCGGGATTGCGGAGCGGATTTAGCAGGGAACAGGCACTGGAAGTGGGTACACGATAACTCCGGGCATCAGAAAGGAGATTACAATCAACACCATGAGCGAGCAAAAGTTTTTCAGTTTGGAAGGTCAGGTGGCCGTGGTCACAGGCGGCGGCCAGGAAATAGGCGAGGGCATTGCCCGGCGGCTCCATGCCGCGGGCGCCCGCGTGGCGATTCTGGATTTAAATGAAGCGCAAGCGCGAAGAGCCGGTCAATCGCTGGACGGACTCGGGCTGAAATGCGATGTGTCCTCGGCCAAGGAAGTTGAAAGCGCGATGGGCGAGGTCCGGCGCCAGCTCGGCGCCATCGATATGGTTGTGAACAACGCAGGCATTGCGGGGAAAGCCGCCTGCCTTTGGGAATTGGAGGAAAGCGATTTGGATAAAGTTTACGCGGTAAATCTGAAAGGAGTTTTCCTGGTGTGCCGCGCCGTGATCAAGCAGATGCTGGAGCGCGGTTACGGTCGGATTGTGAATGTGGCCTCCATCGCCGGGAAGGAGGGCAATCCGACATTAATCCCCTATTCGAGCTCCAAGGCGGGCGTGATCGCGTTAACCAAAGCGTTGGCCAAAGAAGTAGCGGGGAAGGGTGACATTACGGTGAACAGCATTTCTCCCGCGGTGGTGCGCACGAAAATTCTGGAGACGATTCCCCAGGCAACCATTGATTACATGGTCAGCCGGATTCCCATGGGCCGCACAGGAAAAATTGAGGAAGTTGCGGCGCTGATTCATTTTCTTGTTTCGCGCGAGGCGTCTTTCACCACCGGACAGTGTTATGACATTTCCGGCGGGCGCGCGACTTATTAAGCGGCGGGGTAAACCCGCCGTTTATTGACGCCGCGCGCGTTGCGTTGGCGCCCTCGGCGAACTGACTGACAGGAGCGCCTATGAAGAGACGGCAATTTATGACGAAAATTCTGGGGACTGCGGCGGGCGCTTCCATCGGCGGCCTTTCCGGGGGAAAGATTCTGGGCGCCAACGACCGCATCAATCTTGGGTGGATCGGCTGCGGCGGGCGGGGGCGCTATGTGATGGGCCTGATGCTGCAAAACCCTAATGTCGAACTCGGCGCGGTCTGCGACGTTTATGAAGCGCACGCGAGCCAGGGAAAGAAACTTGCGGGAGCTCGCTGCCGGACCTATCGCGATTTCAGGAAACTTCTAGAGCAGAAAGATATTGACGCGGTGCTCATCGCCACGCCTGACCACTGGCACTCCATCACGGCCACGCTGGCTTGCCAGGCCGACAAGGACGTTTACACGGAGAAGCCGCTAGCCTACACCATCAAGGAAGGCCGCGCCATGGTGAGCGCCGCCCGCCGTTACAATCGAGTGGTGCAGACGGGCACGCAGCACCGGTCCGCGCCTCACTTGCGCGAGGTGGAGCGGATACTCCAGAGTGGGCAGCTCGGTCCGGTACATTTCGTCCGTGTGTGGAATTATCTGAACTTGTCCCCGGAAGGTATCGGCCGCGCGCCAGACTCGACTCCGCCGTCGGGACTCGACTGGGATTTCTACCTCGGCCCCGCGCCGGCGGTTCCATTTAACAAGAACCGGTTTCTCGAAACCTACCGGTGGTTTTGGGACTACGCGGGCGGCATGGCCACGGATTTTGGCACGCACCGGTTTGATACCATCCATCAGGTGATGCACGTGGACTCGCCCCTCGCTGTGGCAGGTTGGGGCCACCGGTACGAGTTGAAGGACGGCGCTGACGTACCCGACGCGCTGCAAATCACTTTTGAATATCCCGGATTTATACTGAGCTATGAAGCCTCCATGTTGAACGGACACGGCGTGGGCGGGCGCACGCCCGGCATGAAGTATTACAACGCGCGCGGCAAGGACGACCGACCGCACGGCATGGCGTTTTACGGGACCAAAGGATCCCTCTTCGCTGACCGGATTGGGTTTGAAATTTATCCCGAGCCCAACGCGGAATCCGGCCCGGGCGCCGTGAAATATACCGGCAGTTCGCCCGAAGGGTTTCGCATGGCGCGTTCTGAAGGAGCCGGCCCCGACGCGACGGGTTTGCACGTGAAGAATTTTCTTGAGTGCGTTCGCTCGCGCCAAAAGCCCGCCGCGGATGTGGAGATCGGCCATCGCTCAACCATCGTGCCGCATCTTGGGAATATTGCCATCCGCACGGGTCACAAGCTCCGCTGGGACGCCGTCAAAGAGGAGATCATCGGCGACCCTGAAGCGTCGGCCCTCCTCTCGCGCCCGGCACGCCATCCATGGGAAGACGTTCTAAGAAGTTTTTATTCTTGATGCGCAATTCCAATCGATTGAGCACGGACGGAAGTTTCATCGCTTTCCGAACGAAAGCGTCTGAGTCTGAACAGCACAGACTGTGCGCTACTCAAAACCTGTCCTCTCGAACCCACCTTGCCACTTCATCGGCCACGGAGAACGGATGCCGAGGGTTCTCCTCATAATGGCGACCGAGCATAGGCATTCACCTCCAGCGGGATGCCTTCGCAGCCGCCACCCGAAAAAACCCCCGGACGTACAGTTCCGCAACTCGGGGAATCCCAAGCTGGCGGTATTGTTCGACATGGACGAGTTCATGGAAGAGGAGCCCGTCCGTTTATTGCGCCTAAGAGTTACTTCACGACAAGGTTCACGCCTCTTTAAGTTGTGACAGCCACTTGCGCGTCATTAAAGAACCATGGGCGCGAAATCATGTTTTTGACATTTCATCCCGTGTCGATTAACGTAGTCGGGTCATGAAAAGACAATGGCGTGCCGCGCTGGTTTGTTTTGCGGGATTAGTGGCTGTGCTGAGTGGGTGCGGAAGGTTTTCCGGAATAAATTCGAAAGCCGCCGTCCAAACCGCGATTGAGACCCACCTGAAGCAACGCCCCGGCCTGGCGCTTTCCAACATGACCACTGAAGTTCAAGACGTAAAGTTTGACGGTGACAAAGCCACGGCTCAGGTGGTCTACCAAAGCAACTCCGTGCCCGACCTCAAAGTGGAAGTGGGGTACGTGCTTCGGCGCCAGGGCGATCACTGGGAAGTTGAGTCCAGCACGCCAATGGGTGGCGTGGGCGGAAATCCGCATGGCGGCGTAGCCGTTCCGCAGGCGGGGGGAAGTCCCTCCCAAAGCGTGCCCACGTCACCCCCCGGAGCACCGCCACCCCAAGCCAGCCACTAAGTGGAAGTCCAATAAGTGGAACACCAGCGGGACCTCACGCTATGGCGCAGAGTCGCCATGGGCTGCGGTAGCGAAGCTACCGCCTTGTTCGACCGAGCTTGCTCGCGCTTTTAATTACCGGCCTATTTCGATCTCCCGGGGACGGCCAGCAAGCTGGCCAAAGAATGGCGGGAGCCTTGCGCTCCCGCAGTCCACGGCCCTTTACGCTAGGCGTTCTTGAGACTCGTTTTGATTTCTTCCTGAAGTTTCTTTACCTCTTTTTCTTTTTCCTTATCCGGTTTATCTCCCAGCGCCGCCAATGCCGCCTTCGCCACATCGTCCGCCTCGCGGTAAATTGTCCGGTATTTTTCAGGGTCGTGCATATGCTTCTTATCGAATATGCCGGCGCCGTTCTCAAGTTGTTTGGTGAGGAAGATGGCAAAATTAAAACCGTCGAGCTTAACCGGCCCGGCCTTCAGCGCGCTTCGAGCCGAAGCCCTGTCCCCACCCACAATCTCTCCCAACGTATCGTCAATACCCTTGCGCTGGGCATCAATGGCGGCTGCGTCCCGGTCGCCGGATGGGATGCCACCTCCGTCGCGCACCCGGTTAAGCTGCGTGACCACTGTCGGGCCTTCGGCTGCGGGATAAGGGACTTCGAGCATAAGGTCCTTGGGGATGGTTACGCCCTTGGTAAGCTGGCCCGCGACCTGGTCGAGGTTGAGCGCCGCCTCCACGCCGTACTGGAGATTGTCCTGGCGCTGGGCG
>DASYXZ010000271.1:0-4488 GCA_035934315.1 Terriglobia bacterium | reverse complement strand
AACTTTGGACCATCGCGTAACCCAGTCAAGGTGCTCCGCCTCTTTGGCCCAGAATCCCTCACTGTCGCGCCGGGCGCTTTCATAAATCGCAGAGTCCGCTGCGTTGGCCTGGCGGCGGAAATCATCCGCAGGCTGGAACTTCCTTTTTTCCGATAATAATGCGTCAAGATTTCCGGATTGAATATCAACAGATTCTGCCATGAAAAGTTAACCTCCCCAAGAGTGGAAGCTGAAAATTAATCTTTCTTCAATTCAGATCGCCGGCAGTCGGCTTTCTATTTGTTGGCCGCCTGATAGGCCGCGTCGAGCAATTCAACCACGTGCATCACGCGGCGTTGTTTGTCGTCAGTTTTAGAACGCGCCACGCCGGCGCGCAACTGAAGCATGCAGCCGGGGTTTGCTGTAAGGATCAGCTCCGCTCCTGTCAAATCGATTTGCTGCATTTTTTCATCCAGCAGCGCGTCCGACATTTCGTTGTGCGCCACGTTATAAATTCCGGCGCTGCCGCAACAAACTTCCACGTGTTTCAATTCCACCAGTTCGATACCCGGCACCGCCGCCAGGAGCTTGCGAGGCGCCGACTTCACCCGTTGCGCGTGTAGCAAGTGGCAGGGGTCCTGGTAAGTCGCCCGGGCTTTCATTACTCCAAAATCCCGATTAAAGTCAATCGCGGCAAGAAACTCGGTCACATCTTTTAGTTTGGAAGAAAACCTGCCTGCAGACTCAAAGGAAGCAATTTCTTCTTCCTCAAAAAGCAGCGGGTACTCCTTCAAAACCGAACCACATCCGGCGGCATTGGTAATGATGGCGTCAAAACCTTCGCTACCATTCGACGCACCATGAAGAAAAGTCCGGATATTCTGCTTTGCCAACTGGCGCGCAAGATTGCGGATGCCCGCATGAACGTGCAAAGCGCCGCAACATCCCTGCTCTTTAGGGATCACCACCTCGCAGCCATTCTTCGCCAGCACCCGAACCGTTGCGTCATTGAGCCGGGCAAAGGACAAATTGGCAATGCATCCGGCAAAGAAGGCCACCCGGTACTTCCGCGGCCCCACGGCGGGAACAACCGTGCCCAGACGTTCGGTAAAAAAAGGTTTTTCCATTCGGGGTGATAAACGCGCCACGCTGGCCAATCGCCCGGGAAAAAGCTTGAGGATGCCGGACGAGATTACAGCTCTCTCCATTCCGGATTTTTGGTAAGCGCGCAGAAATTTTCCCGCTAGCTCCAGGCGGTGTCGAAAAGGAAGGATTTCGTGAAACAACATCTTGCGCAGGAGTCGCGCGACTAAAGACCGTTTGTAATGCTGCTCGATCTGGCCGCGCGCGGCCTCCACCAGCTTGCCGTACTCCACACCAGACGGGCAAGCGGTCTCACAGGCGCGGCAATCCAGGCAAAGGTCGATATGCTTGACGAACGTCTCACCAAGCGGCAATCTGCCCTTCTCCACTTGAATCATTTGGAAGATTCGGCCGCGCGGAGAATCCATTTCCAGACCCAATTCGCGATAGGTGGGGCAAGCATTCAGGCAAAGACCGCAGTGGATACACTTTGAATAATCTTTCCAACGGGGAGCTTCACCCGCGCCGTAGCCGGATCGAGTTTCTGTCGTGAACAATTTGACCTCAACTTCTTGCATGCGCGTTTCATTGTGCCAGATTCGAATGTTTTTTCCTAACAAAGCAATATCCGTCTTTTGGATCTGGAGCGGCTCCATTTTTATCGCTCTCCAGTCGTAATTTTCCTCACGGCCGATGGAGCGCCGAAGAAATGCGATTCCAGCCTCGCGCGATCACTCTGTTATAATCAACAACTGTTTTTGACGGCTCGCAGGGAGAAAATATTTGTTTTTGGAAATTCAACAAAAGATTCGAGAAAAGTTTGCACAAACCGTCCAGCAAGCTTTCGGCCTCACGGTGAGTGAGCCCGCTCTGGGTTTTCCCCCAAGTGTGGAGATGGGTGAAATCTCCATCACGGCATGTTTTGAACTGGCCAAGCAACTGCGCCAGGCGCCACGCAAAATTGCCGAACAACTCGCCCCGCGACTCCTGCCCCTGCCTGGTGTGGAGCGCGTGAGTATTGCCGGCGCTGGATATTTGAACTTTCATCTGAATCGCGCTCTGGTTGCTTCCGAGCTTTTCAAACTGTGCGCTTCACCTCCCGCGTCACGAGGCGATGGGGCGGCGAAAATACTGGTTGAACACACCAGCATCAATCCCAACAAGGCCGCGCACATCGGGCACTTGAGGAATGCAGTCCTGGGTGACGCGTTTGTTCGCCTGCTGCGCTATCGCGGCCACACGGTTGAAGTGCAAAACTATATTGACAATACCGGCGTCCAGGTGGCTGACGTTGTGGTCGGTTTCGCCCACCTTGAAAAAAAGAGCGTGGATGATTTGCGCAAGCAGGTGGAACCGGACGCGCGTGGCCTTCGAGCCGGCCGATTCGATTACATCTGCTGGGACCTCTACGCCCGTGTTTTCCAGCACTATGAGCAAGACAAGAGCGCGATCGCTCTTCGCTCGGGGGCGCTGAAGGCCATCGAAGAAGGCCGCGGCGACCTGGCTGCCATGGCCGAAGTCATCTCAACCGCCATTGTCCGCCTGCATCTCGAGACGATGCGCCGGGTCAACGTTCAATACGACTTGCTTGTCCAGGAGAGTGAAATCCTTAAACTCGATTTCTGGAAAGCCGCCTTCGAACTCATGAAGCAGAAAGGCGCAGTCCGTTATGAGGAATCAGGAAAAAACCGCGGTTGCTGGGTGATGAGCCTTGATGAATCAGGGAACGAAGGAACTGATGGGCCGGCTGAGGCTGAAGATGTGAAGGTGATCGTGCGCTCGAACGAAACTGTGACCTATGTGGGCAAGGACATCGCTTATCATCTTTGGAAATTCGGTTTGCTCGGCAAGGACTTCGGCTATCGTAAATTCTATTCTTATCCGGACGGGCGCCCGGTCTGGCGCACGGCAGTGGAGGGCGCCGCGGACGCGCCCAATTTCGGACATGCCACACGTGCCTACGCTGTGATCGATGCGCGGCAATCGTACGTTCAGAGTGTAGTCCATGCCGCATTTCTTGCCCTGGGCTATCACGACCAGGCGGCCAATCTTCATCATTTTGCCTACGAGGTGGTGAATCTTTCGATGAAAGCGGCGGAAGACATGCAACTGGAAATTACCACCGATGATCGCCAGCGAAACTACGTGGAAGTTTCGGGCAGGAGAGGCCTGGGCGTGAAAGCGGATCACCTGATCGATCTGCTGATTGAAAGAGCAACCCAGGAAGTAAAGGCGCGTGAGCTGACTTCAGACGCGGCGGAACAATCAGCTTATGCAAGCATGATCGCGGTGGGCGCTCTGCGATATTTCCTGCTCAAGTTTTCGCGCCGAAATATTATTGCATTCGATTTCAAAGAGGCGCTTTCTTTCGAGGGCGAGACCGGACCGTACTTGCAGTACACTGTGGTGCGGGCGCGCAATATTTTCCGGAAGTTCGAAGAGTCCCACGCCGATTTCAATTCCGTGCAACTGGACGAATTGAATTCTTCTGAATTGTTGCAGAAGTTTCTCGCTGAACCGGAGGGGCGCAACTTCTGGGAACTAATTTTATTGGCCGCTCAATTGGAAATGATGGTGGAGCAGGCCATCGCCGCCGAGGAGCCCGCCGTCTTCGCCAAATACGCTTTCCGCATGGCGCAGGCATTCAATAATTTCTACCACCATTACCACATCCTGAATGAACCTGACGCTAACCGTCAGAACTTTCTTCTTTACCTTGTGTTTTTATTGGAAAAAACGCTGAGGCAAGCTTTGGAATTGCTCGGCATTGAAGTTCCCGAGCGAATGTAAAGCAGGGCCTACGCGAAATTGCTTAGCAAGTGCACGAGCGTCGGAACGCCATGCCCTGTCGGGCCTTTGGCGCGATAAGGCTTATCCTCATTTGACCAGCGGGTTCCCGCGATGTCCAAATGAACCCAGGGCGTGTCCCCGGCAAATTCTCCCACAAACATGGCGGCAGTAATCGCTCCGCCATACCTTCCTCCGGTATTGGCAATATCGGCTATCGAGCTCTTGTAAAGATCGCGATAATCTTCATGCACCGGCAATTGCCACATTTTTTCACCCGTGGCGGCGGCGCTGGCCAGGACGCGGTCCACCCATTCCTGATTCCAGCCAAAAACTCCCGTGGTGATGTTGCCCAGCGCAATGGTTACAGCGCCGGTGAGCGTGGCCGCGTCAATCAGCGCGGTACAACCGAGTTGTTTGGCATAGGTGAGCGCGTCCGCCAACACCAAACGGCCCTCCGCGTCCGTATTCAATATTTCAATTGTTTTTCCGGACATGGAAGTGATCACGTCGCCGGGTTTGTAGGCATTTCCGCCCGGCATATTTTCAGTAGCGGGCACCAACGCGATCACGCGGACTTTGGGTTTAATCTGCGCAATCGCCTGCATCACGCCCAGCATGGTTGCGCCGCCCGCCATA
>DASYXZ010000258.1:0-5949 GCA_035934315.1 Terriglobia bacterium | reverse complement strand
CGCCCATAGTTGAAGCCCGGGCAGTCCTCGAGACCGACGCCGCTTATCCGGGCGGAATCGTGCGAGCGGCGGTGGTGGCAAAAATCGCTCCCGGTTACCACATTAACGATCATAAACCTTCCCACGAGTATTTGATTCCCTCGGAATTGAAGATCGATTCCAACCCGAAAGTGGCGGTTCAGGATATTGATTATCCCCGCGGTAAAGCCCTGAAGTTTGAGTTTGATGATACAAAACTTTCAGTTTATGAAGGCACGGTTGTACTGAACGCAAAATTAAAGATCGCCGCGCATACCGAACCCGGCAATTACTCTTTGACCGGCAAATTTGCCTATCAAGCTTGCAACGACCGCGCCTGCTTCCCTCCCACCAGCGTACCGGTTGAATTGAGGGTGAAGGTTGTCCGCGCCGGCGTTCCCCTGAAACACGTGAACGAAGAAATTTTCAAGAGAGTGAAATTTGAGTGAGCCGAACGCCGCGGGAGCCAAGCCCGGCCCAGCGCGAAGCTCCGCGGCGCTGATTGCGGGAACCCTCGTGCTGCTGGCGCTTCTGGTTTGGTTTCTGAATCCCCGCCAACCAAATTATAAACCTGCGCCGCTCCAGCCACCCTCTTCCCAATGTCTCAAGCCGGGGCGTGATTTTGTGCCTTCCAACCTGATTGCGATTTCTGACCAGAGCCTGGACGGGCTTTCCGGCGAAGAAAAAAACCGGGTCATATTTCGTCTGAACACCATGCCCTGCTCGTGCGGGTGCCAGTTGAGCGTGGCCTTCTGCCGCGGAAGTAATCCGTTGTGCGAGACCTCCAGGCAAATGGTCAACCAGATCGCCAGCGAGTCGGGGAAAAAGCCAGAAAACAAATCAGTGAAGAAATGATGGCCTGCGGCCATTCCGGCGGCGACGCCCAGGCTCGGTCTAACGTTGCACCCGCGAACCGAAAGGGCAAACGATGAGAATTGGCGTGGTCTCGGACACGCACGGATATTTTGATCTGAAACTGCGCGAACTCCTGGCCGGCGTCGAGGTCATACTTCACGCCGGTGATGTGGACTCGCAGAATATTCTTGACGAGCTGGAGGAAATTGCGCCGGTGCACGCGGTGCGGGGCAACGTGGATGGCCCCGGCCTCAACCTCCCCCTTTCTTGCACCCTGTCTTTCGAAGGCGTCCAAATCCAAATGCAGCACAAATTGCCCAGCGGGCAATCGGAGGTCGAGGCATGGTCAAAGGGAGCCGGTGAAACCCATGCCATTCGGCGCGACAATTTCCTGAAAAATTACGATCGGGGAACTCGCGTGGTAATCTTCGGCCACAGCCATGAGCCTTGCCTCATCACGCTGGGCCAAATTCTCTTTTTTAATCCCGGCAGCGTGGGCAAAAAACGCTTCTCCCTTCCCCGCTGCTGTGGGTTGCTTGAAATATCTTCGAAAGGAATCCGGGCAACCATAGTGGGCCTGGAAGTCAAAGAGAAAAACTTGCCGGAGAAAGTTTGGCTACCCCTCTAAACCGAATATTAAGTCCCACAAGTTCGTACACAAAACCCGATGTCAAATAATCGTTCCGGGGGACCATGAGGTTCCACGGCTTGTTGAATGGCCTTGACCAATAATCATTTCCTATCAAAACATGCGGGCGCGGGATGATCTTACCACCTTACGCGCACACGATATTTCAAAACCGCTTGGCCGTTGGCCTCAACAGGTACGCTAAAGCGCACCGCGAAAGCCGCTGTCTTCTCGTATTTAAAATTTGAATCCACCATCGTCCAATCGCCGCCAATGGGCTCATTGACTTCCACCATTATCGCGTCCGGCTTGTGATTTCGAAGCGTGATCTCATATGCCATTTCGCTGACGCGCGGGCCCAACTGCTGGTATTCCGTCTGCTTGCGCTCCTCTACCACGTCAAATGCGTTGCCGATGTGCAGGTCCAGCGTCTCATCCTTGGGCGTGTGGTTGATGCGATCTTCACCGATGAATTGCACGCGCCCTTTGGAATCGCCCTGATAAACTCGCACCGTACCCTCGGGAAGCGGCATCCCCAGAGAATTGGCTTCAGAGTTTTGGAATTTGATGTGGACCTGGACCGGGTCCTTCACCGGTATACCCGGATTCTGAGCAGTGCGGTAGTAATACTGCTGCCCATCGACGACAAAAGATTTATCAATGTGGACGCCAGTGGAAGAAAGCAGGCTGATCTGTTTGGTTTCGTTGTTTTGAAGGGTGGTGCGGCGTTGGAGCGTATAGAGGTGATACTCAGAGAGTGCCTCCTGGGCGAACTGGGGGGCCGAGGCCGCAGCCTTGTTCATCACCATCGTCTCCATCGGGACTGCCTGATTGTAAACTCGATTAAGTTGTCCCGCCACCAGTTGCAGTTGGGCGTTGCGATACGCCGTCCCGCTATGGTTGACAACCGTCACCCAGCCGTTTAAATCCGCCACTTTCTGATCAGCGGCAACAGTGAGCACGTAATCAGCGTTCCAATTCATGTCATTCGTCAGGTAAGAGGCTTCGATGTCTTGCTCGCCGGCGTGGCGATTTTCAAGCAGCCACACGAGCGTCGGCTTGCTATAAAGGTTTTCCGGCAAATTTGGGAAGACCAGACGGTCCGCGCCCATTCCGGTAACGATTTCGTTCCCCACCTTCCACACCGGGCCTTGATTGTTGGAAAGCAGCGTGGCCTTCACCGGCACTTCTTTTGTCGAATTATTCTCGGTCACCAGGCGTATCAAAGTGACCTCCTTGCCCACGAACTTATCCATAAGTTTCGCCGGATTCAGCAGGTCATACTCGTAATTCTGTTCGAGCACCGTCAAATCTTTTGGCGCGTTCAGCGAGACAATATGGACGGTTACGGGATTCACCGACGCGGCAATATCCTCAAAGCGCAAATCGACTGTTCCTGTGGGGAGGTGCACGCGGCGAACGTCACGTACCAGAGCGACATTTGAATTATAGACGGTGACAGCGAGATCCTTTTGTTCCCCCCCGGTGGATGTCTGGGTGGTCTGCGCAAAGGTTCGCGGAGCAAGCAGGAGGAATGCGACGGCCAGGGCGGGTACGACTCGGCGACTAATCAGTTGAGCTAACATAGGTTCACCTTTTGAAGTTAGAATTTTGTTCTCACATCATTAGAACGTCCAGCCGGGTGCGACTTGCAATAAAAAAATAGTTTACCACTGACCAGACCAGCTCGCATTAACGGCCCGAGGCACTATCATGGCCCGTAGGCCGTCCAAAAATACTTTTGCAAGACACGATGCCGCTCCCGTTCTATTTACTGGACGCGCCCCGGCCCCGATGGCACGCGGGCGAATGCCCATGGAGGTGGAGCATGAAGAAAATTTGGCAATGTCTGGGAGTTCTTACGTTACTGGTGATGGGAGGGCCACTGGCGGCGCAGTTCAGCCGAACGCGGCCTATGAAACCAACGGGTGGAAAGGATATCGAACGATTCCGGGAAAGTTGGCGGGTGCTCTCGCCGATTACGCAACACAACCTCACCATTTATCCCGTAGTCTCGACCCTTCGCGTGGACGCTTCCGAGTTTCTCACTTTGGATGACGGGCTGGCATCGGGTTCGGTGAAAATTGGCGAGAGGGGACAAATGGAAAACACACTAATCCGCCGGCGCGATCCGCGCCAGACTCAACCTTGGGAAGAACGACGGCAGGATTACGGAAGTGGAGCAAGCGTGAATGAGCTCGTGCTGGTGAACGATTCGTCAAGGCCGCTGGTCTTATTGGCCGGTGAAGTAGTTTCAGGAGGCAAACAGACCCGCATCATCGGAGCGGACATGGTGATCCCGCCCAAAAGTGATCCGCTACCACTCACCGTCTTCTGCGTAGAGCATGGACGCTGGACGCCGGGCGGCGCGTCGTTTGGGGCAGGCGGAATTGTGGCCCAGCCTTCAGTTCGCAAGGAGGCCCAGGTGAGCAGGGATCAATCACGAGTGTGGGAGTCGGTGGCGGCATCGGCAAAGTCCGTGGGCGCGGCGCCTCCTACTTCAAGTTACGCCGACGTGGTGAACAGTCCCAAGGCCAGGCGCGATCTGGACGAGGCCACGTCATCGATTGAAGCTGAATACGAACGGGAGTTGCGCCAACAGATGCGCGAGCGCGGCGCCGTGGGCGTGGTGGTGGCCATTGACGGCGATTTGGTTTGGACAGACATTTTCCCCAGCCCCGATCTTTTTCGCAAATACTGGCCAAAATTGTTGCGCTCGTACGTGATGGAAGCTGAGGGTCACAGTCGTGACGCCAAATATGTGCCGTCCTCAAAAGATGCCCAGGTTTTCCTGCTTGAAGACCAGGGCCGGGAGACGATCAAGGTGGAGCCTGACGCTTACCGCCGCACGGATATTTCCGCGGAAAATTACGAGATCGTGGCGCTCGAGGCGTTGGGAAAATTTGAAGATTCCGGATTGCTCATTCATTTCAATAAAATGGCACAGGACTGAAAATCGGCTGGAAGATTGAACGTCAATGACTTGTCGCGGATGATTCAGAATGTGCGCCATCGGCCTGCTGCCAGCAGGCCGATGGGAAATTACGGGAGCAATACAATATTGGACTCCGGCTTTGCAACTTCTTCTGAGTTAAATTGACTGCGCAGCAAATCGAGGAAGGCCCTGCCTTTGGGGCGGCCATTAAAATACGTGGCGCCCAACTGAGTAAAAAAGATCAGCGCATCGCGAATGTCTCCGTCCCGTACGGCAACCGCCCCCGCTTCCCGAGCCTCTGTCTGTTTGTATTCTTCAATTGCGGCTTTCAGCCTGTCGTAAAGCTCGCGTTGCAAGCGGTGGTCGGGAGGCTTTTCGTAATAGAGGCCGCTCGAAAGTGTTCGATAAGATTCCGCGAGGGATTGAAGCGAGGCGAGCGCGTCTGAATCCACGGTCGGTGAATTGTCGCGGGCAAATAAGCAGATGGAGTATGACAATGCGTTGAGGAGCGGAACATGGCCATGCGCGAATGACGACGGGATTTTCACGTCGGCAAAGGGAAGCTTTGACCAGTCAAATTTCCTGCGCGCCTGGTCATACGATCGGCTGGCCACGAGATAAGGGCAATCCGAAGGGCAATCAATGGTCACTTCGCGCTCCGTCCCGCAGCAGACCGAACAGATGTCTTCTCCGCGCGCCGGGCAGAACCGTTGGGTCTTGCGTTTCTGGCAAATGGGACAGGCCAAGAATTACTCCATAAAATGTTTTTTACGAGGCTACTACTCACGCTCCCAAATTATGGTGACGACCTCTATTGTAGCGGCAGTCTCCGACCGCCGTGTTTTCGGCGCTCAGAGAGCGCCGCTACAACGAATGAATGTCACCATAATTTGCGAGCCTCAATAATATAACTGAAAGAATGTTGCGAGTCACCGGGCGTTTGGCCGAATGCACTATCGCTTGTCCATAAGATTTATCAATTGCCGTTCGCAATAGGGAATCAACGATCCCACCGAACATTTCAATAATAGCCAACTCGCGTCTGAATGAGTAAACTGGATGGCATGCCACCAGATTCAAGCAAGACACAGACTAGCGACGTCATCATCATCGGCGGCGGGATTATCGGCTGTTCCATCGCATTGCGCCTGGCACAGGCACACATGAATGTGTGTGTTCTTGATCGTGGCGAGCCCGGCGCCGAAGCAAGCTCAGCCGCCGCCGGAATGATCGCCCCTCAAGGCGAGATTGCAGAGCCGGACGAGTTTTTTGAATTCTGTGCCGCCAGCCGCGACCTCTACCCGTCCTATGTCGCCGGGATCGAGGAATTATCCGGGCAGGCTGTCGGCTATCGCCGCGACGGAACTTTGCTGGTGGCCATCAGCGATGCGGAACGAGACGAACTCGACCATATCTATAAGGGCCAGGCCGCCCATGGCCTGGCGCTTGAAAAACTCTCCCCACAAACCGTTCACAGTCGCGTGGCAGGATTTTCTCCCAACATCCAATCCGG
>DASYXZ010000240.1:0-2818 GCA_035934315.1 Terriglobia bacterium | reverse complement strand
AAGGCGCTTCTCGACGCGGCGCTGGCGGACAAGAGCATGGTGCTGATGGCGCTCTCGACCATCCGGGCGGAGACGGGAAGTTTTCTGCCCATTGATGAAGGAATATCAAAGTACAACACGAGCCGCGGCGGACATCCATGTTCCTCAGTGCGGCGACGGGGCGCTCGTTTGTCGACGAGGCAGTACTTAAAAGTGGGAGCGCTCCTGCCTCTGCAAAAAAGTAACGGATAGGGACGAGATTCCCGCCCAATCGAATTATAGACCCCACCGTGCGAGTACGCCCGCTCCTTGCCCTCCCGTTTTAGTTGTGGTAACTATCAGCTGCAGATGACCCCACTGGAAGATTACCTTCGCGAGTTGCGTGACATCCGCTCGACGGGAGCGGCTGTCAAGGAGACCTCTTACTATCCGGCGCTCGCAACCCTCTTTAACGAAGTGGGAAAGACTCTTAAGCCCAAGGTTCGATGCGTTTTGACCTTGGCCAATCGGGGCGCTGGACTTCCGGACGGCGGGCTGTTCACTTCTGACCAATTTCAAAAATCCTCGGATGTCGCGCCGCTGCCGGGCCAAAACCCGGCGCGCGGCGTGATTGAAATCAAATCAACTGGTGACGACGCCTGGGTAACTGCTGACAGCGAACAGGTGACCCGCTATTGGCGCAAATACCGCCAGGTTCTGGTGACGAATTATCGGGACTTTGTTTTGGTTGGCCAGGACGCGGAAGGCAACGCCGTGAAACTCGAATCGTTTCGATTGGCCGAAAATGAAAAAGCGTTTTGGGCTGCCACCTCAACTCCACGCGCACTGGCGAAAAATACTAACGAGCGATTTCTTGAGTATATTCAGCGGGTGATGCGTCATGCCGTTCCGATCGCTGCGCCCGAGGATGTGGCGTGGTTCCTGGCCTCTTACGCTCGGGACGCCAGGGCGCGCATTGAAGGCGTGGATCTGCCCGCGCTGGCGACGGTACGCGCTGCGCTCGAGGAAGCTCTGGGCCTCAAGTTCCAGGGTGAAAAGGGCGAGCACTTCTTCCGGTCTTCTCTGGTGCAAACGCTTTTTTACGGTGTTTTTTCCGCGTGGGTGCTTTGGGCCAAGCAGCATCCCGGCGTAGCGGCGGGGTTATCCCGCCACCCGATAAATGGCGGCGCAAATGGCGGCGTAAAGCCGCCCCTACGGTTTGACTGGATGAATACGGCGCGCTACCTGCGCGTGCCGATGATTCGTAAGCTCTTCTATCTGGTGGCTGATCCGCATGAGCTCGAAGCGCTGAACCTTACCGAGGTGCTGGATTGGACGGCGACGGTTTTGAATCGGGTCGATCGCCGGTCGTTCTTCGACAAATTTCAGGAAAGCCACGCAGTGCAATATTTTTACGAGCCCTTCCTCGAAGCATTTGACCCCGAACTGCGCAAACAGATGGGTGTGTGGTACACGCCCCCGGAAATTGTGAAGTATATGGTGGAGCGCGTGGACACCGTCCTGCGTCAAGAACTCGGCGTCCCGCTGGGCCTTGCGGATAAGAACGTCTACGTGCTCGATCCGTGTTGCGGCACCGGGTCTTATCTGGTGGAAGTTCTTGACCGCATTCATCGGACTCTCAAGGACCGGGGCGAAGACAGTTTGACGGCGAGCGACCTGAAAGACGCGGCGCAGCATCGCGTCTTCGGTTTTGAAATTATGCCCGCGCCGTTTGTGGTCTCGCACCTGCAACTCGGATTGCTGTTGCAGAATCTCGGCGCGCCTCTATCCGATAAAGGCCAAGAGCGTGTTGCGGTGTACCTTACCAACGCCCTCACCGGGTGGGAGCCGCCGAAGGGTCCAAAGAAAAAACTCTTGTTTCCAGAGTTGGAAGAGGAGCGTGATGCTGCCGAGCACGTCAAGCGAGACGTTCCAATTCTCGTGATCCTCGGCAATCCGCCGTACAACGCCTTTGCGGGCGTCAGCCCCGACGAAGAGCACGGGCTTGTCGAATCTTACAAAGAGGGCCTCATTGCCAAATGGGGCATCAAGAAGTTTAACCTCGATGATCTTTACGTGCGATTTTTCCGCCTGGCCGAGCGGAGGATTGCCGAAGGCAAGCCCGGTAAAGGCATCGTCTGTTACATTTCTAATTTCTCCTATTTGAGCGACCCATCATTTGTGACCATGCGCGAACGATTCCTGAAAGAATTTGACAAGCTGTGGTTTGATTGTATGAACGGCGACAGCCGGGAGACTGGCAAGCTGACACCCGACGGCAAGCCTGACCCTTCGGTTTTTTCCACCGAGTACAACCGCGAGGGTATCCGAGTAGGAACGGCCATCGGGTTGTTGGTCCGCGCAGGGGCAGGGCTTGCCCTGCCCGAAGAGGGCGCCGCAAGCAGCGCCCCTACAAAAACGGTCCACTTCCGCAATTTCTGGGGCTACTGTAGCGGCGCTCTATGAGCGCCGGTTCCCGCTTCAGGAAAATCCGGCGGTCGCTTCCAGCGTCAGCGCAGGCTCCGACCGCCGCTACAATCTAGGCGATCGCACTTGTGACGTTTATCTGAACGACGTGGCCTACTGGAAAAACGTCCCCATCCGCGTTTGGGAATACACCATCGGCGGTTACCAGGTCATGAAGAAATGGCTTTCCTATCGTGAGGAAAAACTCCTGGGGCGCGCACTCACCAGGGACGAAGTCCGCTACGTGCAGGAAATGGCCCGGCGAATGGCGGCGATTTTGCTGCTCGAGCCCGCGCTCGATGCCAATTATGCAAGCGTGAAAGCTCACGCATATGTTTGGCCGGGCTAAAGCGGCGATTGGCCGCGTCAAAAAATGGAGGACTAAGATGCAGAT
>DASYXZ010000196.1:0-9057 GCA_035934315.1 Terriglobia bacterium | reverse complement strand
AAGTTCCAGCCTGCGGATGATTTCCGCCGCCAGGCCAACGCAGCGGACTCTGCGATTTATGAAAGCGCCCGGCGCGACAGTGAGGGATTCTGGGCCAAAGAGGCGGAGCACCTTGACTGGGTTACGCGATGGTCCAAAGTTCTGGACTGGAATGTTCCGTGGGCCAAATGGTTTGTCGGTGCAAAATTAAATGTGACGCACAACTGCGTCGATCGTCACGCGGCCTCTGCGCGTCGTAATAAGGCCGCCATCATCTGGGAAGGCGAGCCGGGCGATTCGCGCGTCCTGACGTTCGCGATGCTTCAGCGTGAAGTGAACAAATTTGCCAACGTTCTCAAATCGCTGGGAGTGAAAAAGAGCGACCGGGTTGCGCTTTACATGGGCATGACACCCGAATTGCCCATTGCCATGCTGGCCTGCGCAAAAATCGGCGCCCCGCACAGCGTGGTATTTGGGGGGTTTTCAGTGGAGTCTCTGCGCGAGCGAATCAACGATGCGCAAGCCAAAGTTCTGATTACGGCGGATGGCGCGTGGCGGCGTGGAAATGTTGTGCCGCTTAAAGCCAATGTGGATGAGGCGCTCCTCGGCACGCCGACCATCGAAAAAGTGGTCGTCCTGGAGCGAATTGGGAAGGCCGCCAAAATCGAAATGAAATCCGGTCGTGATCTTTGGTGGCACGATGTGATGGCCACCGCCTCCGACAAGTGCGATGCCGAGCCGATGGAAGCCGAGGACATGCTCTATATTCTTTACACCAGCGGAACCACCGGCAAACCGAAAGGCATCGTGCACACCACGGCGGGGTATTTGGTGGGCGTTGCCACCACCCATCGTTATATTTTCGACGTCAAGGAAAGCGACGTGTACTGGTGCACGGCGGACATTGGCTGGGTGACGGGGCACTCTTATATCGTGTACGGACCGCTCGCGAACGGAACGACGACCTTGATGTACGAGGGCACTCCGGATTTTCCCGATCGCGGCCGCTTCTGGTCCATTGTGGCCAAGTATGGCGTGAACATTATTTACACCGCGCCTACAGCGATCCGTACTTTTATGCGTTGGGGAGCCGAATGGCCGGCCAAATACGATTTGAATTCTCTGCGGCTTATAGGCACGGTCGGTGAACCCATCAATCCTGAAGCATGGATGTGGTATCACGAAAATATTGGCCGCGGGCACTGCCCCATCGTCGATACATGGTGGCAAACTGAAACCGGCATGTGCATGATCACGCCGCTCCCGGGGCTGACGCCCACCAAGCCTGGCTCGGCTACTCAACCCTTTCCCGGCATCGAAGTGGAAGTTTTGGATGAGAAGGGCAATAAAGTCGGCTCGGGCGGCGGTGGCTATCTTGTAGTCACCAAGCCGTGGCCCGCAATGTTTCGCACCATCTACGGCGACCCGGACCGTTATGTGAATCAGTATTGGTCGCGCTATCCTGGCAAATATTTAACCGGTGACGGTGTGAAGATTGATGAGGACGGATACCTCTGGCTGCTCGGTCGTGTGGATGACGTAATGAACGTGGCGGGTCATCGCATATCCACTTATGAGGTGGAGAGTGCTCTGGTTGACCATCCTTCGGTGGCGGAAGCGGCCGTCATCGGAAAATCTCATGAGATCAAAGGGCAGGGCATTGCCGCATTTGTGACCTTGAAAGAAGGTGTGGCCGCGAGCGATGCCCTGAACGAAGAGCTGCGGAAGCATGTGGCCACCAAGATCGGCGCCATTGCGCGGCCCGACGACATATTTTTTACTTCCGAGCTGCCCAAAACGCGCAGCGCAAAAATTATGCGACGGTTGTTGAGAGACATCGCAGAAGGCCGCGTGCTGGGCGATACGACAACCTTGGCCGATCCTGCAGTGGTGAGTAACCTGAAACAGCAATATGAGGATAAGGAAGGGTGAAAGAAAAGTATGAAGTATGAAGTGTGAGCCAGTCTTGCCTAATAACTTCGGATCTCGTCGATATCGAGGGAGAATTCGCCGGCCGGGCCCAAGGGCGTGATGAAGAGCATCAAGTGTAAAGGCTGAGCTTCTGAAGCGGCTGCCTGTGCCGAGGGCGGTGCGGGAATTCTTACGGATTCCCATTTCGAGGAGGGTCTGAGAGTAACTTCAGGCGTCGTCTCCTGTTTTCCCTCTTCGTCAGTCAGCGTGAATCGATAATCCCGCATGTCATCGCTACGCACCAAAAACTCAATTCCATTAAATGTTTTTGTCGTCGCCGGAATTGTCAGGCTGCCGGACGCTACCTCTGTGACATTTCCCGCGGTGGGGTGGGTCATGCGTCCGCTAATTCTCAATGCATGTTGAGTTCCGATGGCCCCCGGCGAGATGAGCGAGATCTGCGTCGCGGATCTAAAATCTTCCTGGGAGACCTGCCACGCCTTTAAAGCATTCGGGGAAGCAGATGCGCCTTCAAAGTTTTCCAGCGTTTTTTCCTGCGCGCCGTTAGCTGATCCAACGACCGCAGAGATCTGTTTGATCATCCGTGAATACGACCTGTCCCAGGATGCGGAGGGATTGGCGTAAACGTTCATATACAGTCCCATCAAGATAATAGGGATGAGCAAAGAAAGAGCCCAAAGTTTATTCTTGGTAGGAATCCTTTCGTCCTTTTCCCATCGAAATAGTTTCCACGCAATGAACAAGCCCGCGAATCCTGAAACGAACAGCGTCATCAACTCCGGCATGTGAGCGGAGATAGGCTCCGACTCAGACATCACAGCCTGAAACATGGACACCAAATAAGTGGCGGGCAAAAAAGTGGCCACGGTTTGAATCCAATGGGGAAGGGCGGGTAAAGGTATGGAGATTCCAGAAAGGAAGACCAAGGCAAACCATGCCAGGTTGTTGTAAACCTGCACCTCTTGCATCGTGTTGGAAACGCTGGCGAGGGTTAGCCCATATCCAGCAAATGCAAAAATTCCAATCGTCAAGAGAAACAGGATCATCGGGATGAAACTGAGTTTGAAGGGCATGTGGAAAATGCCCATGGCGCAGGCAACCAGTAGAGCGACGACGGGGATCTGAATCAGATAGTTCGCCAGCAAATTACTGGTCACGATAGTGAGCGAGCCGATGGGCGCCAGCCGGTAGCGGCGCAGCACGCCTCGTTCGCGCTGCATCACAGCTTGAAGCCCGAGACCAAAGAATCCTGCTCCCAGAATGTTCAGGGTTAAGACCTGGCCAAACATATAGGCGACGGTGTTAGGGTTGCCGTGCGCAAAAATTCCCGCATAAATAAACAGGAATATGCAGGGAAACAAAAAGGTGAAAAACAGCGCCACCTTGGTGCGCATCACCATGCGGATAGTCATCATCGCCATGCGAATAACATTCATCATTCGCTTAACTTTCTCCCTGTCATTTCCACGAACACGTCTTCCAGGCTGGGCTGCGCGATATGCAAATCGAGCAGGGTATTGCCATCCGATTCGAGGAAATGAACAAGCCCCACAATGGCCTGCGTGGCGGGTTGCGCGTGGAGCATATAAATTCCGTCCGCCTCGCGGCAATCGAGAACGGCGTCCAGTTGTTTCAGCCGCGCGGCTGGCACGGGCTTCTGCAACCGGACTTCGAGGCGCGTCCCTTTTCCCGAGCGGTCCACTAATTCCCGCGGCGTTCCCAGGGCCACCACCTGCCCCTGGTCGATAATCGCCACGTGATCGCAGAGCCGTTCCGCTTCTTCAATGTAATGCGTGGTCAAAAGAACCGTGCGGCCTTCACTGCGGAAGCGTTCGATGAGCGCGTAAATATCGCGGCGCAACATGGCATCGAGTCCCACGGTGGGCTCGTCCAGCAGAACCAGTTCTGGATTGTTCACCAGGGCCAGGGCCAGCGCCAGACGTTGCTTCTGGCCGCCCGAAAGCGTATCGAAAAAAGCGCGGCGCTTTTCCGACAGGCCGAAATTTTCCAGCAGCGATTCAATCGAGGCATGTCGCTTGTAAAAGCTGGCAAAGAGTCGCAGCGCCTCTTCCACGCTCATCTTGTCAGGAAGGACGGTGGCCTGCAGCGCCGCGCCGATCCGTTGTTTCAGTTCGTCACTTTCCCGCGCCGGGTCGAGCCCGCACACTACGACCGAGCCTTCGTCCGGCTGCCGCAGGCCCACCATGATTTCAATGGTGGTGGTCTTTCCCGCGCCATTCGGCCCCAACAGGCCGAACACTTCGCCCTTTTTTATTTCAAAGCTGATGCCGCGGAGCGCCAGGACATTCCCGTAGCTCTTGCGCAGATTCTCCGTCCGCACTAATGATTCATTTTGCTTCGCATTCATAGAAAAGATTTTTAATGATAGCGAAGACGAGGGCAGTGTGGCAACGCATATTCCAACTGGGTGGTGTCCTAATTTCGGTAGTGGTGCAGTTTGAAATCTCTGGCGCTAATCGGCTCTGGGTTTGGCATCCGAAATGCCCCACTCAAAAATCTGGAACCAATCCACCGGTATTCCCGAATCGAGCACGGATTCCAGCCATTCACTTTGAGTGTCGAGGATTGCGTCCTTGCCTCTGCGCTTCGCCTCAACGAACAGATACCGGCCATCGCTCCATGAGAGCACGTCCCAACATCCACCGGGCCATTCCCGGCCCTGGTTGGCTCTCTCTAAGAAGCTCGCCGCATGTGGCGGGAGCGCGCAAAAATGAGGCGGCAAGTACTGTCGGAATTTTCTTCGGAAGGTATCAATCCAAACACCTTGCCACCCTTCTTCCTGAATCAGCCGTAAGATTGCCAGCTCAGCGAATAGCGGCTCGCCATTGGAATCGAGCACGGCTTTACCGCCATAGGTATCGGGAGTTGGCAGGCCTTGCCAACGTTTGAATTCGTGAAAACATCGGGCGATAGACACGATTCTACCGGAAGGAAGCAACACGTCTAATGGAGACGTCGAATAAGCGGAGAGAGGATTCATGCTTCCTTATCCGGCCACTGGTTTGGTGCGCAACTGAATGGTGAGTTTTGGGCCGACCGCTATTTGATAGAACGCTCGGTAATCTGCAAATGCCTGCCAGCCTCGCCGACTGGTTCATTGCAAGCAGGTAGCGAAGAGTCTCGCTTCCCAGAGACTCTGCGGCTCTCGGTTAAAATCAGGTCGCGTCCCCGGCAGGGAAACCACGCTCTCGTGATTGCCGGAAAGCCAGAAACGCTGGCGGAAGTTCCATCTTATCCGAAACAAATAGCCGCAGAGTCTGAACGGCACAGACTCTTCGCTACCCGCTATTCTATAACGTGCCTCATAGGCATGCTGCTTCAAAATGCTTTGTTGCAGAAGAACAAACCGCGGACCTCAAAGACGGAGGTCCGCGCTACTCGCTTATATTGATATAGTATTGGCATTTATTGCTAATCTAGTGTATCGCATACATTATAGGAGGCACTACGCATTCGCCACTCTCTACCGGCTTGCTTTAAAAACGGATGGGTAGAGATTGCTGATGAACGATACCGCACCCGATTCTGGGAGGACCTTATCGACTAGGAAAGTATCCGCGTATCCTTCAACCAGGCCGGCCAATGGGCCAGCCACAGGGATTAATCCAATCCCTGCAGAAGCCAAGAGACGGATACCCTTTCCCGTTGAGCCATGGACAAAGGAGGAGAGTTTCGAACGGACACTCCCGATCCGATCCTTAATTTCAGCGTCGGACGCGGAATCGATTGTTGTCAACCACTCGCGAAATTCGGCACACTCGCGCGTCTGCCGAATTTCTAGAAGCTTACCTACGTCGATCTTGGTCCCATTTTCGACGCGAAACTCGGGAAATCCAGTCAGGACGAGAATCCGCCGAAACTGAGCCTCGGACACAGATGGATTGCAAGCCATTGCTAAGAATGCAAGCTTATCTTCAAGTAGGGCGATTTCATCCTCGCTGAAGCCAGAGAGCGCCGAGACTGACCTCATTTCACCTAATCTTTGGTTCAGGCTGCCGATTCCTCCTAATGCGACCTCAATAAGCTTGTTAGTGGATTCTCGAGACAGTTGTGCCATGTCGAATAGGTTCGTTTCAGCTCGGAACTGACGGTCCTTTGTTTCGAAGAGACGAATTGAAAACTCTGGCGATGGGGTGCCTAGCTTTTTCGCGAGACGAAGTGCAACGGCCCTTTTGATGGCGGGTGATCCGCTGCGGAGATCGCGGTTGAATTGATCCAGCACCTTCTGCCCGAAGTCGGATGGGGGACGAACAAGGCGCGACGCGATAGCTCTCTTTACTCTCTGAGCCTCCCTCCAAGAAATACCTTCGACGAACGTAAGGGGCTCCATTCCGGAGGAAACATATTTCCTGTGATCGGCGGCTTCTAACCAACCAAAGCTGTACTCCCCAATCGGAAGCTCTCTATGGCCCTCACGCTCAACGCTTTCGATTATTGTGGCACCCTCACAATAAATGTCCAGAGCTTTCGACGAGAGCAATTCCATTAGTCCCGAGTAGCCAAGTGCCCTAATAAGAAATGGGAACTCCTTCAGGCGTTGAGACTTCAGCACTACCGTGTCAAAGAGGATCAAATTGCGCAATAAAACGTTAATGTCAATACCCGAAACCTCCAGCCCAGAGGTAATTGCGATCTCCGTGATTAGCCGACGCCTAACGTTTGTCATTTGGCATTCGCAGAAGCCAGAGCCAGTGGTGCAGAGTTTTATTTCTCTCGGACTCTGCACTATCACCTTACTTCATCCCTGGCCGTAGCCATAGCCTGTATATGCAAAGGAAGTCCTCAATCTCGTGTGGTTCGAGAACGGCGAGTTCCCTTGGCAAATCTAGAGAATCAAGCCAGTCCGCTCGCCAATCTAGACCCAGTGCACGGGCACCGTCACGTGTGCCCCTATGCAAATAAACGCGCTTTGGCAATAGATGAACGGGAGCACTGATGCGCAATGCTGTATCGTAGTAATAGAGTTCTCCCAACCCCCGCATACCGGACAATTGCTCTTTGATCAGCTTGTGAAGTTGGTCGAACGAGCGGCACCGGTGTAGCTCCTTGGCTCCATCCAAGAGAATGTCTGCTGCTTTGCGAAGCACTGGCTCTCTTAGCCGCGTCTGGTGGCCGAAGCGTTTTCCATTTTCGTGTCTGGCTAGAGCAGCCCTTTCAAGCGCCTCTTCAAATGACTGTTTGGAGAAGCTATCAAGTTCGTGTTGAGCACGAGGGCGCTTGGTCAAAATGTAATGGCGAACCAACCCTCGCAGTGTCCGAAGTCTCTTCCCTTTGGCTCGGCAGGTTGGATCGGGAGAGCGCGGTTTCATATTTTGGCCCTGACCTTGTTTACAGGCTGTGCCAGTCGACCTATTTTAGAGAACCGGCTTGTCTCAGAAGGTATTTAATATAGGAGTTCGGCAGTCCGAACCTTTTCGCGCCGATTAATAGATGATTGAAGTAGTCCTTCGACACTCGCCTCTCCTGTGGCGTGAGCTTCAAGTATCGCTGGCGTCCAGGCCTCGCACCAACGTACGTATGGCATTGGACTTGTTTTTCTTCCCTAATTACATACCTCAGCTCGCGGGTATAGTTACTATTCCCATCTGGCCTCGCACCTTCAACCTCGTCCATTCTAGACCTACCTCCAGAAGGAGTAATCAATAGTTCATGCGGAACTTCGAATAATACGCCGAAGACAGTCTCATCGGTCGATTGGACGATATCTGTGACGGCACAATCGTTACATTTACTGAAAAGGTCGAATCGGATTCCCCAACCATCAAGGATCGCTACCCCAATTGGCTCTGCTGCGCCATTTAGTCTTTCGGGTCCATTCAATCGAGCTGGGTTCATATTTGAGCCATACTGAAACAACATTTCAGGATTGAGAACGTCCTCTGCTAGTTTCAAATCAACCTCCTTAAACCAGAGCCGAGCGGGTCGTGCAAAGTCAATTTCTTTCGAACGCTGAATTTCTCTTATTCGACAGGGCACAGGGTTTCTAAAATACGAAACTCAGTTCTACCCACTCCTAACCTTAATTGCCGCGCGTTGGGCCTCAACGCGACCGCGCCTTCTAGGGATTTTTCTTGAGCGACCGGAGACGGCTCAGCAGCGTCGAGTACTGGTACGTGGCTTTTAGCACTTCCTTCGTGAATTCTATCCCGATCTCGACCTCTTCTTTACCGACTTTGTCGTATTCGCGTGATTCGATGTGGGCAGCGTCGTTGCCAAGGAGACGTAGGTCATCAAGCCCGGCCAGCAGCTCTTGCGGCAGAACTATCCTGCTTCCCAGATTTCTAATTCTGTCCTTCAAGTCCTTCCCATGAGCTTGGCGATCACGGCACAATTCTTCGAGCGTCTTTCGCACCATGATTGCAGCGGCGACAAAGCAATCGTCCGCGTGGCACGTGATAGCCTCTTCAAAAGCTTCTACGACCGCGGCTGGAATGTTAGTGGCGTCAAAATCGATGCGAAGTGCGGGATATGACGTAATCAGTTGGTTGTTTTGAATCACCACGAAGAGGTGAGTCCTGCACGAAGAATTGGGGCAGCGTCGGTGCCCAACGATCGAAGGGGGGTTCGTGGACGTGTATGTAAGGTCGTTCGACCCATACTGCGGCGTTAGTAATGGCTCGAATGTACCTAGTTGGCGGCAGGCAGGACACCGTCCGCTGATTGGTGTCGGCACAGAAATGGAAACTGGTTCAGCCTTGATGATCATGACTTGCTCTTTCATGGAGTTAGATGAACGAAAACGGGCGCTCGGAAAATTTGGCAATCCAGAGACGCGTCCCTGATTTATCGCTCCATTACCCATCTGGTATACATCTATTGAAAGGGCATGGCAATAAGAAAGTAGACAGTAGACCGTAGTCAGTAGCCAGGGGGCGGGACGGAAAAACAGGGACTAGCGACTGGCGAGGCGGACGAGAGGCAAATGTCGTATGCGAATACTTGATTCTGTAACCGTGACCATCGCGCCGGCCTTCAGCTCATCATCACACCGGTCAAGCACCCGCACCAGCAGGTCTGCAAGCTGTTTGGCTTTCAGCCCTTCAATGCGAATGCGTATCACGGACGGCCCCTTCGCGCCCGAAAGCGCCAGCTCAGCATGGAAATCCGCGTCCAGGGTAACGACGA
>DASYXZ010000176.1:0-2493 GCA_035934315.1 Terriglobia bacterium | reverse complement strand
TCCGCCCGCCCCACCTGTTGAGCCACGGAACGGACAAACGGAAAGCTCAAAAGCGCCCGAGTGACGCCATCGCCCAGGCGCAGCGACTCCTGGATGGAGGTTCCTGGAACGGCAGTCATGTGCACGACGAGGTTTCCTTCGCTTAAAGGCGGCAGGAAGGATCCCTCCAAAAAAAACAGGAGCACACCCCCTAGTACAATCACGACGCCAACCGCCGCCATCACCCATCCTGGCGCTCGCTCGACGCCCAGCAATACCTTTTCATATCCGTATTTTAACCATCGAACAACGGGCGGCTCCTGGGGCGGTAGGTCACGCCCGCCCAGCAGCAGAAGGCAGAGCGCGGGAGTTACTGTAAGAGCCACGACTAATGAAGCGAGAATGGCCAGGATGTAGGCCGCGCCCAGCGGAGCAAAGATGCGTCCCGCAAAGCCGGACATCGTGAGGACCGGATAAAAAACAAGGATCACTGCGAAAGTAGCGTAGACGACGGCGCCGCGGACTTCAATAGAGGCGTCGAACACAACCGGGAAGATCGGGCGGGGATTTTGTGAGTGCCGGTTCTCGCGCAAGCGCCGGTAAATGTTCTCCGCATCAATCACGGCATCATCAACCACTTCGCCGATCGCGATGGCCAGGCCGCCGAGAGTCATGGTGTTCATGCTGAAACCGAGCTTTTCCAGCACGATCACTGCTGCCAGGAGGGAAAGAGGAATTGCGGTGCAGGAGATCGCGGCCGTGCGCAAATTGAAGAGAAACAAAAAGAGGACGACGATAATCAATACCGCGCCAACGATCAATGAAGCGCGCACGTTGTGCAGCGCAGTTTCAATAAACTCCGCGGGGCGCATGAGATCAGGGTGTAACACGATGCCCTGTTTTTCCAAAGCAGGACGCAGCTCCGTGATCGCCTGGTCGAGTCCTCGCGTAACTTCAAGGGTATTGGCTCCGTACTGCGACGATGGTTCCACCATTAATCCGGGCTCGCCTCTTATGGTGGCAGCGCCGATGGCAGGCGCAGGAGCATCCACCACATTGCAGACCTCCCCCAATGTGACATTGGCGCCATTCCGATGAACGAGAACCGTAGCTGCAATCTGTTCCGCCGCGACCGGCTGACCCTCAGTCTGAAGGACGATTCGTTGATTGGGAGTATCCACAAATCCGGCGCCCCGAATACCTGTTGCTTGTCGCGCGGCAGCAATCACGTCATCAACTGTCAAATTGTACTGAACCAGTTTTTCAGGATTCAATTGGAGTTGGATTTGCCTCGATTCCTCTCCGAAGATTGCCACTTTCGCAACACCGGGTACGGCAAGAAGGCGTTGTTTCACGGTCCATTCGGCCACCGTTGTCAGATCCATTAGAGAGTGTTTCGGCCAGGTCAAACCGAACATCATGGCGATACTTGTGGAAGCCGTAAGCGGCGTCATGATCGGCGCGCGCACTCCAGTCGGTAATGTCCCGACCAGAGTTGACAATCGCTCGCCCACGACCTGGCGATCGCGGTAGATATTGCTGCTGGCGCGAAAGACGACGGTGATCAGTGACAGCCCCTGGATGGAGCTGGAGCGAAGAGATTCGATTCCGGGCACGCCGATAATTGCGTTTTCGATCGGCTGCGTAACCAGGACTTCGGCTTGCTCAGGAGCCAGCCCGGGCGCCTCCGTCTGAATCTGCACTTGCGGCGGCGCGAACTCCGGGAAGACGTCATACTGCGCCAGGGTCAGCGAATAAATTCCATACCCGAGCAGCGCGCAAGCCAGGGCTATCACGATGCCGCGAAAGCGAATTGAGAAACGGACAATGGCGTTCAGCATTTGGATTTTTCAGCGATCAATCCGTGTCCCCGCCTCCGGTGGAAACCTGCGGACGAAATTCCTCCGAGAGCAACAATTGCGCTCCACCAACCACTACCCTGTCTCCGGGCGAAAAGGCATGGGCGACAAAGAATCCCTTGCCGGCCGGCGCGACTGTCGTCACGGCGCGACGAGTAAACCGATTGGGGCCGATTTGTTGGTACATCCAGGCTTTCCCACCCGACCAGACAACGGCCGCATCAGGTACGATCACACCTTGAAGGCTTCGGCCAATTGACAAATGGGCTACCAGGTTCACACCGGGCGCCAGACCTGGGCGAGCGGGCAGCATATACAGGAGACTGGTCCCTTGAAGGCGGGGATCGACTCGCGGGAATAGCGAAATAAAATTGGCCCGCGCAAAAACTGCGCCGGGCATTTCGAGTGAAACTGTCTTCGGAGCCTCAGTCTGGCCCGCAGGAAGCGTGATCTGAACCAACATCATACGCAAATCAAGGACGTCGCGAAGAGCGGACCCGCCACTTGTCAACCACTTTTCCACCACGTTGCCCCAGTTCTCGCGCACGGCGCTGGCTTGCAAATCTAATTCCGCACTCGCGGCGCGCACCTCGGCCGCATCGACGCGCGAGACGCCCTCCGCAGCCTGTAGCGCCTTCTGCGACGCATTCTGGTC
>DASYXZ010000167.1:0-9871 GCA_035934315.1 Terriglobia bacterium | reverse complement strand
TTTTCGTGGCTGACACCCAACGCGAACTCACCCGGTTGCCTGTTTCATTCACCCGCCTCTCCGACGAAGACGAAATCCAAATCGGCAATGATCTCGCGCAACGTTACTTGAGCATGGGGTCATTTGCCAAACATGATCCCGCTGCGAAAACCGTCCAGGCTTACGTGGACCGTGTCGGCGCCCGCGTGGCCGTGCAAGCCCACCGGAAATTGCCCTACAAGTTTCATTATGTCTCCGACCCTGACTTTATCAATGCGTTCGCGTTGCCCGGCGGGCACGTGTTTATTGGCGGCGGCCTGATCGCCCTGATGGACAGCGAAGATCAGTTGGCCAATGTTCTGGGCCACGAGATTGAACACATTGACCATTACCATTGCGCGGAGAGAGTCCAGACCGAGATGGTGCTTCGGAACTTGCCGCTGGGATCATTGATGGGACTGCCGGTGGAAATCTTTGAAGCCGGTTACAGCAAAGCGCAGGAGCTTGAGGCAGATCGCGAAGGGACCCGGTTGGCCGTCAAGGCTGGCTACTCTCCATTGGGAGCGGTACGGATGTTCCAGGTATTTAACCAGCTTTATCAGCAGCGGGACAGAAAAGCCCAAACACCTCAGGAAGAGCTTTCAAGCATCGCGCAACAAACCCTGGAAGGATATTTCCGCTCGCATCCCATCCCCTCCGAGCGCATCGCGCAAATTCAAAAAATGATGACGGACGAGCACTGGGAAAATTTGACCAGCGAGCGGACACTCGAAGTGGCCTATGTGTTTTTGACCGAACGCGCCGCCCGGGCGATATCTGCGGAAAATTATGTGGGGGCGGAGAAAGCTGCAACGCGCTCGCTTGAACTTCACCCTGACCAGCCCGAGGCGATCAAACTTCTTGCCGAGGCTCAATTTGCCCAGGAAGAGTTTCCGCGGGCGCGCGAAAACTATCGCAAGCTCGTGGATAAATCCCCGGCGGAAGCGGGCGCGGTGGCGGAGTTTGCCAATATCATCGCGGTGAAAGCCATGCGCGCCGAGCACTACGATCAGGCGGCAAAGCTCGCCACTGCCTCACTGGACCTTCAGCCCAACAATGCGAAGGGACTCGTCACGCTGGCAGAAGCGCAAATGGCGCTCTCGGATTTTGAAGCGTCGGCGGCGACCTATCGTAAGCTGAAGAGGCTCTACCCCGACGAGGCGCAATACGTCCTCAGCTACATTCGTTCGTTCACAATTGGCGCGCGCGATTTGCATCACTACGATCAGACGGCGAAAGTCGCGGAATTTTGGCTTACCTTGGAACCCAATCAGACTGAGGCGTTGAACCTCCAAGCCGACGGTGAACTCGCCATGGGCAACTTCCTGGCATCTGCCAGGGCGTGCCGCAACCTTCTGGACCTTTCTCCCAAAGACCAATACGTGGATATTGATTTGGTGAAGAGGTATGCCAATGCATTGAGCGCCGCGCAAGCGCCACAACAGGCAGCGAAAGATTTCGAGACCTTTATGGCGCGGCCGAGGGAGGTTACGACATCTGCATTGGAGGCCCAAATAAAAATCGAATGGGCGGGCCTGATGCTGATGGCGGGAAATAATAAACCCGCCGGAGATTTGATAAGCCAGGCCCAGGCTGGCGGGACAAACGGGATTGCGCCGGAACTTCTCCACCGGCTGGCATGGTGGTATTACCGCGCCGCGCAATACCCTGCGGCTGAAGCGCTCTATCGCAGCCTTACCGCGCAGCGTCCCGGAGATGTAACTTTACAATATGATCTCGGCTGGACTGAGATCGAACAAAACAAATCGGAGAGCGCAATACGGCGATTTACTCAATCGGCTGAAAGCATGCCAGCGAATTCTCCGCAATGGAGCATGGCCGAGATGGGACTCGCAGTTGCTCTTTGGAAATCACCTCGCACTGAGGATGCCATGAAAGATTATGACGCCGCGGTGGTCGCAGAGCCGCGGTGGCTCAATCAGCGTTCGGTTCGCGCCTTTTATTCTCCACGCGTCGCGCAGGCCATCACTCAAATGCAAGCCGAACATGAGAAACGTCTGGAAGCAAAGCGACGGCATCCCTAGCAACGGCGACCGCGTCTGTCGGGCTGAATCGTTGGGCAACATCCCAAACCGAGGCGCCGCCAGAATCCGATTTACAATCCTCAAACCCAAACGATAGAATAGACTTTCGCATTTCATCACGGGCAACGATTTGCCCGAGCGGCTTATGGGTGAAACGCTGGCAATTTATCCCGGATCGTTTGACCCGATGACCAAGGGCCATCTCGATTTGATCGAGCGGGGCAGCCGGCTTTTTGAAAAACTCGTGGTGGCCGTGCTCATCAATCTGGAGAAGGAACCACTCTTCAGCGTGGACGAGCGGGTGGACATGCTGAAGCAGGTAACCCGGGGCATCCAAAACGTTTCGGTGGAAACGTTCAGCGGGTTACTGGTGGATTACGCGGCGCGCAAAAAAGCTCACGCCATCATGCGCGGGATAAGGGCGTTTTCCGACTACGAATACGAATTCCAAATGGCGCTGATGAACCACAAGCTATCGCCCACGCTCGAAACCGTTTTCCTGATGCCGGCGGAATCCTACACCTACATCAGCTCGCGATTGGTGCGCGAGATTTTTCGTCACGGCGGGTCGGTAAAGGATCTCGTGCCGCCCCTTGTGGAAGAGCAGTTGCGGCAGAAAGCTTTGGCCAAGAAAAGAGGGTGAGGCAACTCGATATGCAATTTTCTGAGCGTATTTCACGTATTTCGGTTTCGTCCACCGCGGCGGTGTTGATCAAGGCGGAAAAGCTGAAGGCCAGCGGCGTGAATCTGGTGGACTTTGGCGCGGGCGAGCCGGATTTTCCCACGCCGGAAAACATCAAGCGGGCCGCAGTCGAAGCCTTGCGGCAGAATTTTACCAAGTATACGGCCACGGGCGGCACTCGCGAACTGAAGCAGGCCATCGTGGATCGCCACAGACTGGATCTCGGGTCCGATTACGCGACGGACGAGTGCCTGGTGACCGTGGGGGGCAAGCACGCGATTTTTGAAGCGGTGGCCGCTTCCATAAATGCCGGCGATGAAGTTATTCTGCCCGTGCCCTACTGGGTCTCTTTCCTGGACATCGTAAATTACGCGGGTGGTAAAGCCGTGCTGCTCGAAACGCGCGAAGACGAGAATTTCGCGGTGCGCGCCGCGGCGGTCGAAGCGCTGGTGACGCCAAAGACCAGAATGATCATCATTAATTCGCCCAGCAATCCGGCGGGCGCCGTGGTGGCAGACGAAGAGATGGAGAAAATCCTGGCGCTGGCCGCAAAACGCCAGATGGTGGTGATGTCTGACGAGACTTATTGCCATTTTATTTATGATAGCCGCAAACCTTTTTCGCTGGGCGCTTCAAAGAACCGGGAAAACCTTATTCTCATCGGGTCGCTCTCCAAGACTTACGCCATGACGGGGTGGCGCGTGGGTTACGCGCTGAGCTCGCAAAAACTAATCGCCAACATGCTGAAGCTCCAGAGCCACTCCACCTCAAACCCCACTTCGTTTGCCCAGCGCGGGGCGGTGGAAGCATTGCGCGGACCGCAGGATTCCGTGCAAGTCATGCTCGGCGAGTACCGCCGGCGGCGTGACCGGATTGTGGCGGGACTGCGCGCCATTCCCGGCATTCGCTGCGTGAATCCCGAGGGGGCATTTTATGTTTATCCGAATGTCAGCAGCTATTTGAAAAAAGACGGCCTCGCGGACACAACGGTGTTGGCGGAAAAACTTTTGGATGAGGCTCACGTGGCCGTGGTGCCGGGCCCTGCGTTCGGAACCCACAATCACGTTCGGCTCTCCTATGCGACCAGCCTGGAGATGATTGACGAGGGACTAAGACGCCTGAAAGATTTTTTTGCGAAACATTGACGGCGCGGTGTTCGTTCACTCCGAATCGCCCATGCCCAAACTCGATTGCCCGTTCCAACTCTCCCCGGTTTTCAAACCAAAAATCTGGGGACGGCACAGCCTGGAACCACTTTTCGAAAGACCTGAAAATCCAGTGCGCACCAAAGGCGCGAACGTGCTTTCGGCCGGCTCCGCGCCCGCGTCATCAGGAATCGGCAAGAACGATTTGATTGGGGAGGTCTGGATCACCGACGACCAGTCGCGATTCTTAAACGGCCCGCTCGCTGACCTCACTTTGTCAGAAGCCTCGCAAAAATACGGCGCCAAACTCCTGGGGAGCGGTTGGAAGGAGGATCGGTTTCCAATTCTGGCGAAGTACCTTTACACGAGCGACTGGCTCTCGGTTCAGGTACACCCGGGCGATGATTACGCGCGACTCCACGAAGCGGGCAGCACAGGGAAAAGCGAAATGTGGTATTTCATCCACGCCGACGATGAGGCTGAAATTTTGCTGGGATTGAAACCCGGCGTCAGCAAAGAAAAATTGCGCGCCGCATTTGAAAAAGAAACCTCCCGCGACCTCGTTCACCGCTTTCGCCCCAAGGCCAATGAGGCGGCCTACGTTCCACCGGGGACGGTGCACGCGCTCGGTCCCGGCCTGATACTCTTTGAGGCGGAACAGAATTCCGACCTCACCTATCGCCTGGACGATTTCGGGCGCGTGGGTCTGGATGGCAAACCGCGGCCGCTCCATTGGAAAAAGGGGTTGGATGTAATTCGGGTGGACCTTCCGGCGCATCGGGATTTGCCGCGGTTCGAGTTCCGCGAATCATTTGGCCAACGCCGGTACGTGGTGGCCAGTTCCCATTTTGCCGTGGAAGAATTAATGGTGCAAAAACTTGTGACTTGGGGAGGCGCGCCGGAGCGCGTGGAGGTCTTCTCAATAATTCAAGGCAGCGGCCGGGTGGAGACTGAGACGGGCTGGCTGGGCTACCACGCCGGCGAAACATGGCTCATCCCTCCTGCCACCACACGGTACCGGTTGGTGCCACGAAAGAAAACCCGTCTGCTCAAATTTTATATTCCTGATCTTGAAAAAGATTTTCGCCGCCCGCTCTTGAAGCGGGGCGCCAAGCAAAACGAAATCCAGAAAATCTGTTTTGGTTGAGAACTCGATGAAGGATGACGTAGCGCCGACTTTTAAGTCGGCATTTTGGTATTCTCGTCAAGGCGCCGACGTGAAGGTTGGCGCTACGCGATTATCCGCATGAATGAAAAGCTCAAGAGAGTGGAAGCTGGTCACGGTAGTGCCCCGGCGAATCCGTTTGCCCGGGCCTATGCCGTGATCATGGCGGGGGGAAGCGGCACGCGCTTCTGGCCGCTCAGCCGGCGGAAGCACCCCAAACAGTTGCTGGCGCTTTTTGGAAAGAGCTCGCTGCTGGAACAGACCGTAGCGCGAATCACAAGCGCAATTCCGCCCGAACGGATCTATATATTCACCAACGAACTTTTGCGCGCGGAGATTATCCGGCTGCTGCCTCAAATCCCCAGGGAGCAGATTATTGCTGAGCCGGCGGCGCGCAACACGGCGCCCACTATTGGTTTGGCAGCTCACGAAATTTTGCGGCGCGATCCTGACGGGCTGATGGTAGTGCTGCCCGCCGATCATGTGATTAAAAAATCGACGGTGTTCCGGCGTGCTCTGCGTGCGGCTTGCCGGTGGGCGTCCACTCGGGGTCGGTCTGTGATTATCGGGATCAAGCCAACCCGCCCCGACGTGGGGTATGGCTACGTCCGTTTTGGCCGGTGCGAAGGCCGGGCGGAAGGCCGTGAAATTTATCAGGTGGAAAAGTTTACGGAGAAACCTGCGCTTCCTCTGGCGCGGCGTTATCTCGCTTCTGGAAAATATCGTTGGAACGGCGGGATGTTTGTTTGGCGGGCCTCCACGTTGCTGCACAATCTTGAGCGACATCAGCCGGCCATGTCCCGCTCACTCGCGCAGATTGCCCGGGCCGGCGGCGTTCGGCGCAGCGCGACGCTGCGGAGAATTTTTCCCAAGCTCGAAAAAATCTCCATAGATTTCGCCCTGATGCAAAGGATTTCGAATATTTTTGGTGTGACTGCTGACATGGGCTGGAGTGATGTGGGAAGTTGGGCGATGGTCTATGATCTTCATCGAAAGGATCGCCACGGCAATGTTCAGCCGCGCCACGCCAGCGCGCTGGATTCGCGGGGGAATATGATCGTGTCGCCTCGAAAATTTGTGGTCACGGTGGGCGTTCGGGATTTAGTCATCGTTGAGACGGATGACGCGCTCTTGATATGCAATCGGAAAGACTCACAAACAGTGGGGAAGGCCGTGCAAGAACTCGAACGGCGGGGGTTGCGCGGCCTGCTGTAGTTTTGTTAAGCGTGGAATGCAGCAACTTCTACTACTTTTTAAGAGCGTGAGCAAGCTCCCGCATTCCAAAACAATTCCATGGACAAAATTAAATTTGGCACGGACGGCTGGCGGGGAGTCATCGGAGAGAATTTTACTTTTGAGAATGTTCGCCGCGTGGCCGCGGCGGTGGCCCGGTATATTCGCGCGGAAGGCAAACCATCGCGCGGGCTGGTGATTGGATATGACACACGATTTCTCTCCGCTGAATTCGCGCGTGCCTCGGCGGAAGTGGTCGCGTCCCATGGCATCCCTGTGATGTTGGCCGACTCTGCCACACCCACGCCCGCCGTCAGTTATGCCGTGGTGGCGCGCAAGGCCGCAGGCGCCATCATGATCACGGCCAGTCATAATCCTTATCGCTGGAACGGCGTGAAGTTCAAGGCGTCCTACGGCGGGTCAGCGGCTCCGGCCATCGTCCATCGCATTGAGACTTATCTCCACAAATCGAGCAAGCATCACGATAGCACCATCCGGCGCAAGCCCGCGTGCATTAAGAAGGCGGACTTGGTAAGTCCGTACCTTGGGCGACTTAAAAGTATGGTTGACTTGGATCGAATCAGGTCCTCCGGCCGTCGGTTTGTGATCGATTCCATGTATGGTGCGGGGCAAGGTTGCCTGGCCAGACTATTTGACGAAGCGAGTGTTGGTTTTCAGGAAATCCACGGGACGCACAATCCTCTTTTCCCCGGCCTCAATCCTGAGCCGATTGAGCCTCATGTTGCAGACCTCCGCCGCACCGTGGTGGGAGGCGGATACGATGCGGGGTTTGCCACCGATGGCGACGCGGATCGACTGGGCGCCCTGGATTGCGACGGAACTTTTATCGATTCTCATAAAATATTTTCCATTTTGCTCAATCACCTGGCGGGAGACTTGAAGCTGCGTGGCGACGTAGTGAAAACTATTTCCACCACGCAGATGGTTGACAAGTTGTCTTTGAAATACGGCCTGCCTCTGCATGTCACGCCCATCGGCTTTAAATACATTTGTGAATTAATGCTTGCGAGAGATGTCCTGATCGGAGGCGAGGAGAGCGGCGGCATCGGCACGAAGGGCCACCTGCCCGAACGCGACGGCATTTTGAATTCTTTGTTGCTGGCGGAAGTTGTGGCCGTGCGCAACCGGACTCTGGGCGAGTTGGTGCAGGAACTTCAGGATGAATTCGGCCCGCACCATTACGGGCGCGTGGACCTGGAGATCGAGCGGGCTGCTGCCCATCGAATGGTGAAGCGGGCGGCGCAGTTTATGGGCAGACGGTTTACGGGCCTGCGCGTAACCGCGGTGAATGACATGGACGGGGTGAAAATGTTGTTTAACGACAGGGCGTGGCTGCTGGTGCGGGCTTCGGGGACAGAAAATTTACTCCGGCTTTATGCTGAGGCGCCTTCGCGCGAACAGGTTAAGGCATTGCTCAACGCTATGGCCGCGCTGGCCCGCCGCGGGCGTAGAATCGCTATCCGTGAGTAATTTTCGTTGCGTCTCACAAGCCGCAATTGAATCACGTTGAGCGCACAACTGGAAAGGACAGCGCCCGGCCGAGCTTGCAGTTTAGTGTAACCGCAGTTATCCTTGGCCTTTCCCGTTGGTTTCAAGTCTGTAATTCTGCCGGAACTACTTGCGCAACGATGAACCTTCGTGACCAAATCGAAAAGCTATTCGCCGACAGCTCGAAAGAATTCGGTGAGGAGTACTTTCACGCGTTCGACGAATTCAAGGGCGCGCTGAACGAAGGCCGCGTGCGCGCGGCGGATCCTGATGCGAGCTCGTCTTCGGGTTGGCGGGTGAATGCGTGGGTGAAGAAAGGAATCCTGCTGGGGTTTCGCATTGGAAGAATTGTTGAGATGCCAATCGGAGTAGCGGCGACATCCGGAGCGCAAGATGCCGGGCTAAAGCCTGGCGCTACGGGGAACGATAACCAGTTTCGGGACAAACACACTTTTCCGCTCAAGCAAATCCCTGCCAGCCAAAACGTGCGCGTGGTTCCCGGCGGGTCGTCTATCCGCGACGGCTGTTACATCGGCAACGGTGTCGTCTGCATGCCGCCCATGTATGTGAATGTGGGCGCTTATGTTTCCGATGGCGCCATGATTGACTCGCACGCACTGGTCGGCTCGTGCGCGCAAGTGGGAAAAAAATGTCACATCTCCGCCGCGGCGCAAATCGGCGGTGTGCTCGAACCTATCGGCGCGCTGCCGGTGATTATCGAGGACGAAGTTCTGGTGGGCGGCAATTGCGGCGTGTACGAGGGCGCCATCGTGGGCCACGGCGCGGTGCTCGCCGCCGGAACAATTCTTACTGGCTCGACTCCGGTCTACGATTTGGTTCGCGATACGGTTTATCGTCGTGAAGTGGGTGCCACACCGGAACAAACATTGCCACTCATAATTCCCGCCGGGGCCGTTGTGGTTCCCGGATCTCGCGCCATAACCAAAGGCCGCGGCAAAGACCTGGGAATATCGCTCTACACCCCCGTCATCATCAAATATCGCGACGAAAAAACCGACCAGGCCGTGCGCCTGGAAGAGTTGTTGCGGTAAGAATAGATGTCAGTGGTCCGTGGGCAAGAATTGATCCATTGATTCATCGGACCATTGAGCCAATAAAAAAGCAGAAACTGGAAATTGGAAATTAGAAATTGGAGACACAAAAGCGGGGCAATTTTCATCCTTCAATTTGCGGATTTCCGTTTTTCTGTTTCCAATTTCTAATTTCCAGTTTCCATCCTCCGGTTTCTTCAACTGACAGTCTTTGGGGGCATCGCCATGCCAACCGCTCAAGACCGATTATGGTCCGACTATAAAACGCACCACCGCACTGGGGGCAACAAAGTTTGCCACATGGTGGGGATTCCGCTGATCATCGCCGGCTTGCTGGGTTTGCTCGCCATTCCGCTGGTTCATGTGGGCAGCGTGCCGGTGGAATTTTCCTTGTTATTGTTATTGATAACCGGCGGCGCGTATCTCTGGCTCGATTTCAAATTGGGTTCGGTGATGATCGTTTTTTCACTTCTACTTTATTTCGGCGCGCGCCTGCTCCCCTGGCGGGTGGCGCTTGGATTGTTTCTGATCGGTTGGGTATTTCAATTTGTCGGTCACGGCGTTTATGAGAAACGCTCGCCGGCGTTCGTGGATAACCTTGCGCATTTGCTGGTGGGCCCCATGTGGGTGCTGAACCATTTCGTTCACCTGAAAGACGGGAAATTGGAAACTGGCAATTAGAAACTTGAAATTGGAAGTTCACAAAGCCTGTTTCTGACATAAACCCCTTCTATCTCCGCGATAAATATTTCATATTTTACAATGTTTACTAAAAGGCCTAGCTTTTAAGGTCAGGCAATTCTTGCCAGGGGTTTGTGTCGGCGAAAGTAGGAGAGGAGGGCAGAAAAGGGAAAACGAAAACTGGGGTGTGACTCGAAAGAGATGATGAAAAAATCTTTCTAAACTATCAGAGGTAATTTCCAGTTTCTCTGTCAGTAGACGAATCCGCTTGGTGGACAATTTCCAGTTTCCTCTCCAGGGTGCTTTATGGAAAAACAAACCATTTCAGTTCGAGTGCCCGC
>DASYXZ010000158.1:0-1555 GCA_035934315.1 Terriglobia bacterium | reverse complement strand
GACGAAAATCCGCCGGCCTGCGCGTCTGTCACCAGCACGCCTTGCGCGCCGTTCAGGTGTAGTTGGGCGGAAACTTCCTGCGCCTGATCGCGCGTGAGGTTGCGCACGGCAACGCCCAGAATACCGCCCCCTCCTTCATTGCCGCCCTGCCCTTCATTTTGGCTGCCGGCGGGAGCACGCAAATCACTGATGACTTTATTGCGGTCGCCGACCTCAACCTGGGTCGACATCGTTTTCTTGTCGCGGACGTAATCCAATTGAATTTTCCTGCCCAGCGAGTCGGAGATGATTGCGACCAATCCGTCCCCATTCGAAATACTTTTTCCGTCCACGGAAACAATGACGTCGCCGCGCTTCAGGCCGGCGTTGTCTGCGGGGCTGCCGGGCTCCACCCCACTCACCACCACTCCGTGGTCCGCCCCAAAACTGTGCAACAGCACCGGATTGTTAATGTTGGAAAACGAGACGCCGATGGCGCCGCGCGGCACAGAGCCCACCGAAATAAGGGAATTGTAAACTTTACGAACCGTGTCGGAAGGAATAGCGAAACCTACACCGTCATACGACCCGTGGCGCGTGGCAATGGCGGTGTTAATGCCGATGACCTGGCCCGCCAGATTCACCAGGGGACCGCCGCTATTTCCAGGATTGATGGCGGCGTCGGTTTGGATGAACCGTTTGAACTGCCCTTCCGGACCGCCCTCAATGTCACGACCTTTGGCGCTGATGATTCCCGCCGTCACCGTGGAGTCAAGACCAAACGGGCTGCCGATGGCGAGCACCCAATCCCCCACCCGCATCGAATCCGAATTACCGAGCTGCGCGGCTTGAAGTTTTTTACCCACATGGATTTTAATAACCGCGAGGTCCGTCCATTTGTCCGTCCCAATGATCTTCGCTTCATACCCTTTGCTATTGTCATCGTCATGAATCTGAACGCGGATGCGGTCCACCGGCCGGTCTTCGCCTTCCTGCATGACCACATGATAGTTGGTGAGGACGTACCCGTTCTTGTCCAGAATGACACCCGAGCCCAGGCTTTGTTGACTGAGGTCATTCGGCAGGCCATCCTGGGGCCCAAATTGGAAAAACTTATCAAAAAAATCTTCAAAGGTTGAATCGTCGGGTGAACGAGGCCCCCGGCGCGCTATGTGAATGGTGGATTCCGTGTTGATGTTGACCACGGCGGGCTCAAGGCTGTCTGCAACCTTGGCAAATGAATTGGAAAGCTCAACGGGCGAGGGTGGCGGCAGAAGAGTGGCATCAGGTGCGACGGCAGACGCTCGAGCAGCTCGAACGCCGTGCGACAGGAAAGTTCCGATCAGAATCCCTATGACCAGCGTTCCACCAATCAGTAACGCCGCCATGGTGCGACGACCATTCATGCTCATTCGTTACCTCACGCGCGGAATTCCATTTGGGTCCCCCGCGCCCTCCGTCCATTTTCTGGATTATATACTCGTTTGACGCATTGGGATGGCCATAAGTTACTCCCGCCCCCATGAACATAATGTCACTGCGGACAGCCGCGCGCAAGCCCAAAGGTTTGGCAATC
>DASYXZ010000118.1:0-19176 GCA_035934315.1 Terriglobia bacterium | reverse complement strand
GCTTCACCCAGGTTGCGCGCGCCGCACACAAACGGAACTTTGTACGGCCATTTATGGATGTGATGCTCCTCGTCCGCCGGCGTCAGCACCTCACTCTCGTCGATATAGTCCACGCCAATGGACTCGAGCACCTGAGCCTCGGCAAAGTGCCCGATGCGTGCCTTGGCCATCACCGGAATCGTCACCACGCCCATGATGGCCTTGATGATGCGTACGGACGCCATCCGCGCCACGCCGCCTTCCTTTCGGATGTCCGCCGGCACGCGCTCGAGCGCCATCACGGCGCACGCGCCCGCATCCTCGGCGATCTTGGCCTGTTCGGCGGTGGTCACGTCCATGATCACGCCGCCCTTCAGCATTTCCGCCAGGCCCACTTTCAATTTCATCTGCTGGTCATATTCCCACATGCTCTGCCTCCCCATTAAATGGTCTTAGTCATTTGCAAAAATTGATTCATTGCCCCAATGAGTCATTGATCCTTTTAAGTCATGGCGACCCGCGGCGAAGATCTTCAATGATTCAATCCAACAATGGTTTAATAAATTAATCTAAACCATCGCCACTCCCGCGCCACCTTGCGCGGCCTTCCTGCCGTTCCTGCCAGCCTTCATCCGTCTGATTTCTGTTTTTAACAACACACCCAAAATCCCAATGCCCTTTTCAATTTCGTCATCGGGGGAGCCGGCAAAGCACAGACGAAAAGCGTTGTGTTGAACTTGTTGAAAATAGAAAAAGCGCGAGGGCCCAAAAATCACCTGGCGGTCGCGCGCCTTCACGAGCAACTCCACGGCATCCAACCCCGCCGGCAGTTCGACCCAAACGGACATTCCGCCCTCGGGAAAAACGCATCTTGCTTCCGGAGGAAAGTACCGTTCCATTGACACGCGCATCACGCCAAGCTTGTGCTCGTAAACCTTGCGGGCGCGCCGCAATAGTTTATCCAGCCAGCCGCGCCTTCCGAATTCTTCCAGCACGGCCTGACCCAGCATGTTGGTGTGCAAATCCGCGCTCTGCTTTGCCCAGCAAACGCGTTCAATCACGGGGCGCGACGCCACAATCCATCCCACACGAAGACCCGGAAAACCAACTTTGGAAAAACTATTCAAATAGATTACCAGGCCCGCCGGATCAAGGACTTTGAGCGGAGGCAATTCGCGGCCGCGGAATCGCAAAGCTCCGTAAATATCGTCCTCGACAATCGGGACCTGAAAGCGCTTGGCAATCTCCAGCAACTTTTTGCGCGCCCCCAGCGGCATGGTCCGCCCGGTCGGATTCTGAAAATTCGGGCTGGCGAGAATCAGCTTTACCTTGCTCTGGTCAAGAACGGTCGCAAGAAAGTCCAGGTCCATCCCCTCAGCGCGCACCGGAACTCCAATCAGGCGTATGCCGGGCGACTGGAAAACCTGCCACAGCCCCGTGTAGGTCGGGTTCTCGCAAACCACTGTGTCACCCGGGCTGAGCAACGAGCGGCGCAGCAGGTCGAGCGACTGCTGGCAGCCGTTGGTAATCAGAATTTCATCAAGCTGCGCCGGGATGCCGTCGCGCCGCAGATGCCCCTGCAAATATTTCTTGAGCGGAGGATAGCCATCGCTCGAACCATATTGCAGAATCGCCGCGCCTTCGCGGCGAAGGACCGCATCCGTGGCCCGGCGGACCAATTCCACTGGCGTCAAATCCGTGGATCCGTGCGCGGTGGCAAATGAAATCATGCCCGAAGTAAGGCTGTTGGCCATCAGGCGGCCGAGAGCGTCATCCCGGTGCTCGTCGGAAAAAAAACTGCTCCAGAAAATATCGTTGGAATTGCGTCGCGCCAGATGTCCGGAGTTTTTCAGAGTGGACGCCATGGGAGAAACGAAAGTCCCCCGCCCCACCGTGCCTTGAATCAAACCTTCCGCTCCGAGGTCGGCGTACGCATTGCCAACCGTCGTCCGATGCACGCCGAGGCGCCGGGCCAGCTCGCGGCTCGGGTCGATTCGTTCACCCACCTTTAACGCACCGGTGGTAATGCGCTCGCGAATCTGGTCCCGGATCTGGGCATAAAGCGGTTTGTCCAAACTCGAATCGAGTGTGAGGAGCATGTTGATTTGATCCTCCTGGTCTGCGTTACCAGTCCAATTTATGCCATGCCATAACAATTGTAAAGAGCCAATTAGGCCAATGGGTGCGCAGACCAAATTGGCACTTTTCTCCTGCGCGGGAAAAGGCCTGACCACCGATTTCCGGGCTTTTCAGGAATGTCACTACTTGGAGGGACCTGTCTGCTGCATCCGCGCCCGCAAGCGTTCGCGCAAATCCGATGGGGTTGCGGGATTGCACGCCACAAGGAACCACAACGGCTCACTGGAATCCTCCGCCATTTTTTGCAGTGTGTCAGGAGGCGTGCGCGGATGGCGCGCCACATTTTCCCGCACCGCAGCGTACGGATGGTCGGCGAAATGCTTCAGAAGTTCCGCCGGCGCCTGAGCATGTTCGGTCAGAAGTCGCGCCAGCAAATAGTCTTCCTGCGGCAATGAAATCGCCAGGCGCAATAATTCTTTCGCAGTTGTTTTGGAATCGCCCGCCTTTTTGAATTTCTTGTCCCATCCCGGATTGATCCGGTTTAATTCCTGGGTGCGAATTTTAATGAGTTTGCTGAGTTGTCTCACCTCCGCCCTCTTGCGCACTGCCGCGATACTTGCTTTCCTCAAGGAGCGCAGGACTTCCTGCAGATGTTGGCGCTCACCCAGTATCGACTGAGTGCCGCGGAATACTACCCTGGCCACAAATTTCTTGCGTATGTCTTTGCCTGCCATATATATTCTCCACACACCGCCATTAAACCGCTGCCCACGCGGTTGGTAGGTCTTGACCAGCGACGCCCGCGGGCGCAAAACCTTTACACCATATCACACTGAGTGCAGGTGGCGCGCCCAAGTCTTGGCTGTGAGAATTTCATGAATCTGATCCAGCGCAAAATCGATTTCCTCATCGAGGTTGTAAAAATGCGGTGAAAGGCGAATGCCGGCCTTGGGGCGGAAGTCCACCAGAATGTCACGGGCCACGAGTTCCCGCATCACTTCGTGCGCGTGCGGGCAATCCACGGAGACGGTGCCGCCACGCTCGGCCGGATCGCGAGGTGAGTTCACCCGCCAACCGCGCGCCAGGGCGCCCTGGATCAGGCGCTCAGTCTGGCGCATGGATTTGGCTCGAATGCGCTCCATGCCAATCTGGCTGATGATATCGAAACCTGGCTGGCAGGCGTAAAGCGCGGGGACATGCGGCGTGCCATTCAAAAAACGGAAGCCATCTTCACGCCGATCCACCGGCCCGACCTCAAAATTAAACGGCCGCTTGTGGGCCATCCATCCGGTGAGCGCAGGTTCAAGTTTGGAGCGTAAATCCGGGCGTACGTAAAGATAGGCGACGCCCGGCCCGCCACAAAGCCACTTCAGCACGCCGCCCACCGCAAAATCGACGCCCAGTTTATGAAAATTTACCGGCACGGTACCCGCTGCCTGGAAGACGTCCAGGATTACGTGCGCGCCCACGGAATGCGCGCGTTCAATGATGGCATGCGCGTCCTGAATGCAGGCGCTGCGAAACAGGACGTAAGAAACCGGAACCAGCAAAGTTTGTTCGTCAATCGCCGCCAGAAGTTTTTCCAGCGGAATGCGAATACCGTCTTCGCTCTTGACGATTTCCACGCGGGCGCCCCGGCGCTGCTGTTCCTCATAAAAATAAACGACGGAAGGAAATTCCATGTCCACCAGCACCACTTTGTTGCGCGGCGGGCGATAATCAAAGCAGGAAGAGATGACAGCCTGGGTGAGGGTCACGTTCTGGTGCAGTGAAATGCTGCCGGGCTCGGCGCCGAGCAGCGCGCCCAGGCGGTCGCCCACCTTCCCGGCTAGGTCCCACCAGATTTCCTCCCAGGCACGCACGCCGCGATGATCCCAACTCTCGGCATACTCGCGGACGCGGTCATACACTGCATGCGGCATGGCGCCGAGCGAGTTTGAAATCAAATAGGTGGTGCGGCCGAGGATGGGAAACTCGTCGCGCCACTTTAAAAGATCACCCATGATAGATAGCCTTCAGCTTTCAGCCATCAGCTTTCAGCTCTTAAGTTCTAACTTTGATCCCTTTGCGCTTTAATCTTACCTTTCGCCCAAACAAGATAACACACTGAGATGAAGGCAAGCCACGGAAGCCCGGTGATCAAAGTGATTCTCAACTCCGGGACCCACCAGGTGGAAATCGAGATGGCCACCAAGACGGCGAGGCCAGCTTCGCGGTCAAGCAAGGTCTGTTTTTTTATTGGATGAGTGGCGGATTCGATGCGTGTTCCCACGGTTGAAAAGGAATCTCGGAACGAGCCACTTGATTGCGATTTCTATTCAGAGGCTCCGCAAAAAAGGATTACGCTGGCGCTCCTCGCCGATGGTCGTGGCCTCGCCGTGCCCGGGAAATACCGGCATCTCATCCGGAAAGGTCAGAAGGCGCGTGGCAATTGATCGTAAGATCTCCTGGAGTGAGCCACCCCACAAATCCGTCCGCCCGATACTTCCCTGGAAAAGCGTGTCACCGCTGAAAATTCTGCTTTGTCCTCCCGATAAATGGAGAGAGAGGCTGCCCGGCGAGTGTCCGGGCGTGTGCAAGACATCAAGCCCCAGAGCGCCGCAGCGGAGCTTGTCGCCTTCCTTCAAAAACTGATCAACCTCAACCACGCCTGGCGGTGCCACGCCCAGCCACTCCGCCTGCATGCCGACATTTTGATACAGGGGCAAATCGGCTTGATGCATCATCACGGCGGCGCCGGTTGCCAGCTTAAGTTTTTCGATTCCGCCCACGTGGTCGATGTGCGCGTGCGTCGCCACAATATATTTGGCTCGGAGATTGTGTCGAGACAGAATTTCCTGAACGCGATCAATTTCATCTCCCGGGTCGATCACAATTGCTTCGCCGGAGTTTTCATCGCCCAGAATCGAACAATTGCACGCCAACATTCCGACCGGAATAATTTCGTGGATCATTTTTTGTTCCTGTGTCCTTCTCCACTGCCATTCTATCCTAAGGCAACATACTCCAAACAGCGAGCAGGCCTTCAATCTACAACTGCGATAATTTTTACTCCGTCCAAACGTGCTGCTACTGTCTACAGTTTATTATCTACCTCTCAACGCGTTGACTTGTCGTGCTGCCCTTCTTATACTCGATTACTCGATGCGACTTGGACATTCATGAGTGCGCTGTGAAAATGAAAACGGTTGTGGGGGGCGGACACTCGCGAGACATCGGCAAGACCTCCGTAATGGGGGGCTGATTCACGAGATGAAGTCGCTCGAGTGGACGGCGGTGAAGATTACCCGGTACGGCCATGGAATTTGTTCTCATGACGGGGAACCCTGCGGGTGCGCCCCCACGGAGCACGCGTTTATGTTGACGAAGGAACGAAACGCCGGAGGGCGAGCTGATACCTGCCGGTTTCTCGCGGCCGGGGCCACGCGCTCGCTCTGGTTGCGTGCCCGCCAGGGTCAACTGGCGGAAGTCGGCCCGAGTCTCACGCGGGATTTAGCCAGGGACGATTGGGTGATATTTGAAAGCAACAGCATTCTCAAGTTTTTAAAACCGTCGCTTTATCCCGGGGTGCTCGATCACCTTCAGACCGACTTCAAGCCTCCCGCGCTCGGATTTATTGACCGCGCCGACGCCCTGGTGCCCATCGAGTCGCACATGGACGGCCGCATGGGGCCGGCCTTTGACCCTCGCGTATTCGAAGGCAAGCCGCGATTTCCTGTTGCCGCGCCCGATTATTTTTCATCCGAACTTTGCCAATTCGTCGGGCAAAGACTTCTCACTCCCCGGGCAAATCTTCTGTGGAAGGCTGAATGCCGCCCCACTCAAAAAAGGAGTAACTGTGTCAGCACTGAGTAAAGTGGAAATTCAGGAAAAACTCAAGGCGATGCCCCACTGGTCGCACGTAGGAAAATCGATCGTCAAGAAATTCACCTTTAAATCTTTTGTGCCGGCCATCGCGTTCGTGAATAAGATTGCCGAGGCTGCTGAAAAAGCCGGGCACCACCCCGACCTCACCATTAATTATAGCGTGGTGGGTATATCCCTTTCGACTCATAGTGAGGGGGGCATTACTGAGAAAGACTTCAGCCTGGCGCGGCAAATCGACCAGATCGCCGGGGACGCGCCGGCCGCCTGATTTTTCCGGGCGCGCCCCTCGCCCGACCCGACATTTCCAAAAGGAGAATTGATTGTCTACATTGGTTCAATGGATCCACCTGAGCGCGGCGGTTTTGGGGATCGGCGGCATCGCATTTATGCACATCATTCTTTTGCCCTCCGCGCGTGTACTGAATCCTGACCAGCGCGAGATTTTGCTCAAGGCGGTTACGGGAAAATTCCGCTGGGTGAGTTGGTCGGTAATTCTCCTGCTGCTGGCTTCGGGGCTCTACAATGTCCGGCAATTCTATTGGGAAGTTCCCTGGGGACATTCCTGGAAGGTGCTGACCGTAAAAATTGTTCTTGCACTATTGCTATTCATCATCGTCCTTGCGCTGACCCTTCCGCTAAAGTTCCTTAACTGGTTTCGAGCGCGGCGTCAAATGTGGCTGGCCATCGCGCTGACGCTCGCCATGACCGTCATCCTTATTTCCGCCTACTTGAGGCGCAGTTGAATGGCCAATCCATTTCAAAGCCCGCTGGCTGATTCCCACATTTCGCAAGGAGCCATTCTCGGCGAATATCACGGCGCGCTTGTTCCCTTGCGATTTTCCGGCGCTATTGCAGAGCATCAAAAGGTTCGACGCTGGGCGGGTATTTTTGATTTTTTCTTTCACGCCCAGTTCGTAGTGAAAGGCGAAGACCGTGCGCGTTTTCTGCATCGCATCGTGAGCCAGGATATAAAAAGTCTATCGCCGGGACAGGGGGCTTATGCCATGCTTCTGAATGCGCAAGGGCACATCCTGGCGGACTTCCGCGTTTATTGCACCACGGACTACTTCCTGATCGATACGGACGCCGACCTGCGTGACAAAGCCATGCAAGCGCTCGCTCGTTATATTATCGGCGATCGTGTTCAGCTTGAGTCTGTCGAGATGTTCGTCCTGGCCATTCAAGGCCCCCGGTCGCGCGCATTTTTAGAGAAAGCTTTGCAAGCCGAATTGCCGCCACTTCAGGAATACGACCACGTCATCACAACCTATTCCGGGATGGCGGTACGTGTGATTCGAGCAACCAGCACGGGCGAGGACGGCTACGAACTTTGGGGCGGGGCAAAAGATTCAGCCGGAATCTGGGAAGCGTTGCGCGCTCAAGCGTCAACCGACGGCGTGCTGTGTTGCGGTACCGAAGCACTCGAATCACTGCGCATCGAAGCCGGCATCGCGCGTTATGGTCCGGACATGGGCGAGGACACATTGCCGCTTGAAGTCGGCCTGCTTACCGCGCTTAGCTTTAACAAGGGCTGTTATGTGGGCCAGGAAATTGTTGAACGGGCGCGCAGCCGCGGGCATGTGAACTGGAAGCTCGCGGGATTATTCATTGAGGCCGCGGTGGTTCCGGCGCTGGGCGAGAAGTTGATTTCAGCAGGAAAAGAAATTGGCGAAATTACCAGCGCGTGCGCTTCACCCACATGGGAGAGGACTATCGCCCTAGCCTTCGTGCGGCGCGAAGTCGCCGAGCCGGGCATGAAACTTGCGTTGGCTTCCGGCGCGAATGCAGAAGTTACTGCCCTGCCCTTTTATAAGCGCCCGGCCGCTTCCGCAAAGGGCTGAAATACAGCCAGATTCTAGCGGCAAACATTCTTCATTACCCGTTCTGCCGCTACTCTCCCAGTGCGAACGCAATCCGAAATACCGATCCCTGAATAAGCGTTGCCCGCAAGCGCAATTCCGGGATGTTGGTCCAGCCGGGTGTGAATTCGGCTCACGATTTCCTCATGCCCCACAACGTACTGCGCCATGGCTCTTGGACTACGATGAACACGGGAGAAGAGCGGCTCAGCAGACAAATTCAAAATCGCTGCGAGTTCTTGCCTGACCAGCGCGACAATCGCCTGGTCGCTCAGATTCAAAACATCGGGATCGCGGGACCCGCCCAGAAAGCAGCGAAGCAAGGCGCACCCAGCAGGCGCGCGATGGGAGAATTTGGCGTGGACAAACGTGCAGGCCAGCAGCCGCCGATTTTCTTTCCTGGGGACAAGAAAACCAAAACCCGGCGGAAGACGTCTGGCCGTTTCCGCATCGTAACCAAGAGCCACGGTCATGGCGGAGTTATAAGGTATTTTCCCCAGTGATTCTGCCAGCAGCGCATCCAGCCCGGCGAGCAGCCGGCTGCACTCGAAGGCGGGCAATGCAAAAATAATTGCGTCGGCCTGGTATGAAATGTCGCCATCACATCGAATCCGGTAATGCGTCTCGGAATTTACCGCCTCAGGCTCAACCGCGAGGACGTGCTGCCCAAGAAATGTTCGAGACCTTTCCAGATTCTTGTTCAGAGCCTCGATCATCTGCCCCAGTCCATTTTTTAATGTTGTAAAAAGGGGCGGCGTCATTGCCTGCCTTGCGAGCGTATCTTTTCCTGCTTCCAATTTCCTCTGCCGCCGCGCTTTGAGCGTCCCGCGCGTCAAGCTGCCATACTGCTTTTCCATTTGCCAAAACCGGCTCAGGACAGAGCGGACGCTCAAGGACGCCGAATCGCCGCCATAGACTCCTGCCAGAAGAGGGTCAGCTATATTTTCGAGCATCGCGCTTCCAAAATGTCTGGAGACAAAATCCGCCACCGATTCGTCGGCGACCTGATTGTCAGGCGGCGACATTAACCATTCGGAAACGATGGCAAACTTTGCGCGCAGCGGAAGGAGGGGCGTTTTGACGATAGGCCAGGTGCGCGTGGGCGCGAGCAGCATAAGGCCGTCGGGAAAGGGAACAAGTTTTCCCTTATGGAGAATGTACGTCCGGCGGTCGCCGTCGTTTGAACCGAGGAGGGAATCACCCAGTCCCAGCTCGTGACAAAGGGCGGCAGTCGCGGGTTTTTCCGTGAGAAAACTGTCGGGGCCCGCTTCAATGACAAAACCATCCACTGTCTCGGTCCGGATAACTCCGCCTAGGCAACTTTGAGCTTCGATCAGAAATTCTTCAATCGGCGCTCCGTCCTGTCGCGCCTGCGCGAGCACATAAGCGGCCGCGAGTCCCGCGATGCCGCCACCCAAGACGGCGATGCGTCGCCGAGTTGCATCCGGTTTCGTTATTGAGCCCATAGGTGCAACGTGCCTTCAGGGGATTCCAGCGGACTGGCCAGCCGCGGAACTAGTAACGATGCGCGGCAAGATTATTGAGGCAAGGGCCTGAATAAAAAGCGGGCTGTCATTCAATGATTCCGCCCTGAAAACCGCAATTCCTTTGCTCTCCCCGTACTCCCGAAAAACAATGTCAATGTCATATAAGATTTCCACGTGGTCGGAAACAAAACCAATGGGGGCGATGAGAACGTGTCGATGACCGGCCGCAGCGAGCTGATCGATTTGGGATTCGACCGTCGGGCCGATCCACGGGTCGGCCGTCATGCCCTGACTTTGATACGCCACCCGCCAGTTTTTCAATGACAGTGCCCCGGCAATGGCCGCAGCCATTTCCTTCACTTGACGGTCGTAGGGGTCGCCGTCCGCCACAGTTTTTTCCGGTACGCTGTGCGCGGTAAAAATAACGGGAACAGAGGCGCCTGCCTCTTTCTCCGCCCGATCGAGTGCGCGGGTAATCTTTTCTCGAAAGGCGGCGATAAGATCGGGGTTGTCGTGCCAGCTCTCGATGAATTCTATATGCATCTCGGGCGCGATTTTCCCGACGGCATCCATCAGATATTTCCGATAAAGGCCGACGCTGGTTCTCGAGTTCTGCGGCGCCAGACATAACGCCAGGAGGCGGCTCACTCCGTCACTCTTCGCCTGACCAACAGCTTCAGCGATGAAAGGTTTCCAGTTTCGCATCCCGACATAAATAGGAATCGGCATCCGTCCCTTTGCTCCGGCTCCGCGATTCAGAACTTCGTCCAGAGCGGCCGCCTGCAAGTTGGTAAGCCGAAGCTGGGGCGATCCGCCTCCAATCAAATTGTAACGGCGAATAATTTCCTGCACCGCCGCCTCAGGCAGCGGGCGGCCACCACGTACATTGAGCAGGAATTCAGGAATATCCTCCAGCCGGTCGGGTGCCCCGTGCGCCAGTAGGATTACGCCCCAACCGTCTGAGTTTCCCGATTTTTCGTGCACAGCTATATTCATGCTATGGTCTTGGAGGACCAGGATATAAGATTACCACGCCATAACTGATGGCCCAATTGCCTGCTACCTCCTGTCGCTTAGCTCATGCACCATTTCCACCAGGGCGATCACATTTTCCATGGGCGTGTCAGGCAAGATGCCGTGTCCCAGGTTAAAAATATGCCCATGCCGAGCCGCTGCCTGATCGAGGATCCTCTGCGCGCGCTGGCGGATGTAAGATGGCTCGGCGAATAAAACGACCGGATCCAGGTTTCCCTGAACCCCCACATCAGCGCCCAGCCGGTTCCACGCCTGGTCAAGTTCCACGCGAAAGTCGAGGCCGATAATATCTCCCCCGGCGTCCCTCATATCTTCCAGCAGCAAGCCCGTCCCTGTTCCAAAATGGATAACAGGCACACCGGGGGTAATACCACGGATCAGCATACGGGTGTAGGGACCTGCAAATTCGCGGTAGTCGGCGGGTGCGAGGCACCCCGCCCAGGTATCGAAAATCTGCACGGCCTGCACGCCCGCCATAATCTGGCTGTTCACATATTTCGCGAGGTTGCGCGCCAGGTGCTCCATGAGCGCGCGCCACGCTCCCGGATCGCGGTGCATCAGGCTTTTCGTATGCAGATAGTTTTTGGACGCGCCGCCCTCAATGAGGTATGAAGCCAGCGTAAAGGGCGCTCCCGCGAATCCAATCAGTGGTATTTCAGAACTGAGCACGGCGCGGGTCTGGCGGATGGCTTCGAATAAATAGCCGAGCGATTCCGCGGGTTCGACCTCGCGCAAACGACCCACGTCTTTGTTTTCGCGGAGCACAGGTCTGACCACCGGGCCCTCGCCCCGGTCGTATTCCAGGCCAAAACCGAGCGGTTCCGCAATAAGCAGCAGGTCGGCAAAGATGATGGCCGCGTCGGCGCCAATTTTTTCCGCCGCCGTTACCGTTATTTCCGTGACCAAGTCAGGACTCTTGCAGAGTTCGAGGAACGGAACGCGAGCGCGCAATTCGCGATATGACTTCATGTAACGCCCGGCTTGGCGCATCAGCCACACCGGCGTGGCGTCCGTCGCTTCCAACCGGCAGGCTTTCATAAAGAGCGAATTCGCCCAAGGTTCGCGCGTAACCTCGGTCCCCGAATCTCCTTTTTGATCTGTCGGCGTGGTCGCACTGGCGCGCGCCCGCGAGATCGGGCTAGGCCGGCTTCCCGAACTCGCGGCTTTCCCGTTGCGTTTTTGCCGGAGTATATCAGCGGCGCGTTTCGCTCCCTCGTGCACCAGCGCCCCCATCTTGGGATGCTCGGGCTCGAGATCAACTTGAATGTGCTGCCCTCGAATAAATTCACTGCAAGTCGGCCCCACCGAACAAACCACGCACTTCGTAAGCGCCTCGACGAAGCGTTCCTTCATGCCGTTCTTTGAAGCCACTTGAACAGCGTGATCCACCTGCACGCCATTGGTGAACAACACCACGCGCGCGTTTCCCGCGACAATGGATTCCACCGCTTTCTCCAGCGGCGCAAGGTCTTCTGGAAGCGTCCAGCGATAGACCGGAACAAGCGTCAGTTCCGCGCCGCGGCTTTTTAGTTCCGCCACGAGCGCGAGATTGGAGACTCCGTACTCCTGAATGGCAATGCGCCGGTCTTTCAGCTTAAGCCCGGGTGAATTTTTATCCAACGCCTGTAGAATCTCCCTCCAGGTATTGGGCTCGGGCACAGTGAGGGTGACCGGAATCTGATATTCACGCAGAACCTTGACGGGCTTGGGCCCGCGGGCCACGACGGCAATTTCCGAGAAGCTGTGGACGATTTTCTCGCGCGCGTGGCGGGTTTCAAGCACCTCAAACAAAGCTCGCGTGCCCACGCCGGTCATAAAAATAACGGCGTCGAGCCGGCCCGCGAAGAGTTTTTCTGCAAATTCAAACGCCGCTGGATTTTCTTGCAGCGGGACCTCGCGCATGGAGGGCGCAACAAGCGGCACGCCGCCCAGGCGCTCAATAAGTGTGGCCATTTCTTTTGCCTGGCGGCTTTCAAAGGCCACCACCTCCAGGCCTCCAAAGCTTACCGCTGGTGTAGTCGTCTCGCTCATCACCTGGTTCCTTGTCTCAGTCCATCGTAGTGGATGGCAACGGTTAACATGCCAAGAACAGAGTTTACCCTAAAAGTGATATTCTCCGCTGAGTCCGAAGAATTCCTTGCAAAATGAGCCAGCCCGCGCGCATCCTTTAAAATGCCAATGTTTGCCCACCGCACTGGCTGGCGACTCGCCCCCAACCGGCTATCGCTGGCAATCGAGGAATACCGCCAGCAAGGCCGCGCCCTGCTGGACTTGACTGAATCGAATCCCACTCGCTGCGGATTTAATTATGACACAGAGGAAATTCTGCAAGCGTTGTCGGACCCGCGTTCGCTAACCTACGAGCCCGACGCGCATGGATTGCTCGCGGCACGCCAGGCGGTGGCGGGCTATTACGCTGAACAGAACATACATGTCGATCCCCGGCAGATATTTCTCACCACCAGCACCAGTGAGGCTTACTCGTACGTCTTCCGCCTCCTCGCCGACCCGGGCGATAACATCCTGGCGCCTTCGCCCAGTTACCCTCTGTTTGATTTCCTGTCGCAACTCAATGATCTCGAACTCATTCCGTACCCGCTGGTTGATTATGATGACTGGCAAATTGATGTCGGCGCGCTTGCGTCGCGGATTACCGCCCGCACGCGGGCGATTCTTGTGGTCCATCCCAATAATCCCACCGGATCGCTCGTGCGCAAGGCGGAGCTGGATTCCCTCATCCGCTGCTGCCAGGAACATTCGCTGGCGCTGATCGCCGACGAAGTTTTTGCCGACTATTCTCTGTCTGCGGATCAGGCCGGTAAAGTGGCGAGCCACGCGGCAGTTTCCGACATCCTTACTTTTACCCTGAGTGGACTATCAAAAATTTCCGCGCTTCCACAAATGAAGTTGGCGTGGATTGTGGTGAACGGCCCCGCTGATTTATTGCGCAGCGCCCTGGCGCGGCTCGAGTTAATTGCTGACACTTACCTTTCAGTGGCCGCGCCGCTCGCACACGCCTTGCCCAAACTCCTCGCGGGACGGCGCGCGATCCAATCGCAAATCCTGCAACGTATCTGCCAGAATTTGCGGTGGCTCGATCAGCAGCTTCCCGCTGACTCATTGGTTCGCCGCCTGAAAACCGCAGGAGGCTGGTATGTGATATTAAAACTTCCAACCATCCGCACCGACGAAGATTGGGCGCTCGAATTGCTTCGCCAGGACGGCGTGCTGGTCCATCCAGGACATTTTTACGATTTTCCCGCGGAGGGTCATCTTGTTGTGAGTCTGCTTCCCACTCTGGAAAATTTCAAGCACGGAATGGAAAAGTTAATCGCGCGTGTGGGACGAAGCAGCGCCCATCAATAACAAAATGGGCCGCCCGATTCACGGTGGGGTGAAAGCCAGGGGGGAAAACCTGCCGATAAATCCGCCGCTCGAACGCAACACGACGCGCAAGGTATCCTTTTTGCTCAAAACCGTATTTTCCAAATCTACCGCCGCCGGATCATCCTGTTTGTCCCGCACCAGCAGAGCCTGATATTTACCGTCGCCCAAAAACGAGAGGTCGAATTCGATTTCCCTCGCAACTGGCCCGTTCAGGACAGCCAGAAACCAATCTCGCCCGCTGCGGCGCGCGAACGCAGCGATCGCGCCAATTTCGCACATGGGCAAGGCGATTGTCTCATCCCAAGTGCTGGGGATGCTTTTGATCATGTTCACGGCTGGATTCTCAAGAATGCTTTTGGGATGCGCTCCATAAGTGAGCAGCGCGGATGTGAAGACCGCCGCGGTGGCAATCTGGTGCGGCCAGGAGGTTGCATGCCGGCGCGGGCCGAAGAGCACGGGCGTGTAATCGGCCGGGCCGGCCAGAAATCGCGTGAAGGGCAGCGTGGTGTTGTAGATTGCCCACCCCTGGCCGCCTCGCGAATATTCCAAACCCTCAATGCCCTCGCGAGTCAGCCCATTCGGCCAAGTTCGCATCTCGCCCGTCGGTTTATTGGCGCCGTGGAAGTTGACCATCAACTTGTTTTCCGCCGCGTCTTTGAGGATGGCAAGATACAATTCATCCACTGCTTTCGCCTCATTATCAAAGAAGTCGATTTTCACGCCCGCCACCCCGGCATCGTGGCAGTACTGGAGGAATTTGAGTCGCGCCGCCGGATCGTCCATGTCCTTCCGGCTCTTCCAGAGCCAAATCTTCACATTCTGCTGGTTGGAGTAAGCGACAAAATCCCGCAATTCGCTGTCACTCCATTTCGTCCAGAAACCTTCGACCACATTGTGTTCGAACCCCAACTGCCCGGCCATTCGCGAGAACTCCTTTTCGCCATCGAGTGTTCGTTCCCCGCCGTCCAGATACATCCAGACGGCGCGGCCGGGTTTGATCCAGTCCGTCCTAATTCCTTGGGGAAACAGCGCCGCGTCTGGCGGCGGGCAGACGTTGGTAATAATGTCACAATTCACGAGCGCGTTCAGATCCGATCCGGCCATCACCACTCGCCACGGAGTGGTGATAGTTCCCACAATGGATGCCGGAACTTTGAGCCGCTTGGCCTCCTTGGCTCCGTAACGAAGCAAATAGGGGTAGGAAACAGGCTCGTCATTTCCCAGGCGCTCCCAGAAGGCGCGGCGCCCATCGGCTTCCAGCCCCATCCCGGCATAATCTAATAATCCCCCTTCCGTAATCGCGGCGTAGCCCAGATTGTTCGGCAGTTTGATGGTCAAGGGAGGCGCAGACCATTCACCGGTGCGAACGTCGGAAATATCCTTCGCCTGATACATGCCTTCGTAGAATCCCGCAAAGAAACCGTGATACCAAACCGTGCTTCCGGCGGGAATCACGAAGGCAGTGGACGCCCCCGGCGTCCTCGGCTGGGGGCCACCCGGCACGACATAGCGGAAGGCCACCCCGTCATCGAAAACGCGTACTTCCACCGTGTAGCGAGTGTTACTTTTAGTGTGCGTCACGGAAATCCCGGCGGCGCGATAACGATTGATGGCCGTCGAGTGAACACCGCGCCAGGGATACGTTTCATTCACCCGCTCCCGGCGCACTTCCCCGCCCAGCTCGACGCCCCGCCCCAGGTCAACATCATCAACGATAATCCCCATCGGCGAAGTCTCGATCACCGGATGTCCATTAAGGGTCACGGCGTAGCTCAACCGGGAATCGTCCAAGGAAAAACTGAATTGCACGTTGCCACTTGGGCTCGCCACCTTGATATCATCGGACCCGAAGCTCTGCGAGGGCAGGCATAATAGCGCGGAGGAGCTTGCAGCAAGACCTAGGAATTTGCGGCGTCTCATGGCCATATTCTCCCTTGGATGTTTTGGAAGCGGCGGCTGACTCACCACTTTTGCACTGTTTGCGCTTAACCCGATTTTCGTCCGCGTCATTATACTCCTCTCGGCGCGCAGCAACAGCCGTGTCAGAAACGATCCGCACGATGAAGTGATAACCGGGGCCATCACGGTTTGAACTAAGACTTGATTCACGCCCGTGGTTGTTGCAAAGTCAATGGGGCGGCAAACGGAGCGGGCGAAATTTCATAATATAAGGAAGCGCCAACACTCATGTACAATTCGAAGACAAAGGTTCTTTTGCTGATGGCAATTCTGGCGACAACTACGATATTGAAAGCTGCGGACAACGGCCTGAACTTGATGCCACAACCAGCGGAAATTTCCGTGGGCCAGGGACGGCTGGCGATTGACGGCACTTTTCGCGTAGCCCTGGCGGGTTACCAGGAACCACGGTTGCAGGCCGCCGCCACCCGGCTGATCGAGCGCTTGTCACGGCAGACCGGAATACCGCTCAGCGACCAGATCGAAACGGATCCCGCAAAAGCAACGTTGGTGATCCAATGCGACCACGCAGGTGAGACCGTCCAGTCAATAAATGAAGATGAGTCATACCGCCTTGAGGTCACGCCGCAACAGGCGCGCCTCGCCGCGCCAACCCCCGTGGGCGTGCTGCGTGGCATTGAAACTTTCCTGCAACTCGTCAATGTGGACTCGCAGGGATTTGCCGCACCGGCAGTACGAATCAACGACCGCCCGCGCTTTGCCTGGCGCGGCCTGATGATCGACGCCTGCCGCCACTGGATGCCGATGGAAGTCATCAAGCGTAATCTTGACGGCATGGCGGCGGTAAAGCTAAACGTTTTTCACTGGCACCTTTCGGAGAACCAGGGATTCCGCGTGGAGAGCAAAGTATTTCCCAAGCTGCAGGAAATGGGTTCCGACGGGCATTACTACACGCAGCAACAAGTGAAGGAAATTATCGCCTACGCGCGCGACCGCGGCATTCGCGTGATTCCGGAGTTTGACATGCCGGGCCATTCCACCGCGTGGTTCGTGGGTTACCCGGAGCTCGCCAGCGCACCCGGCCCTTATTCAATCGAGCGCCACTGGGGCGTGTTTGATCCCGCCATGGACCCGACAAATGAGGAAGTCTATACTTTTCTGGATAAATTGATCGGTGAAATGGCCGCTCTCTTTCCCGATGAGTATTTCCACATCGGCGGCGATGAAGTAAACGGAAAACAGTGGGACGCCAATCCACGCATCCAGGCTTACATGCGCGAGCACGGAATGAAAAGCAATGACGAATTGCAGACTTACTTCAGCACGCGCGTTCAAGCTCTGGTGAAGAAGCACGGGAAAAAAACCATTGGATGGGATGAGGTGTTGCATCCTGGAGTTCCAAAAGACATTGTGGTGCAATCGTGGCGCGGCCAGGAATCGTTGGCGGCGGCTGCGCGCCTGGGTTATATGGGAATTCTTTCCAATGGCTACTACATCGACCTGATGTTCCCCGCCTCCAGGCACTACGAGGTTGATCCGTTGGAGGGCGCCACCGCCGGACTGACTGCGGAGGAGAAGGCGCGCATCCTCGGGGGTGAGGCCACCATGTGGTCGGAATACGTGACGCCGGAGAACGTTGACTCGCGCATCTGGCCGCGCACTGCCGCTATCGCCGAAAGGTTTTGGTCGCCGGAGTCGGTGAAGGATGTTGACTCCATGTATCGGCGCCTGGCCGTTGAAAGCCGCCGGCTCGAACGGCTTGGACTCACCCATCGGTCGTATTATTCGCTGATGCTCGAACGCCTCGTCGGTGAACAATCCGCCCATACTTTGAAATCTCTGGCGGATATTGTCGAGCCGGTTAAGGGTTACGCGCGTGGACGCGCCCGTGACTATACCAGTCTCACCGCGTACGACCGGCTGGTGGATGCCGCGCGCCCGGAGAGCGATGCCGCGAGAATGTTTTCCAGCCTGGTCAACGATTGGGCCAACAACAAAACACAAATCAAGAGGCATCTCACGGCTTGGCGCGATAACAACGCCGATCTGGTTCCGCTGATGCAGCCTAACGCCCTGCTCCAGGAAGACGTGCCGTTGGCGCAGGATGTTTCTGCATTGGCCACCACAGGACTCGAAGCTCTCGACTATCTGGAATCGGGCAAGCCGGCGCCACAGCCTTGGGTGACGGAACAAACCGCACTGCTCGACCGCGCCGCCCAACCGCGCGCTGAATTGCTCATCATGATCGTGGCGCCTATCCGAAAGTTGGTTGAAATGGCAGCACAGGGCAAGCCTTGATGTTCCAAAATATTCATTGAATCTAAAAGGTTTATCACGATAAAAAGCGATCATACCTCATAAGTATTAATCTCAGGCCAACTTACGCTAAAAACATCTTGACATCAATTTCTGCAACCGTTATTCTTAATCCGACCGAATCAGTCGGATATCCGTATGTTGAAACTGAGCAAAAAGTCGGACTACGGATTGATAGCCGTAAAACACTTGGCGGAGCAAGAATCCGGCGGAGCCTGTAATACCAGGGAAATCGCCAAGGCATACGGCATCCCTGCAGAGCTGCTGGCCAAAGTCCTGCAGAGGCTGGTGAAAAACGGGCTGCTGGTATCCCATCATGGAGCGGAGGGAGGCTATGCCCTGGCGCGGCATCCGTCCTCGGTAACCGCTTTTGACGTGATTAAAGCCATTGACGGCCCGTTGCTGATTACGAGTTGCGTGACCGCGCACGGGGCATGTACCCAGGCGCCCACCTGCACAGTGCGCGAGCCGCTAAGCAAGGTGAATGAGATCATCACCCGTGCGTTAAGCTCGGTGACCATTGCCAGCTTGGGTGAGGAGAGTCCGGGTCTGTTGAAAATCGAGGCGAACCCCTAATGGTAACCAACGGGACCAATGCTGAATCAATGTCAACCCGATGGACGAGATGGCTTGGATTAAACAAGGAGCTATATGACCACCCCGGCGACCGATGTCGCAACGCTTGCGAACAAGGAATATAAATACGGATTTTTTACCGACGTTGAAGCCGACGTGGTGCCGCGCGGATTGAATGAGGACATCGTCCGCATGATTTCCGCCAAGAAGAATGAGCCCGAGTGGATGCTCGACTGGCGATTGAAGGCTTACCGCCATTGGCTCACCATGAAGGAACCCACGTGGGCCAACGTACACTACCCGAGTATAGACTATCAGGATATGACCTACTATTCTGCCCCCAAGACGAAGGGCGCGGGGCCCAAGAGCCTGCAGGAAATCGATCCTGAAGTTTTAAAAACTTACGAGAAACTGGGCATCCCGCTGCGCGAGCAGGAAATGCTGGCGGGCGTGGCCGTGGATGCGGTGTTTGACAGCGTTTCCGTGGCCACCACCTTCAAGGCCAAGCTGGCCGAAGCGGGCATCATCTTCTGTTCGTTTTCCGACGCCGTGCTGGAACATCCTGATCTTGTAAAAAAGTATCTTGGATCAGTGGTCCCTTACACTGACAATTTTTTTGCCACTTTGAACTCCGCCGTGTTCAGTGACGGATCGTTTTGTTATGTGCCCAA
>DASYXZ010000025.1:0-10089 GCA_035934315.1 Terriglobia bacterium | reverse complement strand
CTGAGGGGGACGGTGATCTCAGCGGTTACGAGGACGCTTTGATGTTCATTCACGGACACTCCGCTGATCGAGCCCAGGATATTGTGACCCGCGTCCGATTGCCGAAAGCTTACGTTGCCGTCCGTCACATCGTTCTCGCTGTAATTGAACACGCGGATTGCCAGAGTGACCCGAACTGTGGCGCCGTGGTTCGTCGAGTCCTTGATCTGGCAAATTCCCGCGAAATCACGTCCGTTTTTCCCGGCAGCAATGCCCGCGAAGGACAGAATGAGGAGGAAGGATAGGGCGAGCGGACCCCTTCGGAGTCGATCATGCTTACTCTGGTTTCTACGTGCCTCTACCGGAATTTTTATCATGGTTGTTCTCTCGTCCGTATTCAATACCCACATTAACCACCGCACACTTGGCCGCGAGGTCTGCCAACGCGTTCGACCAGCCTAAAAGATTTTCGCCAGGCTAAACTCGGCGCCTTCGGTTCGGTATAGCGACCCGGGCAAATTAAGAGCGCTGCCGCCGCGACCCTGCGAAAAACGGTATCCCAATTGCAGCGTGATGCGGTGGGGAAGCCGCCACTTTAGGCGCGGAACCAGGGCCAGTTCAATCGTATTGACTGAAGTTCCCGTCAAACTTGTAGAGACGCCGATGGGTACCGCTGAGCGATGAGTCCCGATTCTGCCATAGTCGATCTCTCCGTCGGCCGACACAAAGAGGTTTCTGGTGACGCTTTTGCTGAATGAGTAAGCGAGTCCGTGAGTTTGGTAGAGTGTCGGGCTGAAGTAAATGGGTGAAGCGTTGGTAAATCCCGAGGCGCGCATCGAATACCCAATGGTTATCCAGGATTGGGGCTGATAATCCAATCTTGCCGCGAACTGAGGCTGAGTGTTGGTGAACTGACTGGGAAGGGTTCCCGATGTGTAGTGGCTGAATCCCCCGGTGGTCCAGAAGCGAACGCGCTCGCTGAGAGGACGCTGATAGGAGACAAGCAGCCTGTCTTCCATTATCCCAGCGGCCAGGGTAAGGACGCTGGTGAGGTCGTATACGGCGTCTTTGTGAAGGTAGCTGATCCCCAGCGTGCCCCTTCGGTCGGGGCGGAAACTTGCCTCTGCCCGCGCGTTCAAGCTGGTGCGGTTGGTTTGAAAGAGCGTAGTTCCGACTTTTTCATTTTCAGACCAATTGACTCCACTCAATTCTCCCAACAGCGCCATGCCGTCACTGCCCGCCACTTCGATCCGGCCCCCGGCGCCGTTGCCAAAACTTTCCAGGCCGATGTGGGCGACATCCTGATGAAAGTAACCGAAGTTGTAAAAAGGGGTAAACCTCACGCGGCGGTGGAACGGGAACGTGACCTCAACAGAATTGACGGTGCGGAAAACGCCATCCGAATCGGAAAAGGCATTTTGACTGTAGGTCAAACCCGGAGCAACCAAAGGATGGATCTCATCCAGCCTTTTCTCGGCGGTCGCGTTCCGCGGGTCGCTCCTTAAAACATTCAGGTAGCTGTCTCGAACTGCGAATGGATCTTTCTGCTGATAATCCATAACTTGAGCCACACCCACCAGAGCATCTACATCGTGGGGATTTTGTTGCAAGACGGCCCGATAATCGGTTTCAGCAGGGCCGTAATGGCCGGACCAATTTTCCACGTTGGCCAGTTCCAGGCGCGCCTGCTCATCCTTGGGGTGGAGGGCGAGATAGTCTCGAAATGCTTTGGCTGAGGCGGTGTAATCCTTGCCCCAACTGTACAGGCGGGCGATCAGTAATTCGATTTGCGGATCTTTCCCATAGGCGTCCATGTAACGCCGATAAGCCTGGATGGCCTCGGGGTATCGTCGCGCGGCGGCCAATTCTTCGGCTTGGGTGCGCGCCGCAAGCTTCTTTTGCTCGGTAAAGGTTTGCAAGGTTTGGCGCGCCAACTCGTTATGGGGATCAATCTGAATCAGTTTTTGGGCAATGGGCTGCGCGCCCGCAAGGTCTCCATTCCAGGTATAAGTTTGGAGGAGGGATTCGTAATCTTCAGATTTGGCGGAAGGGTCGCGAGTAAGGATTTCGTAATTTTTTCTCGCTTCAGGATACTGCTTGTTCCACAATTCCGTCTGGGCCAACTCTCTAAGAACCGCCGTGTCGTGCGGCATGCGCTGGAGATATTCTCCGTAGTAGCGCTCCGCATCGGGGAAGCGTTTCGCCCAGGAACAGACGCGGGCAATCTGAAGCAGGATTTGCGCATCGTCGGGGTGGGTCTTTGAGTATTGGATAAAATAGGGGATGGCGGTATCAAAGTCATTCCGTTCCAGGGCGGCGTAGGCTTTTTGTCGCGGCAACTCGTCAAAGTACTTGAGGTATTCATTGCGGGCTTTGAGAGCGGCAGGGTTCGCGGGGTCCAGGTTGAGAACATCCTGATAGGCTTTGAGCGCTTTATCCTTTTCCGCCAACTGTTGATAGCATTGAGCCAATGAGAGGCGGACGTGAAGGTCCGCGGGTCTCGATTGCTGAAGCCGCTCGAATTCAGGCACGGCCTCGGCATAATGCCCCGACCACATCAGCATATTTGCCAAAACCATCCGTGCGTCGTTATCGCCCGGTTTCCTGGCCAGGTAAAGGCGATAGGATTTGACCGCCTCAGTATAGTTTCCGCCTTGCATCAAAATTCGGGACAACGCCAGCAGCGCAGCGGGATCATTGGGTTTCCTGATCAGGTAGAGGCGATAAGCCTGGACCGCTTTGGGATAATTCCTGCCCCACTCGAGATTCTCGGCCCAGCGAAGCAGGAGCTCGGGCGATGATTTCTTCGCCTCAGACAACGCCTGGTACATTTCCGCCGCTTTGTCAAACCGATTGGTGCTGGAATAAATTTCCGCAAGACGCTGGCGCGCGGGCACCGAATCGGGATGACGGCTTACGATGCCTTCCAATATTTTTTCAGCTTCGCTGTAGCGTCGGGCCTTGATCAGCTTTTCCGCGTCAGTAAACTCGTGGCTGGATTGGAACTCCTCCGCCGTGACGGCTCGTGACTGAATGGCCAGACTTTGTTTGAGCAGCGTTTGCTTTTGAATCTCGCTCATGGATGCTTTAAGCCCCTGGGAGGCTTCCACATCCAGGGGGGCGATATCTAGAACCAATTGAAATTGTGTTCTGGCCTCGTCCATTTTCTTATCCTGAAGCATGCAATTTCCCAGGAGTTTCCGGGTTGCAATATCTTTTGGTTGGTCGAGGAGGATTTGTTCAAACAGAGGCTCGGCGTTTTTGCAATCCCCGTGCCGGTAAAATTCCAGAGAACGGAGAACCCGGTCGCGTTCAACGGGGTCAAGAGCTGCTACATCGAAATTGAACGCAGGGGGGGTCCAGAACTGCCACCTAAGGGGGCGGCCAGAGTCATCCTGAGCCGCACAGGCGGTTGAGAAAGCGAGGCCGACAACCCAGGCTAACGTGGCGCCGGCAAAAAGGGAAGATCCCGGGATTCGCGCGATTCGGCCTATATTAAGCATTGGGCGACTCCCCAGCCACCCGTGGCTTTTGACCTTCCACCAATCGCTTGGCGATCGGAAGAAAGTCAGCGCTACGGTTGAAGCATTCGTACTCGGCGACCGGCGCAGGGGTTTGGTTCCAACGCTGTTCCAGCCGGGCTAAATAGGCTTTGACGCCTTTTTCTTCCGTCTCGGCAAGGAGCACATCAATTCCCCGCCCATCGGCAAAGAGCAGATCGTATTCGCGCATCAGACTTGCCGCCAAATCACACAGTTCCTTGTGAAGAGCGGGATCCTCAGCCAATCGCAGGGCGAGGACGACAAACGACAAGCCGTTTTCACCGGAGTGTGTTATTTCCGAGCGAATTCGATCGTAAAAGTAGGCCAGGTTCGTCGTGCAAGTTGTCTGGTCCCTTTCAAGCTCGGTGGTCACGCTGGGATCGAGACCTCCGTGGTCCATGCGACTCTTTGACCCGTCATAACGCCGCAGGAGGTTTTGGACTTTAAGTTTCAAGATACGTCCGTCCACAGGCCTTTCCAGAATTTCGTCAGCGCCCGCCTTCATCATGGTCACCCGATCGTGGGCTCTGCGGGTCTGGTTGGCCAGGAGCACAATCGGTAAACTCATTTTGTTATGACGAAGCTTCCTGCAAATCTCCAACCCATCGAGGCCCTTGATTTCCCTGTCCAGGATAATAAGGTCCGGCTCCTCAGCAGCCATCTTGGCAAGACCATCGGCCGGTTCGCTCGCTTCCACAAGGTCATACTGCTTCGCCAACAGGCCGCGCACAAAATCGCGCTGTTGCTCGTCCGACTCAATCACCAGGACTTTGCGTCGCGCCGGCGGCGCGACGGGAGCCTCACCGGGGGCCGGCGGAGGAGCAACGGCCACCAGCCCTATTCCGGGTGTAACTTCAAACGCGATCTGGCCGGGGCGCCCTTTGGGGCCGAGGAACCGCTCCAGCACAATCCGCCCCTGGTTGGACTGAAAGGCAGTGGATTCAAAACGCAGGACTCCAAGGACAAAGTCTTTGCAATTGGCCAGATATTCCTCGCCCTCAGGTGTGTCGAATAAGTAAAGGCAGGTGGCTTCATATTGATCGAACGAATGAATCAAGGTTCGCGCCCGGAATGTGGCCGCCGAATTCGAGGGTGTCGCAATGAGCGGAGTGATAGGGTCGAAGACCAGCCGTTGAATGCTCAGGTCGCCCAAAAACGCATTGAGCTCGCGCCCGATCTGGTCTTCATCCTTGAGCCGCATTGAATTCTCAATCACCTTGGAAACGTATTCAAAGATGATGAGCTGGTCGTTGCGGGCGAATGGTTCCAAATCAAGGCCGAAGGCCCGCCCATGCTCGAAAATGGTCTGAGCCGACCGGCGCGTGACCAGTGCCACGTTGTCGCCGCTGATCAGCCCCTGGTAAAGGAACTGAAGGCTGAACGTGGTCTTGCCCGTCCCGATGTTTCCATAGAGCAGGTAATTCTTCTTTTCCTGAAGACCGCCAGCGATAGCATCCAATCCGTCAAATCCAGTTAGATTCATAATGTGTGACCCACCTTATCAGATTTCAGAAGCAATTTGTAAAGCTCCCCCACCCCATTGAAATACTTTATAACCATCCACCTCGCTGGGGCCGGGCATCATGCCGTTCTTATCACGAAGTTCCTTATAAATTTCCTCGGTCACAAAAATGCTGTCCGGCACCGCGGCTTTCTGCAGATGCCCGGTGATATCGAGCACGCGGCTGGACAAAAGTTCCAGAGGCGTGGACTCATCGTAATTTACCTCTCCCGCATTCAAGCCGCATCGAACCTGGATTGGGAAACCTATATGATTCTTTTCCTTGTTGAAAGTGGGCAGCTTTTTCAAAAGGTCCTTGGCCGCGACATATCCTAAATCAACCTGGGGGAAACACGCCATAACTCCATCCGGAGTCCAGCTTGCCGCGCGGTAACGGTACTTTTTAAATACACCTTCCAGCATCGCGCGGTATTCGCGAAAGAGCTGTTCGGTGGCCAGCGGGTCCTGCCCAACCTTAATGCGGGTGGAGCCGACGATATCCACGGAAAGAAATGCCAGCCGCTGCTTCGACTTCTCCAGCCGTTTCTTGACCTCTGCCAGTTCCCGCAGAAGTTTGTCCCGTTCATCCTCCTGTTTGAAGCCGAGGCCGCCCAGCAATCCCTTCCCACCCTTATCGGTTGACGTGGAGGAAAAATTTAATCCATCGGCCGATTGTGTCTTCGTCCGAACAGACTTCAGCCGTTGGATTTTATCCTGAGTCTCCAGTTTGGCGATGAGCTGCAATCCCCGCGCCCTCACAAAATTCATAACAAAATAGACCGCGACCGCAACAATCAAAGGGAGCAGGTCAAATTCGTGAAACGTGGTCGCAACGCGTACCACGCTCTTCAGCCAGGTCACCACCGGATCACAGATGAGAATAACGTAATGGAAAACAGTAATTTCGCCGAGCTTGACGGGATTCACGAATGGGGAATTTATCAAAGAGTATAAGGCAAAGACGCCTACCAAAAAGCCCAGGCTCAGAATAATTATCCAGCGTGTCACCCGGACGAATCCAATTAAAAATCTGAGCCATCTAAATTGAGTTTCATCCGCCATCAGAATTAAGAAGCCCTCTGGATATTTTCTTGGGATACTTCAAGTAAGCCGGGTGGAGTATTGCGCGCTGCGGGAGGGGGTGACTCGAGCCCATTGCGGCCCCTCCATCCTGGAGCGCGCTCCCGGGTTTCTCTCCCGCGCAATTCATACAGCCGCAAATCGAACTCCCGGCGGCGTGCTAATTGTAATTCATCTCCGTCTTAAAACCGCCCATGCTAAAGTTGCAACCGATCGGAACAGCCGTCTTTAGAGGCCAACATCGCCACGAGAAAAGGAACGCCGCGATCAGCAAGATGCTTTTAACAAGAACACTTCAACTCGCCGTCGGTACTCCTAACACAAACCTTCGTCCGGCTCGCGCCCGCCTTACTTTCGCGCTGCCTTTCTCTGAATCAACTTTTATGATCCTTTCGGTTCTCCGAATTATACCACAACCATCTTTTTCTCTTTTCAATTAGTTTTCGATACATTTTTTGTTCGAATTCCCCGCTTCTCGTCACCCCGATGCATTTGTTCGGATGACGGGCCGGGCGAGGAGGATGGCTTCGATTTGATGGCAGTCTAAGACAGGTTTAAGGTATGGCGTCCCCGACGGGATTTGAACCCGTGTTACCGCCGTGAAAGGGCGATGTCCTAGGCCGGGCTAGACGACGGGGACATTTCGATTGCGGATTTTCGAATTTGGATGGGAAGCCCGGGGCGAAACGCCTCATCAACTGCCGCCATCGAGTTCATCGCAGCCTGCGTGCTTAGGCCCGGCAACAGATGCTTCAATCCAAAATCACAAATCCGAAATCTAAAATGCAAGACTCAATGCTATCAGTGGGATTTCATTTTCGTCAAACATATTGTTCGGCCCAGTCGTGGCGGGAGGGATGGGTTGCGTCACCAGCATCAAAAATTATGAGCGATTGAATTTTCAGAAAAGCAGGCCGCTCTCGCCTGTTGGGGCCGCCACGGTTTCGAGCTCCCGGATGTTTTCCAGCTCCGGATAGTGCTCTAACAAAGTTTCCGGAACGCGAACAGGAACATTGGACACCTTGCTCACCAGTTGCAGTCCGTTGGCGACCGCCTTCCCCCGAAAATGATTGTTGGTGATCACGTAAGTCGCGTCCGTGCGCTGGGCGATGCCCTGGATCTTCTCCACCCAGGGCTCGAGTTCCGCCAGGCTGTAATAATAATTGTAGCGTTCCTCCGGATGGTCGCCCGAACTGAACCATTGCTTGTAATTCCGCCCATGAAGGCGCACGTAGCCCACGGGCGCGGTGGCGCGGTCGGTGGCGCCCAGCGAGCGGCCAATCACCGGTTGGTCGATATTACAAAATCCCACGCCCAGGCTTTCCAGCAACTGGAAAATCTCAGGCTGATTCCACGAACTGTGGCGAACCTCGACCACCAGCGGGTATTCCATGAACAGCACCACCAGCTCGCCCAGGTATTCGCGGCTCTCCTTTTCGTTTTTGAATGACCAGGGAAACTGAAGCAACAGCGCGCCGAGGCGCCCCGCCTCCACCAGAGGCGCCACGCACTCCTTGAAAACTTTCTCATCCTTGCGGTCGGCGGAACGTTCGTGGGTGAAGCGCTGCCACAGCTTGGCGGTGAATTTAAAGTTCCGGTTGTGATCGATCCGCCGAACCCAGTCCCTCGCCATTTTGGGGGCCGGAGGATGATAGAAAGTGGTGTTGATTTCAATGGTGTCGAAAAACTGCGCCAGATATTCGGCCGCGTGGAACCCCCGTGGCTTGTGAGCAGGATAGACGATGCCCTCCCAGTCAGGATAAGACCAGCCGGCAGGGCCGATACGGACTTTGTGCGCGGGCGCGGCTTGATTCATGTTCGCCTTTTATTCGCTCTAATTTTAAGCCCAGATTCAGGCTCTGTCAAGCGGGGTCAGGGAAAGTTGCTGCTTCAATTTGCCTGCCTGTAGCGCCGATCTTTAAATCGGCATCTTGGATTTCATGGCCTTGCCGACCTGAAAGTCGGCGCTACGACAAACTGATACACTACCCGGGAAAGGTTGTGACTCATTTGGGTTATGGAGCGGCGCCCGTGAGCCCAACATCGCTGAAGATTAGTTGCTCTCCGGCCAGCCAGCGGATAGAATCACTAGCGGTAAAAATTCTGACGCAGAGCAGGTGAGGCATGGCGGAATGGACTGGCCCGTTGAATATTCGTCCGGCGCGTGTGGAAGACGCCAAGGAAATTGCGCGGATTTACAACCAGGGCGTGCAGGACCGCGCCGCTACGTTTGAGAATTCCTACGTGACGCCGGAGGAGCGCTACCTCTGGATCGTCTCCCGTCCGGACCAATACCCCGTGCTGGTGGCCGAGGTGAAGCATACGATGATGGGCTGGGCGTCGCTCACGCCCTACAGTCCGCGCGCCTGTTATAAGGGCATCGCCGAACTGAGTATTTACATTGAGCGAAGCCTTCGCGGCCATGGCGTGGCCCAGGACCTGATGAAGGCCATGCAAGATGCCGCGAGTGAGCGCGGGTTTTATAAATTGATGGGGCGCCTGGTGGCCGACAACGAGCCCGCTCGCAAACTTTGCCAGTTGATGGGCTGGAAGGAAGTGGGCGTCCACGAGAAACACGGCAAGCTCGGCAATGAGTGGCATGACCTGCTGTTGGTCGAACATATCATACCGGAAAACATGAAGTGAAGTGGGCCGGACATTCCTGGCTGCAAAGCGTTATCATCCTCAATCGCTCCCTTCTATGCGGCCTCTGCGGTTTCTAAAACGATGCGGCGCCATTTTTGCCATCGTGGCATTTGTGTCGTCTGCCGGGCTTGCGCAGAATCCTGCGCCTGTTACGCCCCTCGCAGCGCGCCGGCAAACGTTGCTCTTCGTCGGCGACGTTATGCTTTCGCGAAGCGTGGGAGCGAAAATCAAAGAGCAGAACGATTGGAATTATCCCTTCGAGAAAATTGCCGACACGCTGCGCGCCGCTGACCTGGCCATCGCCAACCTGGAGTGCCCCGTCTCTGACGTCGGGCGCAATCTGCACCATCTCTATTCTTTTCGCGCTGACCCGCGCGTGATCGAGGGGCTGAAGTATGCTGGCTTCGGAGTGCTGGGCGTGGCCAACAACCATATGTATGACTGGGACCGGCCTGCGCTGCTCGATACCGTCCAACGCTTGCGCGCTGCCGGATTGCGGCCGGTGGGCGCGGGCGCGAATTCGCTTGAAGCTCATTACCCCGTGCTCGTCAATCTGAATGGCGTCCGGCTGGCTTTCCTCGCTTACGTTGGCATCGAGCCGAAAGAGGCAGAGGCGGGACCCGACCAGCCCGGAGTAGCGTGGCTGGACGCCGACCGCGTGCTGGGAGATATACGCTTTGCGCGGCCGCTCGCGGACGTTTTGATTGTCTGCCTGCATTGGGGCGTCGAGTACGCGCCGCGGCCCACTCGCAATCAGGTTGAGCTGGCTCACCGGATGATTGATGCGGGCGCGGACCTGGTGGTGGGCGGCCACCCGCATGTCGTCCAACCGTGCGAGATTTATCACGGCCATTGGATCGCCTATAGCCTGGGGAATTTTATTTTCGACCAGCATTGGCCCAGCACCCACCATGGGATTATGTTGAAAGTGACTCTCGCCGGCAAACAAATTACGGACGCCACCACGATTCCCATTACCATAGACAACTCGTTCCAGGCTTTTGTCACCCCGGTTGATCAGTTGCCCAAGCGCAAGCGAACACCAGTTCTGCGAGCGCAGTGATGGATGATTAGGTGCGCGGCATTTACAACCACGCGGAGGTTTTGGAAGTGATGTCATTTGGGAAGCGCGGGCATTCCCAGGGGCAGTCATTCCCGCGCAGGCGGGAATCCAAAGGGTAGACTCCGGCGGAATCTGCTTTGCTAAACGTTGGAATTGCGCCAACAACGAGATGGATTCCCGCTTTCGGGGGAATGGCCCGTCAACTGACGGGTTTCGAAAGGTATCCAGTTTCAAATGACACCACCACGGAGGTTTTGGCCCATGCGAAAACAAAAAAT
>DASYXZ010000103.1:0-6614 GCA_035934315.1 Terriglobia bacterium | reverse complement strand
TGACCTCTCCTGAACTTGTGAGGATCACCGTTTGCGCGGCGCCCGTCGTATTCACAAGCTGATTGCCGAAAGATAGCGTGGCGCTTGAAAGGCTAATGGCAGGCCCTATGCCGACACCCGTCAAAACAAGCGCTTGCGGGTTGCCGGGGCCATCGTCTGTGATGGTCACCTGGTTCACGGTTGTTCCCCGGGAAGTCGGCGAAAACGTGACATGAAGAACGCAACCACCTCCAACGATGATTACTGCGGAGCAGTTGTTGGTCTGGCTGAAGCTGCCGCCGGCCGCGATGCTTGTAATATTCAACGTGGCATCGCCGGTATTCGTAAGAGTGACTGCCTGAGCCGGGCTTGTGGCACCTACCAGTTGCTGGCCAAATGTCAGGGTGGAGGGCGAGAGCGTAACAATGGATGACGGAATTCCATTTCCTGTCAAGCTGATCACATGCGGACTTTCCCAGGCGTTGTCGGTGACTGTTACTGTCCCAAATAACGGCCCGAAGACAGTCGGCGTGGAAGTAATCGACAGGATGCAGCCAACTCCAGGTAGAACGCTTGAACCGCAATCATTGGTTACAGCAAAGTCGCCAGTCGCCGTGATGCTGGAAATTACGAGAGTTGCATCGCCATTGTTCGTCAGCCTGACGGTTATTGGAGAACTCGTGGTGGTAATGCCCTGACCGGGAAAAACAATGCTTGTTGGGGACAAGGAACTGACGGGGAGAATAAGATCTGAAATTTTCGCCACAAAAGCGTTGTAGGCGCCGCCTCCGTAGGTCGTCTTAAGGGCGCCAGCCGTAACGGGAAAGTCCGCGGAAAAAGTCCCACCCACCACAAAAACATTTCCAGAAGTATCCACGGCAATGCCCTGCCCGACATCATTCCCACTGCCGCCAAGATAGGTGGAAAAAATCAGGGCCGAACCCGCGGCATTCATCTTGGCCACAAAAGCATCCGTAAAGCCGTTGTTTATGGACTGCAAAGGACTGGCGATGGGGAAGGCTCCACCATGATTGTAACCCGTGACATAAGCGTTTCCTGAAAGGTCCACCGCGATCCCGTTGGCCACTTCACCGCCAATGCCGCCGAGGTAGGTGGAATAAATCAACGCCGATCCCGCCGGGTTCATTTTCATTACGTAGGCGTCATAATTGGTTCCGCCGCCTGTGGGTTGGTACGCGCCCGGAGTTACCGGAAGGTTGGTGGAAGTGGTTAAACCAGTGATGTAAGCATCACCGGCAGCGTCGGCTGCTATCCCATAACCATAATCTCCGCCGTTCCCACCGAAGAAAGTGGAATAGATAAGGGCAGACCCGGTGGCATTCAACTTGGCAATGAACGCGTCAAAGCACGGGCCCAGGCCGCAAGTGCCGCTGGCCAACGCTCCCTGGAGCGGATTCATGGTGGGGAAATTGCTCGAATTCGTGTAGCCGGTTATGAACGCTTCACCGGTGGAATCAATAACAATGGCGGCCCCGTGGTCCTCTCTGCTCCCGCCGAGGTAAGTGGAGTAGGCAATCGTTGAGCCTGCGGGATTCAACTTGGTTACGAAGGCGTTGTAGAGTCCGCCGCCGTAGGCAGCCTGCAAAGGTTGCCCTGTTACAGGGAAATTCGTCGACGAGGTTGAGCCGACCACATAAGCGGCGCCGGAAGGATCCACGCTGATGCCGGAAGCGAGGTCGAAGCCCGTCCCGCCGAGATAGGTGGAATAGACGAGCGCTGTTCCTGTCGCGTCGAGCTTGGTCACGAACGAGTCATAGCAAGGGAGAGGCGCCAGAGATGTGCCACAGTTGCCCCCGGCATTGGCGGCTTGGAAAGGATTCAATGTGGGAAAGTCAGTGGAAAGAGTATAGCCCGTCACATAGGCATTGCCGGAGGAATCCACCGCGATGCCGGTGCCATAGTCCTGATTACTGCCGCCGAGGAAGGTGGAATAAATCAGCGCCGTGCCCGCCGGGTTCAGCTTGGCCACGAAGGCGTCAAAGCATACGAAAGGAGAGAGAAGATCGTCCGTACACGTTCCGCCGCCGGAACTCTGCACCTGCCCCAGGTTGGGAAAGTCCACCGAATCCGTTTGGCCCGTCACATAGGCATTTCCAGCAGGGTCGATGGCGATGCCGTACGCGTAGTCGAAATTGCTGCCGCCAAGATATGTGGAATAGCTCAGCACCGGATCGATGACCAGCGGCTTGGTGTGGTCGTAGGCGGCGACCTCAAATCCTATTTGATTATTCGCCGTGAGAATGTAACGCCCGTCGAGGAATTTGCGAATTGCGATTGATGATTGATGATTGGCTGTCAGTGGTCCATTGTATGTGGTCCGTTGTCCGTTGTCTTGAATTGTCGATTCTGAACTGTCAACTGACAGCTCTTGATAGACCATGGGCCTTTGAAAACGAATATCTCCGCCATCGGCTGGCAAAATCAGGTCGCCATTCCCGTCAAGGCGTAGGGGCGGGGCTTGCCCCGCCCTCTTGGTTGGTTCCAGGCCGGGTGCCGATTTATTAGGAACCGTTCCTGCGTCCCGCGCATCTTTGGGCGGGACGAGCCCTGCCCCTACGTCGAGCGTAATTGGATTGGGGTCTGCGCCGGGAGCGACCACAAAGTCATATTCCAGTTGTCCACCCTGGTTGCTGTAATAAATTAAATCCACACCGGGGTAGACGCCTTCGTATTTTACTCTCGCGTAATTGGGGACGTTGGTTCGCCAATTTTTCGGATCTTTGCCGATAAAATAGTTGGTCTTGCTTTGCATTTCGTCGAGGCCTATGACTTTGGCCGTGAGATTTGCGCCCACCAGGCGCATTCGGAGGACGGTCGATTGATCCCGTAACGCAGGACCCGCTTTGCGGTCCTGCGGTCTTTCGATTTCTTCATTGGGCTCATCTTGTCTATGGAAAGATGACAAGGGCAGAGGACCTCGAGGAGCCGCAGGATCAAAGGACGGATGCTGCGCTACGCTTTTCTTGTCACCGACAACTGACGACTTTTTTAGCGCCAGCACGGCCTCACTCCCCGTCAGAAAAAGCGTGTACCCTTCGCCCCGGGATAAAAAATTCACCTGAAGGTTGGCCTGTCCCTGGTTGGGCTCAAAGCTTAGGGGAAGTTTGCCATATGCCCGGTTCATTCGATTTCGCAGCACGCGCCCAGCGCCAAGCGGCGTGCCCGGCGTCGGATTTAACTTGTGATGGAGGGCGCCGTTAGCCGCACGCCCCACCCTTGGGCCGCCCGGCATTGGGCGCCCTGCAACCTGCCCCATCAGGATCGTGCAGTACCCAACCACCCAGCCTCCACAAATCCATTTGCAAACCGTGATGAAATTTTTGCCGCTCATGTTTGGCACCCGTTTCTTTCATCGGCTGATTGTGGGAATGGCATTAGCCAAACATTCAACGTTGTCGATTAGGTTTGTGGCGGATATCCAATGCGAGGAGTGAGACGGGGCGGGAAACTACTTCAGCACCAGAACTTCACGGCGGCCGGAACGAGTGAGAAAACTTTTCAGGCTGCCGGCGGGGAGGAAGCGTTCAACGTCGCGGCCGGAAATGACGGGATAATGGAATGGCTTGTGGCCCTCGCCGGTCACGGCCAGAGCGGTCAGGCTCTGCAGCCACCAGGTTGTGTCAGCGCCTTTGGGCAGGTGGGGCTCGCGCAGCAGAAAGAACAAAACGCCGCCCGTTCTAAGGAAGGAGAATAATAATTCCATGACCTTTTGCAAGGACTCGCGCGGCAGGAGGTCCAACAGATGCCAGCAAAAGATCGCGTTCAACGAGCCCGTGGGAATCTTCGGCATCCCCACCAGAAAATCATCCACCAGGAAAATCGGAACCTTGGGTCTGCGGTCCCAAAGAATCGGATGGGGCCGCTGCACGGTGGAAACGATGTCGGCCACGAAAATCTTCGCGCCCCGGTGAAGCAGAACTTCCACCGACTGCGGCTTCACCTTGCCGCAATCAAGAATGGAAGGAAAAGGAACGTCGCCAAAGTATTTCCATAACCACACAAGCGCCGGACTCTCGATGACTGGACCGGCCCCGGATGGCGAGGCGGGATTCAAGACTTCCTTGCTGATAGTCGGCGGCATCAAAACCTGTTGGCCCTATCGAAGACTCGCTGCATTCGAAATAATGCAGAGGGCCGGGATGGAAGGATCGACACTGGGGGCGTCACGATGGTTCAGTCGTGAGTGTTTGCCGCGAGCATTCCCGGCGAGTCTCCGCCCCGTTAGACCTTGGTCGAAGCGCTTGAAGTGGAAGCGGCCACCGATGATCCCGCAGGACGGGTGATGACCGGAGTTGCCTTATCCGCCTCGCGCAGGATTTCGATGCTTCCCTTGAAGTAGGCGCCGTCTTCAATGGCCACGCCTGCAGCCACCAGATCGCCCAGAACCTGACCGGTTTTGCGAATCTCAATCTTCTCGCGGGCAGTCACGTTCCCATGCACCGTGCCATGCACCACCACTTGACGGGCGCGGATCTCGGCTTTCACCTGACCCTTTTGGCCAACCGTCAGGCAGTTCTCCTGAAGGCTGATGGTGCCGTCGAATTGGCCTTCAATCAGCAGGTCCTCATTGGCTGATATTTCGCCGCGCACTACGGCCGATCGACCAAGTAAAGTGGAGTTCTGGCTTGCAGGAACTGCGCTGGGAAATTTCGGCATGTTATCTGTCATAGGGTTGTCCATTTTAGCGGTCGGAGTGGATGTCGGAGGCGGAGTCCATTCCGGCTCCGGCTTCTTAATATCACTGGATGCTGGTTTTTTCTCCCATAACATAATTTTTTAGTCCTTGCCCGCCAGGGACGGCTGAGCGCGAGCAACTCCCCCGCTCTTCGGAGCCCTGACAAGCCCTTGCATCTTACCCCAGCACAGGCCTTCGTGTAAACCACTGTCGGCACACGCAACTTTAATTTTTGTGGTTTAGAATTGATGGTCAAGAACCAATGGAAACTTGCCGGCACTCGGCAGTTGACGGCGGAACGCCCTGTGAGTATAAAGGGCAGGTCAATTCTATTGGGAGGCAACTCATGCTGACACGACGGGATTTTTTGGGAAAGGCGCTTGCGGGCGCAGCGGCCGGTGCGACGGCGGCTGGTGGGAACGCCGGGGCGGCGGGGCGGCGCGCATGGCCCGGGCCCATCGGACTCGAGCTCTACACGGTTCGCCAACTTTTTGCCAAGGATCCTGCGGGCACTTTAAAAAAGGTGGCCGCCGCAGGTTACCAGGAAGTGGAAATCGGGCCGGGCGCAAAGCCTGACATGCTGAAATCCCAACTGCGTGACGCCGGCCTCTCTGCGCCCAGCGGATACTTTCAACCGCCCAAAACAATTGACGACTGGAAAAAGACCGTCGATCAAGCTCATGGCTACGGCCTGCGTTACATTGTAGTGGGTGACAATCCCACTATGACGGCCGATGCCTGGAAGCGGCGGGCAGGCCTTTTCAATGAATGTGGAAGACTTTCGCGCCATGCTGAAATCCAGTTCTGCTACCACGCCCACTTCCGCGAGTTCGCGCCGGTGGATGGCACCACGGGTTACGATATCCTGCTTACACACTGCGACGCAAAGCTGCTCAAAATGGAAATGGATATTTTCTGGGTCACGTACGCGGGCAAGGATCCGCTCACTTACTGGCGCCGCTATCCCGGGCGCTTTCCCCTGCTGCACATCAAGGACCTGACCAAGGGCGTCACCATCCATCACCAGGAAGATCCCGAGCCCCATGGCCCCAACCCCTTCGCGCCCGTGGGCCGGGGCACAATTGACTGGCGCAGAATCTTCAAGCACGTTGAGTTGGCCGGCGCCGACCACATCTTTGTGGAGCAGGACCGCTGCGACCAGCCGCCTCTCGAAGCCATCAAGATTAGTTATGAATATCTAAAGCACCTGCGCCTGAGTTGAGCGAAGCGAAGCCGCTTCGCCTCACAACATGCACCCGATGCCAGCTCACGCCGGCTGCCCGTTATCGCGCGGGTGTCCCCAACCGCGTTTTCGGTTAACAATTGAACGCGGGGGAGGACAACTGCGCGACGCTTTACAGTCTGCCGCCTACTGTCCAATCGTTTGCTTCCACTTGCCACCGAGCCAGGCAAGAGTAACGTTCAGTTCCACACCCCCGCTGAACCTTCAAGCATGATGGCCAAGGAGGCCGGAGCGGCCAGCGGCGCTAAACCGCCCAAAGCGGATAGACTCGCGGCCTGGTTTCTGATTTAATCCCTTGCCAACGCCTATAAGGTAATGTGCGGGGAGAGACGAAATGCGTAAGCGCGCCACCAAGTCGCAACCGCGGGAAGCCGAAAGCTACAAGCACACGGAATCAACCAGTCCCATGCGTCCTGACGTTGGCACGCAGGCTCAATTCAAAAAGCGCAAGCCGCCCCAAAAATATCGTTATGACAATTCGCTCTCGCCCGCCCTCGAATGGGACGGGCAGAATAGTGCTCGCGAAAAGGGCGAGCGTGAGCTGGCGGTGATCGCCGAGGAATTGGCCGAAATTCGCCAGTTCATCGCGGACCCTGTAGGGGGAGGGCTTGCCCTCCCCAAGGCCGCTCAAAGCGAAACAAAGGCGGGTACCCCAAGGGGTACCCCTACGATGCACCTCGCCAGGGCCGAAGAAGC
>DASYXZ010000100.1:0-3020 GCA_035934315.1 Terriglobia bacterium | reverse complement strand
TGACCTTGACCGACGCTCCGGAATCCGCGCGGAGCGCTCCAGTCGGGATTAGCAGGCTCGCTGCCGTGAGGCAGGCAAGCCCTAACGGCCGCCAAATCTTGCTCATTGCTCGTCTCCTGCTATCGGGTAGAGTCGTTTGGTGACTTCACGCTGCACGGTCCTGCCAAACGCGTCTTTGCTTTCCTGCTGAAACGTTATTTGGTCCAGGGCAATCTTCTCGACGACACCGTCATACAGGTGATCGCCATCGTGAAGGAAATAGACACGGTCTTGTGGATTCGAAACTACTGCCACCATGCTCTCAGTCGTCTTCACCATGCCCTCCAACTGCAAAGTGGAGACTTGCAAGCCAGCGATTCCCGGCGGCAAATTTAGACGGCCTCCGGTTTCGCCTGTCTGGATCAGCGGAGCAAAGGGGTCACGCTCGCGGCTGACCGCGGGCCTCGCAGGGGGCGTCTTTGTGGGTGGCTTCTGACTCTGACCCTGGCCAGCCCAGGAGAAGGACACACACCATGTCAGTAATCCCAGAAGGGCAACCGCTCTGGCGAATATTTTCAAGTGCTCCATATTTCTCCGCCCCATCGCGTTACGGCTTTCCGCCGGGACCTGCAGGCTTGGCGTTCGCCGCTACTTCGTCCGCAGGCTTCGAGAAAAATGTTACTATCGTGAACTCGCCGGTTACCGTCGATCCTGGAAGCATCCGAAATTGGCTTGAGTTCGCGCCGGGCTTTATCTCATTCAGCTTCACATCGCCCACATTGATGATGCGAGACAACCGGGACAGACGGGCGAAAAAATCCAGCACCGAGTAATACGGGCCGTCTGCGGTAATCTTGAACGGCATCTCGTAGTGGTATTCCTTAGCAACGACCGGCTGCGTTTCGAGCTTGCGAATGATTACGCCCGCGCCGGAGGCGGCTCCCTGCAGCATCGTCATGAACTGGTCGACTTCCTTATTTTCCGGGACAATTGCCTGCAGCGTTGCCAGTTGCTTTTGCAGCGCTTCCATCTCGCCCTGAAGTTCCACGCGCCGCTGCTGGTACACCCGCAAAGTTTGGACTTCAGCTTCGAGTGGTTTCAACTGCGCATTGGCGGCGTCGACAGCCACACGTTCCCTTTGCACCGGAGACCCCGGAACGTAGAGTCCGGCGAGGACTAAAACCACGGCTAGGAATAGAAACGCCAGTGCCTGGACGGGCCACGACATTTCACGGAACGAGGTTGCCATTTCTCCTCCCTAGCTCTTTCCCGGCCGGGCCGGCGCGGCGGGCGGCGTCATTCCACCGGCTGGCTTGGGCTGGCCGACTTGTGCTGACATCGTGAATCCATAGGTCTGCGCGCCCTTTACAATATCGTTCTCGATGGCAGACTGAATTTCGATCTTGTCGAAATAGCCGGAGCGTTTCATTTGAGTGATGAAGTTCGCGATCGCGTCGATCGACGCTGCCTCTCCGGTAATGTTCAGCGTGTCGCCTTTGCGTTCAAGCGATGTGAGCCACAATGAATCAGAACGTCCCACGGTATTTGCGACCATCTGCAACAACTGTTGTCCGCCGGAACGGTTGGCCTGCAAAGTCTCGATCACGTTGATGCGCTGCTGCAGAATCGCCTTTTGCTGCTCGAACTGCTGCACCTCTGCCTTGGTTTGTTGCAGCCGCGTACGCTCCGCCTGCAGGCTGGCAATGTGCGCATTAATGGCCGCGAGTTCGTTGGACTTCTGGTTGTACATGACGAAAAGCACGATAAGGGCCAAGAGCACCGCCGCCGCGAGTAACACCACGCGCAAAGACGATTCAAGAGGAATCGACGGTCCGGTTGTTTTCGGCCGTTCTTGGCCGAGGAGGTTGATCCGAATCATGGGGTATCAAAGCTCCTTAGCGCCAGGCCAACTGCAATCGCTAGTCGCGGCGCCATTTCGCGAATTTTCTCTTCATCGTGCCGGCCAGGATTCACAACAATCTTCCGGAACGGGTACAGCTCTTCCACCGGCATTCCAAACTCCTCGCGGAGCAAGTCGAGCAACCCGGGGACGCGCGCCGTTCCTCCAGCGACAACGATGCGGCGAATGTTCTCGCCGCTGGCCGTGGCGCGGAAGAAATCGAAAGTCTTCTGAATTTCGAGTATCAGAATGTCGGAGACAGAGCGCAAAATCGAAGAGCGCTGCTCGTCAGTAACGCCGGGCAGCGTTCCACCCATTTTCAGTCGTTCGGCATCTTCATAATTAAGGTCGAGCTCTTTTTGCAGCGCGTCCGTGTACTGGTTGCCGCCCACCGAAACGTCGCGCGTGAACAATGGAGTCCAGCCGCGAATGATGTTGATGTTCATGACGCTGGCGCCGATATTAAGCAGAGCGACGACCTGCGCCGGATCAGGGTCGTAATTCACCTCGAAGCAGTTTTCCAGCGCGAAAGCGTCGATATCCACAATCACAGGAGTCTTACCGGCCTGAGCCAGTACGTTGGTATGGTTCAGGATTTTGTCCTTCTTCACCGCGACCAGCAGCACGTCCATCTGGCTCTCCGTGGTTTCCAAAAGCTGGTGGCTGAGGTTGACGTCCGCGATATCGAAGGGAATGTGCTGGCTAGCTTCGGCCTGGATTCTGTCGTAGAGCTCGTCTTCACCCATCACGGGCATGGGAACGCGCTTGACGATTACCGAATGCCCAGAAACCGACGTGGCCACATCTTTGATTTTGATTTTCTGGGAATCGAAAATTGAGCTGATGCGCTCGGCGACAGCCGGCGCATCCATGATGGCGCCGTCGACAACCGTATCCTGGGCTAGCGGCTCAATACCGAAGCTGACAAGCTCGTAGCCCTGTTTGGTCTTCCTAAGTTCGACCGCCTTGACGGAGCTCGACCCAATATCCAGACCGACCAGAGCTTTCGATTTCCCCATCCCGAACATCGCGTCGCCCCTCGTTCGCTGATTGCGTCACGCACAAAATCGGCCGGCATGCCCGCGGCCCCGAAAAGTCAGTTGGTCTCTGAAAGCTGTTCCGCCAGTTTTCGATCACCCCG
>DASYXZ010000180.1:0-5102 GCA_035934315.1 Terriglobia bacterium | reverse complement strand
GCGGAGGGCGCGCTATCGGTATCACGCACCTGCTCCATCGCCAAGCAGGTGGCTTCGGCCCTCGAGGCAGCCCATCGGCTGGGCATCGTCCATCGCGACATCAAGCCGGAAAACATTGTCCTGGTCACAAGGGATTTAACTACCGGAGCTGTGCCTCACGAAGAGGTCGCAAAAGTCCTCGACTTTGGCATCGCAAAAATCAAGGAGGCGGGGGTGGGCCATGCCGGGGGCCGGACTCTGACGGAGACGGGAGTCCTCATCGGCTCGCCGCCCTATATGTCCCCTGAGCAAGCGATGGGACTGAAAGGCGACCAGCTCGACGGGCGGTCGGATATTTACTCTTTAGGTATCGTGATGTATCAAATGCTCGCCGGGGTGTTACCCCTCAAGGCCGACACCACGATGTCCATGCTGATGGCTCAAATCCAGGAACCACCCATTCCGTTTCACGATGCCCGGCCGGATTTGCATTTTCCTGAATCCATCACAAGCCTGGTGATGCGAATGCTTGAAAAGAAACCCGAGTCGCGCCCTCAGACTGCCCAAGCGGTCATCGAAGCCATTGAAAGCGCGGAGAGAGAGATCACAGGACTGCCAGGTAACACAGCGGCTGCACCACTTGGCGCTGCACTTTTCAATGATAACTTGCCCCTTGGGCCGACTCGGAAAGTGATCTCTGAACATTTCCCGGAGAGCATTCCCTCCGCCGCACCGGCAATCCAAATTAAGACGCCTCCCCAGAACCAAACGCCACTCCGCTTGCCGACTGCGCCAGCCCGGGAATACAGCAGAGAGAGCACTGCAGTTACGCAAAAAACTTTCCTGCAAAGACACGGGGTCTTAATTGGAATCGTCTTGATTGCGCTTGCCATAATCGGGTGGCGTATTCATGCAAGGCAACGTGCGAAGACACAGGCCCCTGGACCTCAGTCCGTTACCTCGGATCAAGGATCTTTTGAAAAGTTACACGACCGTGGCGAGGAATTAATGAGACAGGGTGACTACAGCGGCGCCGTCGTCGAGTTCGAGAAGGCTGTCAAACTACAGCCCGACGATGATGAAGCTCGCATGGACCTGGGAAGAGCTTTGGAGGCCAACGGGCAGAAGCAGAAAGCCTACGAGGAACTCGAAGTCGTTTGCGCGCGAAACCCTGACCTTTCCATTTGCAGCCAGGACCTTCTGAAGCTTAAGAAGGACCTAAAGGAGACGGCGCCACTTCCCTGACCCGCCGATTGACGTTCACCTACCTCCGCCTTACTCGATCCCATATTTCTTCTTGTAGAACTCGTAGAGTTCAGTCTGGCGATTTGACAGGTCCATCACTTTGCCATTGATGAGTTCCGTCACCACATGAGTCTTCACGTGAAAGGGCATGCCGTCCAGGACCACAAGGTTTGCCTGCTTGCCTGCATCCAGACTCCCCAGCCGATCGTCAAGGCCGAAAAAGCGCGCCGGGTTTAAGGTGACGGATTCCAACGCTACGTCATCAGGCAGGCCATTGGCGATGGCGTATTCGACCTCGAAAGGCATGTCACGAACCTCGTCGGCAGTTGCGGTCTGGATGGCGATGGGCACGCCGGCCCGGTGGAGAATCGCGGCATTCTCAAGCCGCACGTCCAAAGTTTCCATGCGCGATGGCTCCTCCAGAATCGGGCCCACGATGACGGGGATTTTCTTTTCCGCAAGCTGGTCCGCCAGCCGCCATGCCGCGGCTGCGTCCGCAAGGATAATTCGCAAATGAAATTCGTCCGCCAGGCGCAGAGCCATCTCAATATCGCTGACCCGGTCGGCGTGAATGACCACGGGAAGTTTTCCATCCAGAGCGGCGGCAAGGGCCTCGAGCTTCAGATCCTTCGCTGGCGGCCCGCCGTTTTTCGACCCTTCCCCGTCCTTCGTTTCAGTTCCTGATTTCTTTTCAGACTGCTTCCTGGCGTACGCTTGCAGCACGGCTTGATAGTGCTGGGCGCTCAGGAATTCCTGGCGCAACATCGCCATTTGCCCCATGCGCGTATCCGGCGGTTTGCCTTTCAGGCCATAAATTATCTTGCTCGATTCACCCAGGTTAATCACCAGGGCGGCCGGAGACTCCACCACTATCTGCTGTACTGTCCCGCCGTCCATACTGATCACCGCGCTCTGGCCTGCAATCAAATTGCCGCCGGCGGGCGTTGAGACGGCATTCGTGATTCCCTGCGCGCGGGTAACACGGAACAACTCGCTGCGCGGATTCAGCGCATCCAGGACGCGAAGCTCGGGATGAATGGGGTCATTGTATTCTGTGGCATCATTGGTGATCTGCTCGCCGGGAATTTCCACCAGACCGAGGTTATCTCCGGCGTCAATCATGCCGGGCATCACCACCTTTCCGGTTGCGTCGATCACTTTGGCGTCCGGCGGTATGCTTACATGGGCGCCTACTTCTTTGATCTTCCCGTTGACCACCAGCACGGTTCCGTTTTCAATCACGCCGTGAGTGACGGTGAGTAATTTCCCTCCCCGGATGGCAATCGTGTTCTGGGCCCGCGCGGGTAGTACGGCATAGGCAACCATGAGGGCCACAACACATAGCATATTTCGGATCATGACAAATCTCCTTGGCCGCCTACGAATGGAAACTTCGGACCCCTTCAACTTACCGGGCGAAGCTGACTCCGGCCAGCCGGCCCTTCCAGGGCAAAAATCCATCCTTCATGGTGTAGATTAATTTCCCGTCGATAAATACTCTATCGGCTTTTGAAGTGAGTTCGAGCGGGTTTCCGGTCCAGATGGTCAGGTCTGCGTCCTTCCCGGGATCGATGGAGCCCACTCGATTGTCAATCCCCAGAATTTTAGCCGGGTTAATCGTAACCGTCTGGAGCGCCGCCTCATCCGGCATGCCGTAGTGGTTGATGATGGCGGCTTGCTCGATATAGTTGCGCTCCTCGATCACCGGATTGTCCGTATGCAGGCTGACCAGGACGCCGCTCTTCCATAGGAGATAGGCATTCTGCGGGATGGCGTCAATCGCCTCCACCTTGAATCCCCAATCATCGGCAAAGGTGACCACGCCGATGTGCCGGCGCGCAATTTCGGGCGCAATCATATAAGCGTCCAGCGCGTGATGCAACGCAGCAATCTGGAAATGAAATTCGTCAGCAATGCGGAATAATGTTTCAAAGTGATTCACCTGATAGGAATGGATATTCAGGCGCACCTTTCCCGCCAGCACTTCCGCCAGCGCCTCGAGTTGCAGGTTCCTCTCGGGCGGGGCGCCCTTCTTGCCTCCATCCTCCCACGCCTTCCACTTCGCCGTGTAGTTCTGCGCGTCATAGAGTCGTTGGCGAACCAATGCCGCTTCTCCCATGAGCGTGGAAGGCGCCTGCCCCTTGCTGCCATAAACCCGCTTCGGATTTTCTCCCCAAGCCCACTTCATGCTGAGGGGCGCACCGGCGAATTTAATTTCGCTGAGCGTCTGCCCGCCATTCAGTTTGACGAGGGTGGCCCAACCGCCGATATTGTTTCCACTTCCCGGCAGGATCTGAACCGTGGTTACGCCCCCGGAAACGGCGCGCGGAATTTCCGGGTCGTCGGTGTTGATGGAGTCCTCGGAACGGACTTGTGCCTCAATGTCGCCCGTCATTTCATTGCCGTCCGAGTTTGCCTGAAGTTCGGGCAATGAATATACGCCCATGTGCGAATGGGGATCGACAAGGCCGGGCAGGATGTACTCGCCGCGGGCATCGATCACTTCGGCATCAGGGGGAACCGTCACGCCTTTCCCCACCGCAGCGATCTTTCCGTTTTCAATAACGACTGTGCCGCCTTCAATGGTCCCGTGAGTCATGGTGAGGATTGTCGCACCCTGTATCACTACCGGCCGGTTTTCCTGCGCCCGGCTTTTTTCTGAAAAAAAACCCAATGCCAGGATGACGAAGCAAGAGAGAATTCTTGATGGTCGGGTCATAAATCACCTTCAGCAGTCTTATAATTTTGGGAAAAGGAAATCCGGATACTTGCTTTCCGATGGTTGACGATTTCGCCTTCCATTCAACCTGCCTTAAGCCGCATCACGCCGGGCGGCCGAAAAACGCCTCGCCGCGTTTTCGGTACTTATAGGCCACGCCCTCGTCCAACTCGATTCCGAGGCCCGGCTTATCGGGCACCGCGATAAAACCATCCTTGATGAGCGGAGCGCGCCGCCCTTCAACCAAATCGTCAAAGAACGGCACTGAAGCCGCGTGCCACTCGAGCGCCAGAAAATTCGGGATGGCGGCGCAAAGATGCACGGACGCCATCGTCCCAATGGGGCTTGAGATATTGTGGGGAGCCACGGCCAGGTAATGCACCTCCGCCATATCCGCGATGCGCCGGCCCTCGAGCAAGCCGCCCACTTTTTGAAAGTCCGGCGCGAGGATGTCCACCGCCTCGCGTTCCAGTAGCTCGCGGAAATGATGGCGCTGGTAATGGTTTTCTCCCGTGGCAATCGGGGTGGTGGTTGCGGCCGTCACTCGCCGCATCGCGTCAGTATTTTCAGGAGGGACGGGGTCCTCCAGCCACAGAAGGTCATAAGGTTCGCAGGCGCGCGCCAGCTTGATGGCATCATTCACGCCATAATTCCAGTGGCAGTCAATGGCCAGGTCCACACCTTTGCCCAACGCTTTGCGCAGCGTGGCCACCAGGTTCGTCATTACATCGATCTCGCGGCGCGTGAGCGTTCGATTGAAATCATCCAGGGAGTATTCCGTGGGCACGTCCACGTCAAACTTCAGCGCGGTAAATCCGCGCCGCTTCATTTCCTGGGCGCGGCGGGCGTAATCGCGCGCGTGAATCTTCCGGGCTTCGGCCTTTTGCCCGCCATGATATTTGGGACTCAACTCGGTTTTTCCGTCTCGCGATTTTTTGCGCACGCCCATCCAGGCAGGCGTGCGCGGCAACAGGACGGGCGAAAGACTGTCCAATCCCCTTCCCGCATGGCAATCGGCATAAATGCGAACGCGATCGCGATATTTCCCACCCAGGAATTGATAAACAGGTAGATTCGTGTCTTTGCCGACGAGATCCCATAACGCCGTCTCAATGCCACTGATCGCATGGTAGCCCATGCCGGACGTGCCGGCGGCGCC
>DASYXZ010000077.1:0-5691 GCA_035934315.1 Terriglobia bacterium | reverse complement strand
TGTGGATCGAGCGCCACGCCTTCAATGCCCAGCTTTTTCAAAATGTCGCGCGGATCTTTGAGCGAGGAGCAACTGGGGCGCGAACTTTCGTCCAGAAAATCGCGGGCCTCCTCCACCATCTCCAGGTCGCGCCGTATTGCGTCTAGATCTGTTCGCGGCTCGAGGGAGCGAACCAATGGCGCGGCAATGGGACCGGTGAGGAATCCGCGCAAGAGCTCGATGATTCCGGAAAACTCCAGAGTGTCGCGGGAAAAAATGTCTCGGAGCTCTTCCTGATTGTCGTCGTTCCTCAAAGAGGGAGAGGAAAAATCCATGGCGCTCACTTTGGAATCGTATCGGCGGCGGAGAGACGTGTCAATGAGGGGAGTTGTCAGGCTTAAAGTCCCTCTGGAATTCTTGAAGACGAAGGACAACTGAAAAACAATCCTTACGCGACAACCCACAAAAGAAAAGGCCCACCCGGTTAATCCAAGTGGGCCTATGCAACCGAGCCATTATAAGGATCGGTGGTGCGGTCTTAGAAGTAGAAGCGCAGCGATAGCTGAACGTTGCGCTCGTTGACCTTGGTTGTGACTTTGCCGAAAGTACCGCTGGTGGGATTGAAATCCACGCCGCCCAAATTCGGGTGGTTGTCAGCGTTAAAAGCCTCAGCCCGGAACTGGAACCCCTTGCTTTCGGTGACTGGGAAAGCTTTGAATAGGCCGAGATTCCAGTTGCGGAAGCCGGGCCCGTAGATGAGATCGCGGACGTGCTGCGTATTGAACGTTCCCGCGGTTGGCGGGCTGAAGCCCGATGTATCGAACCAGAAGTTGGGGTCGCTCTTTCCGTTCGCCGCGAACTTACCGATGATTTTGGGAGTGCCGCTCACCACCCAGTATTGGCCGTTGACGCCGCACCCAAAATTCGAATCCAAGCCAACGCCGGTTATGTTCAATGCTTTGACTGCCGTATAATCATTCCCCCCCGCGACACTGCAAGGTGTCCCAGTCTGGAATTGGTTGGCGCCGCTGATCTGCCATCCCCCCAGCAGTTTTCCTGATAGCTTGGAATGGTCGCTGAAAAACGGCAGGGAGTAGAGGTAACTGATCACCAAGACGTGGCGGGCATCGAACTCAGACGGCCCCCACAAAAAGCTGGTGTCATAAGTGTTGGGGACGATGTCGCGCTGGTTGGAGCCGTTATCCATGGATTTGGACAGAGTGTATGCCAAGCCGAACATAAATCCATTGGTGAAGCGGCGATTCCAGCTTACCTGCAAGGAGTTGTACAGGGAGTTGGCGACGTTATCCGTCTGTCGAATGGACCCGAAGCCTTTATAGGGGCGCAAAGCGGCGAGATTGACGCCCGGATTCGCCGCCGCCACTGCCAAGGTCGGCTGGTTGATGTCAGCTTCGCGTTGCATATGCAGGCCGTGGTCGCCCACGTAGGCGACACTCAGGAGAGACTTCCACGGCATTTCGCGCTCAAAGGTGAAGTTCCAATCCCATGCTTCCGGGTTTTTGAAAGCCAGGCTTTGGGTAGTCACCACCAGCGGAATGGCATTGGCTCCGCCGGCGCCCGGATTATCCACAGAGCCGAAAGAGACGTTGGCGTTGGGCTGGAAGGGCGGGTTGCCGCCGAGGAAGATGGAGTCGCTCACGCCCAGGCGGGTAACGAATCGGCCCACGCCGGCGCGAAGCACGGTCTTATCACCCAGCTTATAGGCGAAACCAACCCGCGGCTGGAGATCGCCCCACTGGATGTTGGAGTAATGGTTGGGAAGGTTGTGGAATAGGCCGCTGTACAAACCCGAATCAGCCGCCGGAACTCGGTTCTTGGCGGAGGCGGGAAACCCGCTGCCCGGAATCACCATGCCGTTGTACAATTGAGCGATGGTCGGTGTGCCCGTTATCAAGCCGGTCTTGGGATCGATGTTCACCGCATTGGCTGGATTATAAAACCTCGGGTCGAAGACGATCATGTTTCCCCAATCGGCATGGTACGGAACGATGACCGTGTAGCGCAATCCGTAGGTAAGGCTTAATTTCGGATTAAACTTCCAGGAATCCTGCGCGAAACCCTCCCACATATTGCCGCGAAAGATGGTATAGGCGCGGTTGCCGATTTCTGAATAGCTATCGAACAATCCCAAAGCCGCGTTGGCCACCGCGGCGCCTGAGGAGGCCAAGGTGTATCCAGGCCGCACAAACCCCCCTGCCGTGTCGGTGAATGAGAATTGGCCGTTCTGGTTATTGGTGCAGGTAGGGCATGCCGAAACGTTGATCTCATCATTGTCGTTCTCGCCCGAGTGCTCAAACAGGGCGCCGAACTTCATCGTGTGATTGCCCTTGATCCAGGTAAAGCTGTCGGACGCGTCGCCGATGGGGCCGGCCGAGTGCGATGGATACGGCCCGCCACTTAGTTGGGAAAAATTAGTCATGTTCACCGTCGGGATGCGGTTCTGGATCTCCTTGTTCGCCGGGAATATATAGGGATAGTTGAGGCCCACCGTGGTGCGGTCCAGGAAGTGCGCCGCGTCCACCGGGATCAAGACGCGATCGTGGCTGAGAGTGACCAAGACCTCATTTACCTTGGTGGGGCTGAGGGTCCATACGTGGTCGAGGGAGTAAGTAAAGTTGGGGCGATTGAAAAACTTGGGGGTCTCATTGGTGCCGCCGTCCAACGGCTGGTACTCATTAAAAGCGAAATAAAAGCGGCGGAACTGAATCCGCTGCTTCTCCGTCAGGTTCACATCCACCGAGAGCGTATCTTTGCGCTGGTTTTGCGGGTGAGCGGCGTTGAAAAACCAGTTCTTGTTTCCGATGGGCGTGGCGAGATTCGGCATCGGCCAAGCCTTCAGGATTCCAACACCATTCGGACTAAGCTCTGCCGCTGGAATGATGTTGCCCGGGTAAGGCAGGCCGGTCTTGGGATCCACGAGCTGCAAGGTCTTGGGATAAAAAATGTTGTTCGGAACGAGCAGCTCGCTGAAATTCCCTGCTTGCTGTACGCCGTTGCAGGCCACCAATCCTCTCATACACGCCGACGGAACGGTGAGAGTATTTGAATCCGTGAAGTGGTTTCTGGTCCATTCCTGCGCCCAGTACCAAAACACTTTGCTCTTGTCCGTATTGAAGTGGTTGGGAATGTAAAATGGACCTCCGATGTTGTACCCAAAGTCGTTGTAGTGATCGGGCGCTGTGAAGGCGGTTGCAGGGCTGGAATTGCGCTGCCAGGTGTTGGCGTTCAGGGACGTGTTGCGGAGATATTCATAGCCGGCGCCGTGGAACAGCCGCGTGCCGCTCTTGGTGATGATCCGGATCTGAGCGCCGGAGGTGCGGCCGTATTCGGCAGTGTAATCGGTGGTGAGGATCTGCACTTCCTGCACCGAGTCCTCGTCGGCGGAGCCCAAGCTGGTACCATTGGAACGCGTGCGGGTGGCTGGAGCGCCATCATAGGTGATCAAGTTCTCCGGGTTGCGGGAGCCGTTGAAATTCGATGGGCCCTGGCCAAAAGAAAAGTTCAGGCCCGACACATTCCCGCCGTGGGCGCCCGGCACCGCAAACGCAAGGTTCACCGGGTTGCGGCCGTTGAGCTCGAGCGAATCAATCTGCTCCCGGGTGACCAGCTTTTGTACCGTGGCCGATTCCGTTTGCAACGTCGCCGCCGACGCTGTCACCACCAACGATTGAGTGGCGGTTCCCAGGGCCAGCGTCGCATCGAGCGCCAGATTGGAGCTCGGGTCAAGCTTATTCCCGGTGGATTCGTATTTCTGAAAACCAGTGGCCTCGGCCGTCATGGTGTAGAAGCCTGCCGGTACGTTGGTAATGGCGTAATAGCCGGATTCATTCGTGATGGCCTGGCGATCGACGCCGGTCTTGTTGCTAACCGTGACTTTGGCATTCGGTACCATGGCGCCGGATGGATCTTTGATATATCCCGAAATAGTGCCGAAGTCCGATTGCGCGATTGCCATCCCCACAGCCATCAAGCTGACGAGAAACACCAGGACCGCCTTGCGGCAATAACTGCTCATTTTGCGCTCCTTTTTGAAGTTTTCAAAATTCCACGCGGAATAGTTTAGATCCAACGACCCGGCGTAAGCTACAGACTGACAGTGGCGCAGGAAAGCATTTCTCTTGCGAATACGTGATTACATTTTACAGAAGACTTGAACCAATTCCAAGCCCGAATCGAATCAGACTGGATGAATTACTAAATGCACTGAACTACTCGATGGATTTTCGGGCGCTACCCAGCGCTTCAATTTCTCCGTCCCCCGTCCCGAAATCCGGGATTACCGAAACGATTCGGCGCAATCGTGCACCAGCAAGGATGGCGGTGTCAAGGGAAAAATGACTTGAGTGACGTTGGTCACAAACGGTGCGACCCGCGACTATTTCCGATGCATCCAAGCGCCCAGAGGTACTCCGAAGCGACTTTTTCCCAACGCTTGCCGAAACGTTTTGGCGCTTTGCCTTGACATGAGTTAATGAGGGCGTATAATCACGCCGCTGAACCCTATAGGTGAGCCCCAAGTTGGAAGCGCCACGGTCATCTCCCTGGCAGCGCCATCGCCACAGATCATTCTGTCCCAACTGGCTCACCTGGAAAACATGGTATGTTTCGTGGGCGTGCGAATAGCCCGGGAGCGATCGAAGACGAACGCCAAAGAGAAAATCCGAACATGAAGAATCCCCGGCATGGCAGTCGGCCCAAGACTATTCGCGATGTTGCGCGCGCGGCCGGCACCTCGGTCTCCACGGTTTCCGCCGCTCTCAATAACACGGACTACGTCAGCTCGGCAATGCGCGAGCGGATTGAAAAAGCGATTCTCCGCCTACACTACCGGCCCAACGACCTGGCGCGCAGCCTGCGCCTGCACCGCACCCACACGCTTGGCATGGTGGTTCCGGACTTGTCGAACAGTTTCTACACGGACCTCGTGCGCGGGGTGAAGGATTATGCCGGAACCGCGAAATACACCCTACTGGTGGGCGATTCCCGCGAACACTGGGATGAAGAGCGCACTTACCTTGACGAATTCCACCGGCGGCGCGTGGACGGCATCATTCGCATTCCAGCCATTGAGGCCGAAGGCGGCCAAGCCGAACCTCTGGTGGGCAACATTCCGGTGGTTTTCGCGGACCAATTCCCTCACGCCAAAGACCGGTCGATTGGCTGCGTGGGCGTTGATAATGTGACCGCCGCTCTGGAGGCCACCCATTATCTGCTGAGTCTGGGCCATCGACGAACCGCCATCATCGCCGGTCAACAAGAAAGCAGAACCTCGGCTGACCGGCTGGAAGGCTACCGGCGGGCGCTGCGAAACGCCCGCGTGCCGATCGATCACGCGTTAGTCCGCATCGGCGACAACACCATGTTGAGCGGCCACCGCGAGGCGATGGAGGTTCTGAACCTTCCCCATCGCCCCACCGCCATTTTCTGCACGAATAATATGATGACGCTCGGTGCACTCCAAGCCATCCAGGAACTCAAGCTGCGGTGCCCGAAACACATCAGTCTCCTGGGATTTGACGACCTCACATGGGCCACGCTGCTTCGCCCCCGGCTGACCATGGTGCGCCAGCCCGCGCGGGAGATCGGGATGACCGCCGCGCGGATGCTGATCGAACACATTGAGGGCCGGCCTCAGCAAACCGCAGTGCAACGCCTTCCCACCCGTCTCATGGTGCGCGATTCGTGCGCCCC
>DASYXZ010000051.1:0-7005 GCA_035934315.1 Terriglobia bacterium | reverse complement strand
CGATTCATTGCCGGACTCCTTTGCGCATTAGGGTGAAGTCAAGCCAATCTGAAAGCTTACTTTAACACGGACTTGCGCCGCATCTATCCGCGGAAATCCGGTAAAGTTGCGATTCAACGTCCAGGGCATTTCTTAGGAGGGAATTTTATCAAGGGTGGGTCGAAAGTTGGGAGTGACTTGAGAATCCCTACGGAGGGTGCGACTGGGTGTACGAACTCGGACGCTTCGATATTTTAGACGGGAGGACCGGGATTGCTTTCTTCGAGTTTCTGGACGACGCTTCGGACAAGGGGTACCGGAAAAGAAACGTGGACCGTCTCGCCCGGGTCGTCCACATCAATAGAGAGAGAATTGCCCCGCTTCGAGATGTTCACATTTTCGTCCGAGCTTGTGACTTGCATCAACGTTGCGTCCGGGCAACGGTCAAGTTCGCGCATCGCGGCTTTGACTATCGGCAGCCACTTGCGGGTCTCCTCCGCTTGCAGGTGGAAATTATGGGACGGGACGAATTCCAAAACCATAGGAACCAGCACCGCCGGGACAATCAGGTGGACGTTCGTCCCATGCGATTTCTTTTCCACCACGGAAACCCTTACCGCACCCGCGTCGTACGTGACGATGGCCGCCGTCCCCACTATTGAAGCGCCAACGGCCACGATCACAGCGGGAATTTTAATCGCCAACGGATGCATATTGAACTCCTCGTTACTCCGACGTATTGCGAGTGTCGGTCCAAATTCGCACGTTCTCAGACTGGCCATTCACTGTAACCAAGTCCATATTTCCCTGCGCGCTCAAGGCGTGGATTCCCGCCGACACATCCAGTTCGCCATTATTGCCGGAAAGCAGCGCCTGAACCACCGTTAGGGGGACTTTGATATCCACGTTCTGGTTATCAGCATTTTTGCCGGTGCGCTTCTGGCGAACCTTGATCAGCAGATTCCCGTCGGCCTTGGCCACTCGTACACTTTCATCAGGCTTTTCCACGGTGACGAACTCATTGTCGGGAGAGTCGCGAACGGCCTGGAAAACAGACCGCAGGTCCACATCGTCAAACTTGCCGCCAAACTTCACCTTCCCGTGACGCAACTTATCGGCGCATATCGCCGGGAGAACCGCCTCAGCGAACGACAAAGGGACGTTAATGCGAACGGTCTCGCCCTTGCTGCCGTTGCTGATCACGCGCACATGAATCCATTGGCCGGGCGGCGCAGCTATCACGGTTGTGGCAACAGCGAGCAGTACAATCAAAGCTGCCATCATTTTTTTCATCATCGTTCACCTCTCAAATTTTTGGTCATGACTACCATCCTCTTATCAACTCAAACGAAAACCGCCGCGAAAAAGTTCCATTTGATTCGCCTCAGCATCCCTCAAGCCCGCCGGGGCGAACGCAGGAGTCGCGCCGGAAGAGTGACGATGGCCCAGACAAGCTCCAGAACGCCTTCTACAGCGATTCCCAAAATCCGAAATGGGAGCAGGAGCAGCCAAACCAGCGGGTATAAAACCAGCGCCAACAAAGCAAGCGGCCAGCAGAGAACCAGCAGGATGCACCAGAGAAGAAATTTGACCATGGCAAGTAGCCTCCGATTTGGGCGTCATAAATGAATACGCAACAAACTTGAAAATGTTCCGGAAAGTTCCAGCAAAAAGATTTGCCAAAAACCATGGGCTCCTGCCGTTACAACCGTTGCCTCGCTTGACGCTTCAAATCCTTTAGCCCTACACTAGTAAAGGGTTGGATTATGAAGCCAAATGATAAAGGGTGACGCGATGCAAAGGTACAAGTGGGTGACGGCGCTGGTGGTTGGTGTCCTCTTGAGCGCCGGGGCGCCCATGGGGCGCGGCCAGGACAACTCAAAATTTTTTCCGCTCAGCGAAATTCGACCGGGATTGAAAGGCGTGGGCCGAACGATATTCGAGGGCGACAAGATTGAAGAATTCCAGGTGGATTTTCTCGGCGTCCTGAAAAATGCCATTGGACCCAAGCATGATGTCATCCTGGCGCGTCTTTCCGGGGGTCCTCTGGAAAAGACCGGCGTAATCGCGGGCATGAGCGGAAGCCCGGTTTATGTGGATGGGAAACTGGTGGGCGCCGTGGCGCTGGCGTTTCCTTTTTCCAAAGACCCGATAGCCGGAATCACGCCCATTCAGGAAATGCTGGATGTCGTTCCCGGAGCCGCCTCCACAACTGAAGCCAAACCCGCCGCCGCAGACCTGAAAGGCCGGATTGTGAGGGTTTCCACCGGCGCCGCTGGCAGCGCACGGATGATTCTTGATGAAGACAGCTCGATTCCAGGCGCGATCCCAAACCAATCCGCAGATTCCGCTCAGGGCCCCTTGGCGGGGCTGCGTCTACCGCTGAATTTCGGAGGGTTTTCGACCACTGCGGTGGAGAATGCTTCTCCACTTTTCCGCCGGATGGGATTTGAGCCAATGGCGGGCGGCTCGTTGGCCGGCGGTCCCTCGTCTTCGAGCGACGCCATCATGGCGCCCAAGGCGGGAGAGCTCGTGCCCGGCTCGATGGTGAGCGTGCTTTTGGTGCGCGGTGACCTGAACCTGAACGTTGATTGCACGGTGACTTATCGCCAGGGCGACAAACTTTATGCTTGCGGCCATCGATTTTTATTGACTGGCCCCGTCTCGTTTCCCTTCGCGCCATCACACGTCCTCGTGACCGTCCCCAGCGTTTCCAGTTCGTTCAAGCTGGACGTGCCGGGCGCTCTCGCCGGGAGCATCCATCAGGACAGATTCGGCGCCATCTACGGCGTGGTGGGCGACCCATCCCCGCTCATCCCCGTCCACATTCAGTTGGATTCCAGCCTGAACAAAAAAGAAGATTACAATTTCTCCATGGTGCAGGAATCTTTTCTTTCGCCCCTATTGTTGAACCTGGGCATTGTCTCGACGCTCAGCTCGACGGAGCGCATGGTGGGCCCTTCCACCCTCGAGCTCACCGGAAAAATTAATTTTTCCAGCGGCGATTCGGTTGACGTGGATGACATCCTCTCCAGCGATTTTAACGCCGGCGCCATGGCCGCCGCGGATGTGGCGACTCCGCTTTCTTTTGTTTTGTCGAGTGGTTTCCCCGATGTGCAAGTGAAAGGAGTGGACCTCTCCATTGTCTCGCGCAATGAAAAGCGGCTGGCCACGGTGGAACAGGTGTGGAGCACGAAGTCGGAGGTGCATCCCGGCGATCACATTGAGGTCAGCGCCCTTCTGCGGACGCCCTGGGGTGAAAACGTGATCCAAAAGATTCCCGTGGACATCCCGGAAAGCGTCAACGACAAAATGTTGTCGCTGGTGGTGGGCAGCGGCGGAAGCATCAACGCGTTGCAATATCGTTTTTCGCCCCTGGGTTCCGCGCCCCGGGACCTTCACCAACTGGTGCGGGCGCTGAACCGAATGCGCCGCAATAATCGGGTTTACGCGTTGCTCATGTCGCCGCAACGATCTTTTACTTTGCAGGGCGATGAATATCCGTCGCCTCCACCGTCGCTGTTGCAGACTCTTCTTGCAGATCCGGCCGTTTCGGGCAACGTGGTCTTCAGCGGCACTTCGGTGGTCGGCGACTTCGAGACCAAGGCCTGCCCTTATGCGATTCAAGGGCAGAAGACGATTCTTCTGAAAGTCGTCGGCGCCGGGACATAAACGGGCAGCTTCCAGGAGTGAAAATATCCAGGTTAAAAGGTTGGGCATGAAAAACAGTAGGGCTTTGCTGGTTGTATTGGCCGGGCTGATCGCCGCGGCTCCACTGCACGCGGTTGAAACAACTTTTTGGCAGGTGAGTACTTTTGACGAACTCCTGCAAGGCACACTGCAGGGAGTGTCGTTGACCAAAGAGGGTGAATTGAAACTTGCACCGGAAGAGCGCGCAGTATATACGCCGGACGAAACCATGGCGCTCTCGCTGGCCGCCGATCACCATCACAACCTTTATTTGGGAACCGGGCAGCAGGGCAAAGTGTTCCGCGTGGATGCCAACCTCAAGGGCTCGCTATTTTTCACCGCTCAGGAGCCCCAGATTTTCGCCATGGCTTTGGGGCCGGATGGCGATCTTTACGTGGGCAGCTCGCCCGAGGGCAAGATTTATCGTGTGACCCCCGATGGGCAATCCAAAGTTTTTTATGATCCCAAAGCCAAATACATTTGGGCATTAACCTTTGACAGCCAGGGACGCTTGTACGCGGGCACCGGCGACCGCGGGCTGATCACCCGGATCGATCCCAACGGCAAGGGTGAAGTATTTTTCGACAGCAAGCAGACCCACATCATGTGCATGACCATGGACCGGGAGGGTAACTTGATCGCGGGCAGCGTGCCCAACGGGTTGATTTACCGAATTACGCCCCAGGGTAAGGCGTTCGTCATCTATCAGGCCGCCCTGCCGGAAATCCACGACCTGGCCGTTGACGCGCAGGGAAGAATTTATGCTGCAGCACTGGGCGGGGCCGGAGGCACCGTGGCGCCGGGAGTGTGGGGACCGCAAAACCCAACCGGTCCCGTTCCCGTCACCACAGTAACAGTGGAGGCATCTTCCGGAGGAATAAAATCCGGCGGCGATAAAACGCAGAACCCGCCCGCCGCGGCCCCGCCCGCTCCCAGTTTCAATCATGCCACGCCTGCCCCGTTGGGATTTTCAATCCTTCCCGGAACGCAAGGACGAGGCTCGCTGATTCAGATTCTCCCCGATAGCACCGCTGAAACCGTATGGACGTCCAACACCGAAAGTATTTTCGGACTGGCCGTCCGTAATAATCGCGTGTTGTTTTCAACCGATTCGAACGGACGTATTTTTGAATTGACCCCTTCCGGCGATGGTCAGGAATTAACGCTGCTTACGGAAACTCACGAGTCCCTGGCAACGCGGCTGTTGTTCAACGACAACAACCTTTATGCCACCACCAGCAATATTGCCGAACTTGTCCAGGTGGGAACGGCGGCCGCCCACGAGGGCACTTACACTTCACCCGTGAAAGATACCAAATTTATTTCACACTGGGGTGTGCTGGCCTGGAGGGGCGACGCGCCTTCGGGCTCCAGCCTTGAGTTTTTCTCCCGCGCGGGAAACTCTGACCGGCCTGACCAAACATGGAGTGACTGGGCCGGCCCTTATCGCAATTCCAACGGCAGCCCGATCCAGAATCCTCCGGCGCGGTACATTCAATGGAAAGCTGTTTTTCACAATACGGGGACGACCACCCCTGTCTTGGACGACGTAACGGTTTCTTATCTCAATCAAAACCTGCCTCCCCAAATTCATTCTTTGAATGTTTCAACGGGGGGCGATCGGACCGGTCCCATAGGAGCAATGTCCTATGCGGGCGCGTCGCCGATTGGCAGCGTTACCATCGCGCCGGGCACCACAATGAGTTTTGCTTCTCCTGCGGCCTCCGCTGGTGGCGCAGGCAAATCGCCCGCGACGCTCAGTTGGCAGGCGGACGATCCCAATGGGGATCAATTGGTTTACTCGCTCTACGTCAAATCAGAAGACGAACAGGAGTGGCACCTGGTCAAGGACAAGTTGCACCAGAGCTCCTATACGCTGGAACCTCAGTCGCTGGCTGACGGGAAATACGTGGCGCGCCTGGTGGCGTCAGATGAGGAATCAAACCCGCCGTCAACCGCCCGAAAGACCGAACTATTGAGCGCGCCTTTTTGGATTGACAACACGCCGCCCGTTGTCAGCGTGATAAAGCAAACGGTAAACGAAGACGAAGCCGAAGTCCTGTTTCGGGTGGAGGATGCCACGTCGCCTTTGCGCGCCGCGGAAACATCGAGCGACGCCAGGGATTGGAGCGATCTGTTATCCGATGACGGGGTGGTGGATTCCAGGGTTGAGACTTTCACTGTACGGGTCCATAATCTCAAGCCCGGTGAGCACCTTATCGCTTTGCGCGCATCGGACACAGCGGGAAATGTTGGTGTGGGACAAGCGGTAGTTCGTATTCCCGCCCAGACTCCGGCCAGTCGTTAAGCCGGGATTAGGGCGAGCCAATCCGCCGGCCGGTAGTCCGGCGGACAAGGGCGAAACCTAAGAAATAATACAACTCATATTCCATGCTTCGCATCTCACAAAAAGAGTTGAGGTGCGACCTATTTTGAGATCATTTGAGTCCACAAAAAAACGCAACACCCAAGGCCGCTTCCGATGCTCAGTTAATCGCCCAAGCGCAGAGTGGGGACGAGCGCGCGTTTGCCGCGCTGTTTGACGCTCACAAACGGCGTGTTTATTCGCTCTGCCTTCGCATGACCGGTAACACCGCGGAAGCGGAAGATTTGTCTCAGGAAGCGTTCCTGCAGCTCTTTCGAAAAATTTCCACGTTCCGCGGCGAGTCGGCGTTTTCAACCTGGTTGCACCGGCTGGTCGTCAACGTGGTGCTGATGCACCTGCGAAAAAAAGGTTTGCAGCAGGTTTCGCTCGATGAGTTGGATACATCACAGGAAGAGCCGGTTAAGCGCGATTACGGAGATGACGACCGGAGGCTGATGGGTTCGATCGATCGCATCAGCCTGGCTAATGCGATCGGCGAACTTCCACCCGGGTATCGGGCTGTATTTGTTTTGCATGATATGGAAGGCTACGAACATAACGAAATCGCCCAGATCCTGAATTGCTCGATCGGGAATTCCAAGTCGCAGCTCCACAAAGCGCGAATGAAATTACGCGAACGATTGCGCGACGACCGGAACAGGAAATTGCCCGGCGATCCGGAGACTGAGAATAGGCCGAGCGGAGAGAGGTAGAATTAAAATGTCAGATCCAATGAATGATTCATCCGGGGCCGCGCGAGCGAAGTGCCGGCAGTTCGATTTGGACTTACCCGCTTATCTCGAAGGTGACGGTCACCTTGAAGTCGCGAGGCACGCCGGCGAGTGCCCTTTTTGCAGCGTCGTCCTGGCGGATTTGCAACTGATCCAGTCACAATCGCGGGCGGCGATGCTCGAGGATCCTCCCGCAAGCGTGTGGGCCAATATTCGCGCTTCACTCGATGCCGCACGCGC
>DASYXZ010000047.1:0-9212 GCA_035934315.1 Terriglobia bacterium | reverse complement strand
AAAATGTTGCAAATTCTGAATGTCACGATTTTCGAAAAAAGCCCAATTTTATTGGCCTTTTCTCATTGCCAGGACCAAATCCCAGAACCAGATCCATGGATTCAAATGAATCTGTTCAACTTATGATGGGACAGTACTGATTAACATTAGTCAATTATAATATTTTGACTTTCATGGAAAAGGCGATGTTGCGTATCATGAAGTTGCGGAGGCAGGGCCATCAATTATCATTGCCAAAATGAAAGGCGCTTGCGCAAACGCCTTGTGAAATTCTCCGACTAAGGCTATCCTTTGCTGCGAGAAAGCAAGGGTTGGCGGGCGGGAGCGGCAGGCTCAAGAAGATGGGAGCCGTCAGTTTTCAGCGCGCGGCTGCGCAGAACAAGCGAACCAGAGCAGGTCTGAACGTTCGCCGAAAAAAGACGGCTGAGATTTGATCAACGGATGACGACGAGCGAGGACTGAGACAGAGTGGCGCTTCAAATGAAAGATGTGGCAGAGCGGGCCGGGGTCTCCGTCACCACTGTTTCCCATGTGATGAACAAGACGCGGTACGTGGCTCCCCAGACCAGGCGCCGGGTTCTTGAAGCGATCAGCAAGCTGAATTATTACAAGGACGCGCACGCCCGGCGCCTGGCGGTTGGCCGCAGCGATTTTTTCGGCTTGATCGTTTCCGATATTGAGAACCCTTTCTTCCCCGAAATCGTCAAGAGTTTTCAAGCGGCGGCTCTCGACCGCGGGTTTGACCTCTTGCTCTCGAACACAAACTATGATCCGAACCGCACCGAGGCGGCTGTCCACAAGATGATCGAGAACAAGGTGCGCGGGGTGGCCATCATGACCTCCGAGCTGGGCGCCGCTCTCGCCGAGCAGTTGACGGCCAACGAGGTGGCCGTGGTTTTTCTCGACCTCGGCCACATCGGGCCGCACATGAGCAACATTCGCGTGAACTATTCGGAAGGGATTTATCAGGCCATCGAACACCTGCACGCCCTGGGCCACAAAGATATCGCTTTCATTTCCGGCCCGCCGAAATTGCGCTCGGCGGTGATTCGCCGCGAAGCTTTTATCAACGCTTTGAGGCATCGCGGCCTGTCCGCCCAGCGGGTGCTGGAAGGCAATCACAAAGTGGATGGAGGCGAAGCCGCGGTCCGTGCTCTACTGGGCCATTCGCCATTGCCCACAGCCATATTGTGCAGCAACGATCTGACCGCCATCGGGGTGATGAGCGCGCTTCGGGAGGTGGGCGTGCGGGTTCCGGACGATATTTCCGTGGTGGGATTCGACGACATCTACTTCGCTCGAATCGCCTATCCCCCCCTCACCACCGTCAATCTCTCACGTGAGCGCCTGGGCAGACTCACCTTTGAAGCCCTCCAGAATATCCTTCGCGCCAAAAAGCGGTGCGGGGCCGAATACGTGGTGGAGACCCACCTTGTAGTGCGCAATTCCACAGCGCAGGCCAGGGGAAATGGAGCCATCGGGTAGTTTAGCCATTGGGCCATGGCCCATCCTCTTTCCTTCGAATCCGCCTCCAAGCCATTTCGCTGTGACTCTTGAGGACGGTTTCGAAGATGGACGAGCTTTCTTGATTGCAGGCGGCCATGTCACTGGGCTAGGAATTCCTACACCTCAAATGGGTCGGGTGCATTGATGGGAATCCCTCCACGACGAATCAAATCCGCGTTGACGCGACGGGATTTCTTGGGCGTCTGCGGCGGTGCATCCGCACTTTTCCTCCCCGCGCCATTGTTCGGGGCGACCTCCGCAATGTCCGCCCAGGAAGCTGCGATGCAGGCGGCTGCGGCCACTCCACTTTTCCCCGATTATCGGATCCTCCCCCAGTATCGGACGCGCTCCCCCATCGAGGAACTCATCCGAAAAGCCCGGCAAAAGGAGGACGATTTTCCCAGCGAGCGATATAGCCGCGAAATCGAAGGTAATTTCGTGCGCTGGGGGATCGAGCTTCGCAAAAACCGGGATGATGTGCATGCGCTCGCCTCGTTCCTTTCACCGCAATTTGAAGCTGCGTCGCTCCACCCCCAAACCCTCGACCGAATCCGCGAGGATTCGACTCTCGTTGTGCGGCGCGCCAGTTTTTCCTCCAAGCTGTCACTCGGTCGCGAAGCTTTTCTTGAAGAGTTGCGATCCTCCCTTGTCCTGACCTCGGAGCTTCTCGGAGCTGAATTCAAAGTGGCGGACCTGGAGATCAAATCTTCTTCTCCGCTCCGCATCAGGACCCTGATGGGTTACACGTTTGTGGGCACGGGGGCGAGACTGCACCGCCTGCAGCGAATCGGCGTGTGGCAGATTGAATGGGAGCAAGCCCCCGAGGGGAAATTGGTGGCAAAGAAATGGCAGTCACTGGCGGAGATCCAGAGCCTCTCCTATCGACCGATATTTGTGGATATGACTTCGACAGCTCTTAAGGACGTCTCTTCTTACCGCGCGCAACTGCTGCGCGGCACGGATTATTGGCGGACGGTGCTCGATGCGGCGACCGGCGTCGACGTCTACGGAAACAACGGTATCGCGGCCGTCGACTACGATCATGATGGGTTCGACGATCTCTACATCTGCCAGCCCTCAGGGCTCCCCAACCGGCTTTACCACAATCGCGGCGACGGAACGTTCGAGGACGTTACGGAGGCGGCGGGCGTGGGCGTGCTGGACAACACCCCTGGCGCGCTCTTCGCGGACATCAACAACAACGGTGAACAGGACCTGGTGGTGGTTACCGCCAATGGGCCACTGCTCTTTCTCAATCAGGGGAATGGTAAGTTCAAACCCAAGCCAGGGGCATTTCGGTTCGCGCAACCTCCCCAGGGAACTTTCACCGGCGCGGCATTCGGCGATTACGATCGCGACGGGCGCCTGGATATCTACTTCTGCTTGTACAGTTACTATATGGGATTGGAGCAGTACCACTTTCCCCTTCCCTACTACGACGCGCGGAACGGCCCACCCAATTTTCTTTTCCACAACGAGGGCGATGCCACGTTCCGGGATGTGACAGCGGCGACAGGTCTCAACCAAAACAATGACCGGTTCAGCTTCGATTGTACTTGGTGCGATTTCGACAACGATGGTTGGCCGGACCTGTACGTGGTGAACGACTTCGGGCGGAAGAATCTCTATCACAATAATCGTAACGGAACGTTCACTGATCTCGCCGAGGCAGCGGGAGTCGCGGATGTAGGACCCGGAATGAGTTCCTGCTGGTTCGATTACGACAACGACGGGAACTTCGACCTCTACGTTTCAGACATGTGGGAAGCGCCGGGAATGCGGTTAACGTCGCAAACCAGTTTTCTGGAACGTATGCCCGCCGACGTCCGCGCGTTGTTCCGTCACCACGCCAAAGGGAATTCCCTTTTCCACAACCTCGGCAACGGTCGCTTTGAGGATCGGAGCGCCGCTGCGGGAGTCGAGAAAGCGGGCTGGTCATGGTCCTGTCACGCCTGGGATTTCGGCCATGACGGACGCTCGCACCTTTACATCGCCAACGGCATGATTTCCGGCCCCAGTCGTGACGACCTGGAGAGCTTCTTCTGGCAGCAGGTGATTTCGAAGTCTCCGGCGGACGCTCATGCCACCGTCCCTTACGAACTGGGCTGGAACGCCATCAACGAGTTGATTCGCTCCGACGGCACCTGGGCAGGCCATCAGCGCAACGTTTTCTTCTACAACAACGGTGACGGCACCTTTTCCGACATTTCCGGCGCGGTCGGCCTGGATTTCTCCGATGATAGCCGGGCCTTCGCCCTCGCCGATTTCGATCACGACGGACGAATGGAGATGGCTCTGAAAAATCGGACCGGACCGCAATTGCGCATCTTACGCTGCGAAGCAACCGATCTCGGCAACGCTTTGGCCTTTCGACTGCGCGGCACGAAGAGCAATCGGGATGCCGTGGGCGCGGTGGTCATCCTCGAGACCAGCGAGGGGCGGCAGATGAAGGGCCTGCAAGCCGGTACGGGTTTCCCCTCGCTGCACACCAAGGAGATCTTCTTCGGGATAGGCAAGGCCGTATCCGCGAGAGCGGAAATTCGCTGGCCCAGCGGCAGCGTCCAGCACTTTGAGGCGCTGCCTGCGAATCATCGCCTTGAGATTGTGGAGGGCTCGGACAAATTCCGGGCGCTGGCGTTCCGTCCCCACCAACCTCTGTCTGAGATTCCCGCTCCGCAGGCGGCCGTGCCGCCACCTGCCACCTTTGAAACCTGGTTGGTGGATCCAATCCTGGCTCCGGTTTTTGAGCTGCCGGATCTCAGCGGGCAGACACACCGCCTGGCGGATTTGAGAGGTAAGGCGGTGGCATTGAACTTCTGGGCCACCTGGAGCCCGCCCAGCGTCGAAGCGGTGAGAGCGCTGGACCGGTCGCCGATGTTGAGGAAGTCGAGGTCTCTCGAGGTGCTGGCCATCAACCTTGACAAGCCTCAAGACGCAGCGCAGGTCCAGGCGTTCGTCCGCGAAAATTCCGTGCGGTTGCCCATCCTTTTGGCCAGCGACGACGTGACCGGAATTTACAATCTTGTATACCACTTCATGTTTGACCGGCGGCGCAATCTCGGATTGCCCACGACGTTTCTGATCGACGCCAAAGGTTTCATTGTGAAAGTCTATCAGGGATCAGTCGATGCCGGCCGCTTGAACTCGGACCGCCAGGACATTCCGCAAACCCCCGAAGACCGGGTGCGCTTGGCGCTGCCATTTCCCGGAACACTTTATCTGGGGCAGTTTAAGCGAAATGCGTTCACCTATGGTGCGGCCTTTTCGCAGGCTGGATACTTCGACCAGGCGATCCGGGAATTCACCCTGGCCCTCGAGACCGACCCGGATTACGCCGAGGCGCATTACAATCTGGGGACGCTCTATTTAAAGCAGGGGAAGCCCGACGAAGCGCGCCGCCACCTTCAACGGGCGCTGGAGTTGCGCCCCGAGTATCCTGACGCGCTCAACAATCTTGGGTTGCTCGCCGCGCAGGCCGGCGAAACGCCTGAGGCCATCCGCTATTTTCAAGAGGCGATCGGCCAGCAGCCCGATTATGCCCTCGCTTTCTTCAACCTGGGAAACATCTATCGCCGCGAGCAACGCTTCAGCGACGCGAAGCAGGCCTTAGACCGGGCCGTGACTTTGGCTCCGGACGACCCGGAGGTGAATTACGGAGTCGGGATGCTCTACGCGCAAACCAATGATGCAGACAGGGCGCTCAAGTATTGGCAGCGAGCCCTTCAACTTCGCCCGGACTACCCGGAGGCGCTCAATAATCTCGGCGTGCTCTTTTTGCGCCAGGGACGGACGGCTGAGGCCCAAGAGGAGTTCCAGAAAGCCATGCGTGTTGCGGCCGATTTCGATCAGCCCTACCTAAACCTGGCGCGGCTTTACATGGAGCAGGGTGAGAAAACTCGAGCCCGCGAGACCCTGAAGGAGCTCCTGTCACGGCACCCTGAGCACGCCGAAGCGCGGAGGATGCTCGAGCAGTTGAGGCCATAGGCTCTACACTGATACAAGCGCCTCGATTGGAGGCTTGAGATGTAGAACTTGTCGCGCCCGGTGTGAAGGAGCCGACGCGATTATGGAATCACAGCGGCAGAAGTCTGCGTACCCGCTTCCGGGTTGCGTTTACTCCCCGGTCCGCGACGTCAACAAATCAGCGAGTGCTGTCGTACCAGCGCCGCCAAGAGGCAGAATCCGTCCCGAGACTCTGCCCGGAGATGTCATGGAGAGCCTGGGCAGCCCAGGTCCGCTGTTGTTGACTCAGCAGGGAATCATCGAGCCATCCCATCATGCTCGCCGCGGCGACCATACGCTGCCCATGGGTGTACATGCCGGACTCAGCTAATCCGCAGCCCGCAAGTTCCTGCACGGCCGGGGAGGGATCATTGCGGAAGCGGGAAAGCAGAAGCACGCCGTGCCGCCAGCGCGCAGGAGCTTTCCCCAGCTCGCCGTGCCCGCGAGAAGAATGGGCGCTAGAAAAGGAATGTGATGGGTGAAATCAAGGCAGGCATTAGACAGAAGGAGTTGTTGGTTCGTGCCGTGGGATTCCGCGACAGTTCGTTCCCGTAAAATTGCCGGTTGGGGAATGAGCGTTTGGTTCGCGGCTATTTTGCTTTGTATTCGGCTATTAACGGGCGGGAAATGCCATTGTGAAATGCCAGCGTTAAATCGTTCGTGCGGGGAAGAAATCTGCGCCTGGGTGATGGTCCGCACATCATTAGCGCGATCGCGAGCGTAAGGCGGCGAGGGCTTCGGCTACCTCTCGGCCTTTGGCGTCGATGAGATCAAGCAGTTGCTCCGGCGTGCGAGTGTCCTCGTTGCTTTTGGGATTGGGATTCACGGCCTTCAAGTCGTAGTTTTTCGCCTCGATATCTTTCCGCAGGACGGTCCAACTTCTCTCGCTATCGCCTCGCGTCGGCAACAGGCGGAAGAATTCTTCAAATTTGTCAATCGTAAATGGAGTTCTCTTTCCTACCTTGATATCGGAGAGGTCGTAGTACCAGACCTTCTCCGTCGGGTGGCCCTTGGTGAAGAAAAGCAGGTTGGTTTTAACGCCCGCACCCGCCGCCGTAAAGACGCCCCCCGACATGCTCACAATGCACCAAAGGTCGCAATCGTCCAGCAGCTTGCGTTTTGTTTGGACAAATGCATTCTCATTGTTGCGGAATAGCACGCCCTCATCCAACACAATCCCGCAGCGGCCGCCGGGCTTCAGGCTGCCGATCACATGCTGGAGAAAAAGCACCTGGGTCGCCCCGGTCTTGTAGGCAAAGCGTGTCTGGGCTTCCTTGCCTTCCTTGCCGCCGAAGGGTGGGTTCATCAGCACCACGTCATAGAGTGCCGGTGCTCCTGCGAACAATCCACCGTAAGTCTCGGCTCCGGTCAGAGTGTTGCCGTGCCATACGTGGGGGTCGTCAATACCGTGCAGCACGAGATTGGCAAGCGCAATGGGGTAGACGGCGTTGTCCTTCTCACGGCCGAAGAACGTCCGCACCTTGAGGGTTTCAAGCTGGTCGGGTGAAGTGATGTCCCGATTGTTGGGCCCGGCCATGTGCTCAAAGGATTGCGCCAGAAAGCCGCCCGTACCGCAGCCGGGGTCATAAACCGTTTCGCCGACCTTGGGATCAATCACGCGCACCATGGCTCGAATTATTTCGCGCGGGGTGAAAAACTGGCCGCCGTCGTTGCCCTTTTCACCCATCTTGAGCAGCAAGCCTTCGTAAACTTGCGACAGCGTGAACACGTGCGTGGTGTCCACATTTTCAGCCGTAATTTCGTGAACTTTATCGAGTACGTCCAGGAAATTGCGCTCGGTATCAATTCGGGTGCGTTCGATGCCGGAGAAAATTTCGGAGATTACTTTTTGGCGCGAAGTGGAGTTAGGGCGTTCGCGCAATCCTTTCAAGTGGGGAATCAAATCGCCGTTCACGAAATTAAATAGAGCGCCCAGCGTGCCCAGTCCCAATTCCGCGCGCTTGGGGCCGTCCGGCGCTGCCCAATCTTTCCAGCGGTAGGGAACTTCGAGCGAAGGCCGATACTCGGCGCCCACGGCCTGGGCCATCTCCGCCTCGTGGGTTTCGCGCTCGTCGAGAATGCGGAGAAAGAGAATCCAAGTGAGTTCCGGCACGTATTGCAGCGCCCCGGCGCAATTCGAGCGGCGCATGACGTCACAGATGGATTTGATGGCGCCATTCAGCGATTGTTGGCCGTTAAAAGTCTTGCCGTTTTTCTTCATGGGACGAATTGAGACCACATTTCATTTTCGTAGGGCCGAACGGCGTTCGGCCTAGCGGGAGATGACAATTCGGCCCTGGTAACGACCGGTATTCGATAATTGGCGGATGCCGTCCAGTTTGGACAAGGCCGGACGCCGTCCGGCCCTACAATCCCCCGGCAAAGGTCGGAGCCTTTTGGCTATTTGGGACTATTCCGCCAGAGCGAATTGCATTTCGCGCGTGTTCTGGACCACTTTGGAAGCGTACAGGATCTCGAACCGGACAATGCCCCCGTCATATCCGAAGTCGGCAATCACTCTGGGACGCACCTCATCGCTTTCCCTGATGCGCTCCTCGCGGAGGGTGATGGTCATCGTGTCGGATTCCCGGTCGTAGGTCACTTTCATGCGTTTGCCTCTCCCATATTTTTGCCGATTTTGGAGGTAATGTAAATGGTGGTCACCACCAGCTCGCTTCCGGTCTCTTCCACCACCATACGGATTAGCATTTCGGGTTTTAGGCGTTCATCGAAATACCGGCGCATGAACACTTTCCTGCCCGGCGTCCCTCACCGATTCGCTCGGGAGCGGTGAGCGTTTTGTCGGCCTCCTCACGCCGGATCTCGCGGTCAGGGAGATTCTTCAAAGCGTGCGGCAGCCAACGCGCGGGTTTAAATTCTTGTTCCATGGGTCCTTGCGTAGGGCCGAACGGCGTTCGGCCTCGTCGAAATTGCGTATTTGGCCCCGGTCACGATCCGCGTTTGACTATTGTCGGATCCCGTCCTGTTTGGACAAGGCCGGACGCCGTCCGGCCCTACAACTGCCCGGCGAAGGCCCGGCGCAACAGGGCGGCAGGCAGTTTGTTGATGGTTTCTAATTCTTCCTCGATGGCCTTGCGCGCCCGCGCTGCTGAGGCCACTTGTTGATTCAACATCGATGTCACGCGCCGTTGGTCGGTCAGGGTTGGAAGCAAAAGAGGGAAACCTCCAAGCACTTTCTGGTTAATGGTTGCAATTCCCGTGGTCTGCTTGGCGTGGGCGAGGAAGTATCGCTTGCCATAAACCGAGGCCATTTGTGCGGAGATGAATTGTGACGAGATTTCCGTGAGTTCAAACCGAACCCTGAAGATGTGATTCTGATGGATACACTCCGCAATCTGGCCCTCCCAGAAAGTCCCACGCCCCAACTTATCCGGGTCGCCGCCCTCTGTCAAAAGAAGGTCACCGTCTCTTAGCCTGCACTTCTCGATTTCTGTCTCAGTTGCTTCGATCTTATAAACATTGGATAGGTCCAAATAGGCGTCCTTAACGTTCGCCACGCGAAGGTACGGCACCAGGCGAGTTTTAGCCCCTTTTAATTTCCGTCCCAGGGTAATGCCGGAGACAATCTCACCAACCTCGACCAAAGGCCTCTTCGGCCACTTTTGCGCTTCAGAGCTGGAGAACACGGCGCGGAGGTAGGCGGCGGGGAGGTCTTTGGCGGCTTCGATTCGGGCTTCGGCGGC
>DASYXZ010000044.1:0-5981 GCA_035934315.1 Terriglobia bacterium | reverse complement strand
GCGCTGGTATTCGGCGGGACGAGCGGCCTGGGGAAATCCATCTCCACCGGATTAGCGGAAGCCGGAGCCGACGTCGTCCCAGTCAGCCGGCGCGCCGCGGAGGTTGCGAAGATGGCGGCGGAAATTCGCGCTCTGGGCAAGCGCACGCTCGAGCTCACCGCGGACGTAACCAGCCGGGAAGACATCCAGAAGGTGATTGACCGCATGGTGCAGGAATTCGGCCGCATCGATATTCTGGTGAATTGCGCCGGAACCACCAAGAAGATTGCCTCGCTCGATCTGTCCGACGAGGACTGGAACCGAGTCATGGACATCAACCTGAAGGGGACCTGGTTCACCTGCCAGATGGTGGGCCGGCAGATGAAGAAGCAGCAGTACGGCCGCATTATCAACATCGCGTCCATCGGCGGATTCCAGACCCTGCACGAGGCGACGGCGTATGCGGCGAGCAAAGGCGCCGTGGTGATGCTCACGCGGAATCTGGGCGCCGAGTGGACGAAATACAACATCACCGTCAACGCCATCGCCCCGGGCGTTTTCGAAACGCCCCTCAACCGTGAACTGATCAATCTCCCCGAGCGCAAGTCTTCCATCATGGCGCACACTCCCATGAAGCGTTTTGGAAACCTGGAGGAGATCAAGGGGGTGGCGATTTTTCTCGCTTCTGATGCCGCAAGTTTTGTGACCGCGGAGGTCATTTCGGTTGACGGCGGATTTATGGCGCAGGGAATCGGTGGATAATTCCGTCCGCATTCAGACGCGGCGCGATCATCAGTTTGGCGGAAGTTAAAGTTTGTGAAGGAGGATAGAGTGAAACTGCGATCGTCATTTGCTTTCGGTTCCGTTCTGGTTGCGATCTTGACCGGCGCTACGACGCTGAGCCCAGCTCAAGATCCGGCCGAAGGCCAGGCTATTCACCTTCCTTCCAGCAAAACCATTTTGAGGCCCGTCCCGGGGCGACCGCAAAAGACCAATAGTTTTCCCACCACGCTCGCACTGAGTCCGGACGGAAAATTCCTGGCGGGTTTGAACAATGGTTATGGGACTGAGGAGTCCGGGTATCAGCAGTCCATCGCCGTGGTCGATTTGAAATCCAACCAGATGGTTGATTATCCTGACTCCCGCCTGGGAAAGAGAGCCCGTCAGACATATTTTTTGGGCCTGGCATTTAGTGCCGACGGAAAACACCTGTACGCCTCAGTGGCATCGCTAACCGACCTTACCGGTCATGCTGCGGGTGACACCGGTAACGGCATCGCGGTTTACGGATTTGAGGATGGCCGCCCCACGCCCCAGCGATTCATTAAAATTCCTCCACAGCCGCTTGGGGCGGCGCGACACCCGGCGAAAGTCTCAAATGATTTTCGGCCGGCCGAAGCAGATCCCTATCCTGCGGGGTTGGCGGTGGTCACGCAAGGTGATGGAGAGAAAATTCTTGCCGCGGATAATCTTTCGGATGACGCACTTCTTCTCGATGCGGCAAGCGGAAAAATCATTCATCGCTTTGACCTGAGCACGCCGGGCATTGTGCCCGCTTCGTATCCTTATGGTGTTGTTGTGGCGCGGGACGGCAAGCGCGCCTATTGCAGTCTTTGGAACGCATCGCAGGTGGCGGAATTGGATCTTGAGTCCGGACGCGTGACGCGCCGGATTCCCGTGTTGGCTCCCAAGGCCCCCACGGCGGCCGGGTCGCATCCCACGGCCATGCTGTTGAGTCCGGATGAAAAGTATTTGTACGTCGCGCTCTCCAACGCGGATCGGGTCGCCGTTATTCAGACGGCTACCGGCAAACTCGCCGGCCTCTTATCCTGCGAGCTACCCGGCGAGAAGTTCGGCGGGGTTTATCCGATGGCCCTGGCGCAGACGGTTGATGGATCGCGATTGTTCGTGGCGGACGCCTCAGCGGATGCCGTGGCTGTTTTTGATATGACTCGATTCAAGGCGGGCCAGCGAAGTCAAACCCGCTCTCCGCAAACGGCCATAGGTTTTATTCCCACGGAATGGTATCCCACAGCGCTGGCGGTGGAGCGGGGCGATTTGTTTATTGCTACAGGGAAAGGAAAGGGCACGGGACCCAACGCAGCCCCGCTTCCTACCGATCAGCAGAGCGGGGATAGCCCGCGCGGGCAGCATCCTTATATTGTGGCGCTCATTCATGGCTCGCTGGCGCGCGTCAACATTCGGATAGCAGAGAGCTCCCTGGCAAAATTGACGGATGAGGTGGTGGAGAGCAACGGGATGCGCGCGCCGCAAGCCACGATTAATTTCGCGGCGGGAAATAATCCGATCCGGCATGTCATCTACATCATCAAAGAGAACCGGACCTACGATCAGATTCTTGGCGATTTAAAACCCGGTGACGGCGACGCTTCGCTTTGCATGTATGGAGAGGACATCACGCCCAACGAACACAAACTAGCCTTGCAATTCGGCATCCTAGACAATTTTTATGACAGCGGGGAAGTTTCGGGCGACGGACACGTGTGGTCCATGGCGGCGATCACCAGCGATTATACTGAGAAAACCTGGGAGATTTCCTACCGGGGGGCCGAGCGGCTCTATGACTACGAAGGTGAAGTTTCCAGGGGGTATCCCTTGCGAGAAGGTAGGCCGGATGTGAATGAACCCGGTACGGGATACATCTGGTCAAATGTCGCCCGCCACGGACTTACGCATCGAAATTACGGGGAATTTGTTTCCACGCAGTGGTGCAGTGAATCTGCGCCCGCACAACCTGCTCCCCAATCTCCAAAGGAAGGAACCCCGGAGCCGGCGGGACGGCGTTGCGCGCCTGCTGTGATCCATCCGGGCCAGCAGTTGCCCGCCAATGTTGGCCAGCCTCACGGGTCTCCCAGCCCGTGGCCCTGGGCGATTCCTCTGATCTCCCGCGACGTGGCGACCAAGCCGGAACTTGAAAATCACTTTGATCCTCGTTTCCCTGACTTCAACCTGGACTATCCCGATCAATTGCGCGCCGATGAATTTTTGAATGAATTTGACGGGTTCGTGCGGGCGCGAAAAGAAAACCACGGAACCGGGCTTCCACAATTTGTGATTCTGCGTTTACCCGATGACCACACCGCAGGGACTCGCCCGGGAGCGCCCCAGCCCATGGCCTCTGTTGCGGACAACGATCTGGCCGTGGGCCGGGTGGTTGAGGCCGTCTCACGCAGCCCTTACTGGGATGACACGGCAATTTTTATTCTGGAAGACGACGCCCAGGACGGCCCGGACCACGTGGATGCCCATCGTAGTATTGCTTTTGTCATCAGCAAATATTCCCCCGGGTCGCCGGATCATCCGGCGGTTGACCACCATTTCTATACAACGGTCAGCATGATCCGCACCATGGAATCGCTGTTGGGTTTGCCGCCCATGAATAACAACGACGCCTGGGCTCCGGTGATGGCGCCGCTCTTTGCCGGACCTGGAAATCAGCCCGGCTACACTGCCGACTTCCGCAATCGGGACAACGGCGTCATTTACCGCGTCAACTCTCCTCACGCGCCCGGAGCCAGGGCATCCGCGGCCATGGACTTTACCCATGCTGATGCGGCGGACTCCACGACCCTCAACGCTATTCTTTGGAAGGATCGCAAAGGCGATCAACCGATGCCCGCGGCGCGACATACTGTGATTCATAACGAAAAATAATTCTGAGGATCGCGAATTACTTGATGCGCGCCCTGTGGCCCGGATTCGTCGAAAAGGGCTGCTCCAACTCCCACAGATTTTCGGTTGACAAAAATATATGGTAGACTCCAAAACACAGGAGGTCCTATGAAAATATCTCGCCGTGAATTTCTGGAAACTTCCGCTATCGGCAGTCTGGCAGCACGCTCGCTGATTGGCGCGCCCGCCGCGAAAACTGCTCTGCCCACCCGCGTGCTCGGCCGCACCGGCGCCCGCGTTTCCATTCTGGCCATGGGGACGGGAAGCCGCTTCCTGATGTACAAGGAAGAAGACAAGGCGATCGAGGCGGTGCATAAGGCGCTTGATCTCGGCATCACTTACATTGACTCTGCTGATGATTACGGCAAGGACCATCTGAGCGAGCAGCGCGTCGGCAAGGCCATCAAAGGCCGGCGCGACGGGATTTTTCTTGCCACCAAACTCTCCAATCGCGACGGCAATCAGGCCCGGCGCATTGTGGAGGAAAGTCTCAAAGCCTTTCAACTCGACCAGGTGGACCTGATTCACATTCATTCGCTGACTACTGAAGATGACCTCGCACGAATCGAAGCCAAAGGCGGCGTGCTGGAACAACTTTTAAAAATGCGCGACGAAAAAATGACGCGCTTCGTCGGCATCACCAGCCACACTGATCCCGCCGTCCTGCGCACCGCCCTCGAGCGCCACGACTTTGACTGCACGCAAATGGCGCTGAACGGCGCGATGGTCGGAATGAAGAGCGGCAAGGGCGGCATGGTGCCGAATGAGGCGATCAAGACCAGCTTCCAAACCCTGGCGCTGCCCGTGGCCCATCGCAAAAAAATGGGCATTCTTGCCATGAAGGTTTTCGCCCAGGACGCGCTGGACGGCGAGGCCACGCCTGAAAAACTTCTCTATTATGCCATGTCGCTCCCGGTCACCGCGGCCGTGGTGGGGATGCCCAAGCTCGAACACATTGAGGAGAACGTTCGCCTGGCCAAAGCGTTCCAGCCCTTGCCTCCTTCCGAGATGAAACGGATTTCGGGTACGCTCTCGGAGAAAAACAAGCAGGTGCTCGATCTGTTCTTCAGTACGCACGTGGATGCGTAAATCTTGATCTTAATCCAAACGTAGGGGTAGGGCTTGGCCCTACCCTTCTTTGTTGCAACTATCGTGAAAGCATGCGGCAAGCCCTCCATCGGATGGTGCAAAGCAAGCCCTACCTCTTTGTTCCCAAGCAGAACTCAGAACGCGAAAGTGGTGGACATGCGGACGGCGTTCCCGCGCAAAATGCCCAGGCTCTGGCCGCTGTTATAGTGAGTGTAGCCGAGGGTGAGCGAAAGCTGGCGATTCATCCTGATGGTGATGGCAGGGCTGAGGACCATGGCGCGGGTAAGAGCGCCCGAATGTTCTGTCTGCTGGATGCCAACGCCCCCGGAGAAATCATAACCCAGTGGTCCCCAGAGACTTCCGTAAATGCGAGTGGTGAGCAACTGGCTTTGGTAGAAATCGGGATTGAAAAAACCCAAATAGGTTTTTTGTGCGTGGCCGGCAAAACCATAAACTTGGCTATTAAAGCCCGCGTCAAATGAGAAACGAGCCGAGCGCATGACATTCCGATTGAAGATCACCGAGCTTCCGCGGACCTGGTTATGGTCTGACTTATTCTGAATGACATTCTGCCTGTTGATGTTGGTCGTGTGCCTGAACATCTCAGTGGAAAAGGTGGCGTAGAAATAATCCAGGTGCAATTCCGTGCGCGGCGTAAACAAAAAGTTCACCCCGGCCTCTCCACGATTTTCCATCACGCCCAGCCTAACCGATGTGGGTGTGTAGTTCACTGCCGAGCGGTTCACATCCAAGTCAAAGCTGATCTTCTTCGATAGGGTATAGCTCAAACCACCCTGGGCGAGCAGATTTGAATCCGCCGAGGAAATTTGTTCCAGCTGGCCCGGGATATTAACTGGTCCGCCGGGCCCGAATCGAACCAAACCAGCGCCGGCCCGCACGGTGAGTCGCGAGTTGAACCGTGTTGACTGCCGGTAGAGGAATTCCTCCGGCGCGACCGTGCCACTGATACCATTTGGAATCGGATTGCCCAGCGAGTCGCGGCCCAATGGACTCTCCGAGGGCAGGGAAGTGACGGAGAGGTAGGATTCGGTTCGAGGGAGAAGGTGCATCTTGATGGTTGACCCGTATTCTGAACCGCGAAGGTCTTCGTGCAAATCCAATGGGCCGCAGCCTTGCGGATTCGGGCACGGGCCGCCCGGGCCGATTTCTCTGGCATAAACCGCGGAGGTCGTGATGGTGACGGGCAACTCCTCGCTCAC
>DASYXZ010000177.1:0-4408 GCA_035934315.1 Terriglobia bacterium | reverse complement strand
TTCCATCTGTTGGGCGATGATGTCCTGTGCCTCTTTGGTGGCGGGGCTCAAGCGGTATTCATTGATTATCATTTTCAAATGCTCCAGCCAGAGCTTCCAGGCGTCCTGGGAGACATTGTCGTAAATCCGCTGGCCCAGCTCGCCGCTCCAGGGCGCTTCATCCAGGCCGGGAAGTTCCTTCCCATACTTCACGCACTTCACCATGTGCTCCGCCATTCGATGCCTCCTATCGGACCGAGTCATTATACAAGAAAATTGCATTTCGCGCAGACTGGCGTTATTGATAACCGTGTCCCGGATATAGCAAGTTGAGACCCAGGGTAAAGAGCGGGCTGAACAAGTAACCGAACGCTCTCCACGCCACCACCATTCCGAGCAACATCAGCGCCGGGTTATGACCCCACTGGGCAACGCGCAGCGCCGCGCGCTCCGGCAGGAAAATTCCGACCGCGGTGATGCCGTCGAGCGGCGGGACGGGAAGCAGATTGAAAGCCATCAGCAGCAGGTTCAAGGAAAACAAGATGCTGAGGAAAAGCGCGACGCCCTCCGCTGCCGTGCCCGGCGAAGCGTCAACAATGTGGGTGAAGCCCGCGCTCTCCGGCGGGCTGAAAATTCCGGTGAGAATTCCCACGTGAATCGCGCTCGCGGCAATCAGCACCAGAGCCAGGTTCGCGGCGGGCCCCGCCAGAGCCATCCAGGCCGCGCGGCGCGGATGCCGTTGCGCCCAGTGAGGATCAAATGGCGCGCTCGCCCATCCCATCATCCAGCCGCTCATCACGTAGGTGAGCAGTGGGAACAGGATGGTGCCGAAAGGCTCGCGCCGCATGTGCGGAATCGGATTCAGAGTCACCTGGCCGCCTTCAAAGGCCGTCATGTCGCCGCCCAATTTTGCGGCGAACGCGTGCGAGGCTTCGTGGCATGTCAAAGACAAAAGGAAAACGACATACCAGATGGGGGCGAGTGCCAGCAGTTCCGGATTCATCGGGATTCAATTTAACACATGGGAAGAAGTTTAAAGTCGATAGTTGACAGTCGACAGTCAAAACGTAAAACATGGCTATCGAGTTTACGGCCGAGTCACAATTGAAAATTTATCGTTTAGATTTTTGATTTTTCTTCCAGGGTTCGTCGCAGGGTCGGCAAAACAGCCCGGTCTTTTTCGCCGCCAGTCTCTTCCTTGGTTTTAATCAAGGCTGACAAGGTGAGGACGCGGACTTTCAATTTATTTGAAATTTCCATTTCACACGATTGGCTCAATAATTTTGGATAATCGTCACCCGAGCCGATGACGCCCAGGAGATCGAGTGGCCCGAAGCAGGTCATTAAGAGTTGGTGGCCCGGAGATGACAGGTGAGATCGATCCGGCTTGATCCCCTGTGCTGGAGGTTCACGGTAATGCGCATCCAGGGTATCGAGAGCCGCAAGTAAGCGGTCGAGGTTTTGCGACTCACGCGAATGCACCAGATCCAAATCAAAAGTAGTAATGGGCGCGCCCTGAAGGATTGCACAGACTCAGCCCACCACGATGAAATCGACGTCGTGCTCTCGAAGACGCTGAAGGATTGCCAGAAAATCAGGTTTAGGTTTCGCCACGCATCTTCATTATAGAACGAATGGTCTGCTGAAGTGCTTCCAATCGTTCTTCCGGAGTCAGGGTAAGAAACCAACGGATAAGCGTTAAGTCGACTCCGTCTTCGCTGTGGGTCGGCCGATTCATTGAAGGCGGCACGGCCTCCGGCTTCGCCTTGCGAGTGTGCTTGGTGGTCATTCCTTGGCGATTTCCCATCCCGCTCAAGTCCAATAACTTCGATCCAGCGACCGATATTGTATCGCTTCGGAGATGTGGGTGGTACTGATGTCTTCGGCGGCGTCGAGGTCAGCGATGGTGCGCGAGACTTTCAAAATACGATCGTGGGCGCGGGCGCTCAGGCCGAGGCGCGTCATGGCGCTTTCCAGCAGGCGTTCGCAATCGGCGGAAATATTACAATACTTGCGGATTTGCCTCGAGCTCATTTGCGCGTTGGAATAGATTTTCTCGCCCTGATATCGTTCCAACTGGCGGTCGCGCGCCTTCATCACGCGCTCGCGAATCTGCGTGGAAGTCTCGCCGCCGGAATCGTCGCGCAGCTCGCGGTATTTTACCGCCGGCATATCGATATGGATATCGATGCGGTCGAGCAATGGCCCGGAAATTTTTGAGACATAGCGCTGGATCATGGGCGGCGTGCAAGTACATTCACGCGAAGGGTCGTTGAAAAAACCGCATGGGCAGGGATTCATCGCCGCCGCCAGCATGAATCGCGCCGGAAAGGTCAGCGACATGGCGGCGCGCGCGATGGTTACCGTGCCGTCCTCAAGCGGTTGGCGGAGCACTTCCAAAACATTGCGTTGGAATTCCGGAAGCTCGTCAAGAAACAGCAGGCCGTTGTTCGCCAAGCTCACTTCACCCGGGCGGGGAATGGCACCGCCGCCAATTAATCCGGCGTCAGAAATCGTGTGATGAGGAGAGCGAAACGGCCGCGTGCCCACAAGGCCAAGGCCTGGCTCAAGCACGCCGGCCACGCTGTGTATTTTTGTGGTCTGGATTGCTTCGTCAAACGTCAGGGGCGGCAGGATGGTTGGGATGCGCTTGGCCAGCATCGTTTTGCCCGCGCCCGGCGGCCCGATCATCAGAATATTGTGGCCTCCGGCCGACGAGACTTCAATGGCGCGCTTGGCGTGGAGCTGCCCTTTCACGTCGCGGAAATCCACGGGATACACGCTGGCCGCGGCCAGCATTTCCGTCACGTTTACTTTGGCCGGCTTAAACTCGCGCGTCTCATTCACCAGGTCCAATACTTCCGGCAGCGATCGCATTCCATAGACATCAACTTCCTGAACCACTGCGGCTTCATTGGCGTTTTCAACCGGCACCACGAGCTTGCGGACTCCTTTTTGTCGCGCCATGCTGGCGATGGAGAGGGCGCCCTTGATGGGACGAAGACTTCCGTCCAGCGAAAGCTCACCCAGAAAAATATACTGTTTCAATTCCGGTTTCAGCAGGACGCCGGTGGTGCCCAGAATTCCGAGGGCGATGGGCAAATCAAATCCTGAGCCTTCCTTCTTCACGTCCGCCGGGGCAAGATTCACGGTGATGTTTTGAAAGGGAAAGTCGTGTCCGCAATTTTTGATGGCGGATTTAATGCGCTCGCTACTCTCGCGCACCGCCGCGTCCGGGAGTCCCACGATCATAAAGTGGGGGAGGCCGGCGGAGATATCAACCTCGGCCTCCACCAGGGAGGCATCGATGCCAAAAACGGCGGCGCTATTGGTTTTGAAAAGCACGGAGCCCGTTTCCTGCGGGACTCATCGAGGTGGGTTGTTGGCGTCGGTTCAATCCCCATCCGCCGGAGGCCCAAGAGACTGGCAGAGTCCTGCCCTGTCTCCGCCCAGTATAACAGAAGTTGGCAGTTCAGTGACGCATCAAGTCAAGTATTAACGAATATCAATTTATTCGTTTTCTCGTGGGGCGACCTGCGCGCAGTGGGCTTTTTCGTTTTCTGCTGATTTTTATTTTTCGTCTCCATGGCAGGCGGCGCGGGCGCGGTTGACATTTTAGGCAGAAGTGGCTGCTGCGCCCGGAAACGATGACGCGTTCGATGGGCTGGCGGCATCGCCGGCAGGGTTTGCCCGTCCTCTGATAGACGCGAAGTTGGGGAAGGAAATTTCCTGGGCGGCCTTCAATGTCAATGTAGTCGCGGAAGCTGGTGCCTTGAAGAGCGACGGCACTTTCCAGCACGCGCTTTACCGCGCGCAACAGACGGCGAGCGTCGCGCGCGGAAATCCCGCCCGCCTGAGTCAACGGGTGCAGCCGCGCGAGGTAGAGAGCTTCGTCGGCATAAATATTTCCGACCCCGGCAAGCATTTGCTGGTTCATCAACCAGCTTTTCAACGGGATGCGCCGGCCCCGCAGAGCTTTTTGAAATTGTTCCTCGCTGATTTCCCGGGCATCAGGACCAAGACCGCCAAAGACCGCGTCAAGCTCAAGGCGTGTTAGGCAACGCAGGCGCCCAAATCGGCGCGCGTCAACGTAGCGAAGCTCTTCACCGCCATCTTCAAGCGCCATCCGCACGTGAGTATGCGGTTCCACGGGCTCCGCGATGGGGTTCACCGTGAGCTGGCCCGTCATGCCCAGGCGCACCAGCAGGTATCGTCGCCCGGTGTCTCCTTTCGCATTTGCCGGCCCGAGTTCGAGCGCGATGGCCTTGCCTTTGCGCTGGGCGCTCAAGATCTGCCGTCCGCTGACCTCGCGGACAAATTTGACTGGCGATCCCACGATAATCTGCGGATGACTTACCTGGGCAGCACCTAGCCGCCGGCCAAGCACACGCTTCTTGAGGCCACGCAAAACCGTCTCGACTTCGGGAAG
>DASYXZ010000282.1:0-31203 GCA_035934315.1 Terriglobia bacterium | reverse complement strand
GCCAACTCCGTGCCCGCCAGGCCCAGCACATAATTGACGCCGTGCGTTTCACACCAGTTCATCAGTTCTTCCCGGCAAAATCCCGAGTCGCCTCGAAGGGTGATCCGGGCTTCCGGCCAAGCCTCACAAATCTGCGCCACGATCCGCTCCACGATCTTCGTCCGCTTCTCCACCTCACGCGGCAACAGCCCTCCCCCGTCGCTGGTGATCGCTCCACCGTCAAACCCCGCCTTCACTTGACGTTTGAAAAGAGGATGAAATTCAAAAGATTCTTGATTACACTGTGTTCGCATAAGGCTGTCCTCCTTCTTCGGCACAAGTCTTTCTCGCAAAAATACCTAGGCCATGAAGGGACAGCCTTTTTCAATTTATTGGTGAGATATGCGGGCTAGCGATTTTCCGAGGGACTGAAAGTCGCCGAAGTGGTATCCGTCTCCCAAACCTTTACCGCTTTAACTTTATTTCCTTGCTGGCGCACCTGCGGCTCCAACCCATCGTAAAAATATTTCGCGATATTTTCCGCGGATGGGTTGAGCTTATCAAAAGGTGGAAGGTCGTTCAAAAAGCGGTGGTCCAGGTGATCCACCAGGCCCTTGATGGCGGCGCGCAGATCCACAAAGTCCATCAGCAGACCGATGGAATTCAAGCGCTCGCCCGCCACCGTGACCTGAACTTTATAATTGTGCCCGTGGACGTTCTCGCACTTGCCCTTGTAGCCGCGCAGCGCGTGGCCTGCCGCGAATGAATATTCTGCAGAAATTTCAAACATAAGAATGTTGTCCTTTGTCCTTTGTTCTTTGTTCTTTGTTCTTTGTCCCTTGTCCTTTGTCCTTTGAAATGGGAATCAGTCTTTTCGTGCGGCAAAGGACCAAAGACAACGGACCAAGGACGTCTTTTCTTTTTTAACATTTTCGCATGAAGTCCTTCACCTCTTCCAGGCGAATCGTGCGGGCATAGGGTGGAAGGCTTTCAAAAAACACCTTCCCGTAATGTTTACGGACGATTCGATGATCCAAAATAGTAAGGACGCCGTGGTCTTTCTGGCTGCGAATCAACCGGCCGAAACCTTGTTTGAGCGCGATCACCGCCTGGGGAACCTGGTAATCGGTGAAAGCGTTTCCGCCGTCTTCGTTGATCAGGCGCACGCGCGCCGCCACCACAGGATCCGTGGGGACGGCGAAAGGGAGGCGGTCAATAATTACGACGCTCAGTTGCTGGCCCTGCACGTCAACCCCCTGCCAGAAAGAACTGGTGGCAAAAAGGACGGCGTGGGGCGTGGCGCGAAAGCGGTCCAGCAGCACGGTTCGCGGGGCATCACCTTGCAAAAGCATGGGGTAACGAAGGCGGCCCCGAATACGTTCGTGCACTTGTCGCATTTGCGTGAGGGATGTGAAGAGGACAAACGCGCGCCCGCGGCTGGCCTTCAGGATCTCGATCACTTCTTCGGCGGCCAGGCGCTGGAAGTCAGGCTGGCGAGGGTCAGGAAGATGGAGGGGCGTGTAAAGCAACGATTGCCGGGCGTAGTCAAAATGCGAGTTGTAAATTTTTTCTTTGGCGTTCTGAATTCCCAACCGCCCTTTGAGAAAATCAAACGATCCGCCCACGGCAATCGTGGCGGAAGTCAGGATCACCGTCTCCACGCGCTCAAACACGTGCTCGCGAAGAAGGGCGGAGACATCAATGGGCGACGCCTCCAGAAACACGCCGCGTCCCCGCCGTTCCCACCAGAAAACAAAGTTGCGTTCGCGACTTTCGAGGATAGTTTGGATGGCCTGGCGCAGATCCGCCGCACGGCCGGCCAATCTGTTAATTTCCTCGGGCCGGTCTTTTATCCGACTCAACTCCGTTTCCAAACGAACGAAAGCGTTGGTGAGCGCGTCATAGGCGCCGCGATTGACTTCCAGAAATTCTTCGCGATTGTCAAAATTCGTGCGCCCTTCCCCGGCGGGAAAAAGATCGAAGAAGTGGGTGGAGCGCTGGCGCAGCGCAGCGACGGCGGCCTGTATTCCCGCGCCGTCCAGGTTCTTCATCCGGATTGTTATTTCCGTGTCGCGCGCCAGATCTTCCACGCCATAAGTTGAAATTCGAATGCCAAAGTAAAGCGTGGCCACGTCTTCCATGTCGTGCGCTTCATCAAAAACCAGCGCGGTGTAGTCCGGCAGGATGCTCCCAAACTCCATTTGCTTCAGCGCCAGGTCGGCGAAAAACAAATGGTGGTTCACAATAATGATTTCGGATTCTGCGGCGCGCTGATGCATCAAGGTGATGAAGCATTTTTCGAATTGCTGGCACTTCTGCCCGGTACAGGTTTCGCTCCGCGCATCGATTTGCGGCCAGAGCTGGCTCGAATCGGGAAGGTTTTCGAGTTCCGCGCGGTCGCCTGTTTCGGTCTGCTTTTCCCACCCCCGAAGCTCGGAGTAAAGCTCCATCTCGTCCATCCCGGAAAGGACGGGCTGCTTTTCAATGTCGTATAATTTCTGACGGCACAAATAATTCTGCCGCCCTTTCATCAGGGTAACGCGAAGCTCGGGAAAAAGATTTTTGAGGAATGGCAGGTCCTTGAAAAATATTTGCTCCTGAAGATTTTTCGTTCCGGTTGAGATCACCACGCGCCGGCCGCCGCGAATGACGGGAACGAGATAAGCCAGTGTTTTCCCCGTGCCGGTTCCGGCTTCGGCAATAAGGTGACGGCGATTTTCGAGCGCCGACTCAACTTCTTCGGCCATTTCCAATTGCGCCGCGCGAAACTCGTAATTGGGATGGTTTTTCGCCAGCCAGCCGCGCGGGCCGAAAATTTTCTCGAGAGTAAGATTTCCAGCCGATTTATGGGTCGCGGTAGCCATGCAATTGGGATGGCAAAAGTGAATCAAAAATCAAAAGGCAGGAATCAAAGAGAAGTGGAAATCTAAAACCTTATTCACTTTTCTTACCTTTGCCTTTTCACTTTTCCCTTGGAAGGATAGCATAGAAGACTCGATCGTCATGCATGCGTCCTGAACTATGGCCAAACTTCCCCGTGTTGTGATTCTCGGCCGGCCCAATGTGGGCAAGTCCACGCTGTTTAACCGGATCATCGGCCACCGCCGCGCGCTGGTGGGTGATGAACCCGGCATGACGCGCGACCGCCTCTACGCCCCTGCCCAATGGATGGGCAAACCATTTGAAGTGGTGGATACAGGAGGAATGATTCCGGCAGGGCAGGACTTGATCGTCGGCGAAATCTTCCGCCAGGCCGGCGTGGCGATTAAAGAAGCCGCGCAATTAGTTCTGGTGGTCGATGGACGCGCGGGAATTCTCCCCCTGGATGAGGAGTTGGCGCAAATGTTGCGCCGCACCGGGAAGCCGCTGACCCTGGCCGTTAACAAAGTGGATATGCCCCAGCACGATTCGCTGGTGGAAGAATTCCGCCGCCTCGGCGTTAGAAACACCTTCCCCGTTTCCGCCGAGCACGCCCTGGGCGTGGATAATCTTCTGGACCACTTGACGAAGGATTTTCCTGCGGACAATTCCACCCAATCCATTTTGCCGGAGATCGGCGAAGAAGAGGCGACGGAGGGCGGCAAAGAAGAATCGACGGAGCACCCGGACCCGCTGGAGGGCAGGGTCATCAACGTGGCCATTATTGGACGGCCCAACGTGGGCAAATCCACTCTGCTCAACCGGCTGATGAATGAAGAGCGCTCCATTGTGACGCCCATTCCGGGAACCACCCGCGACGCCGTGGACGCGGAATATGAGCGCGATGGGCGGCACTTTCGGCTGGTGGATACCGCGGGAATCCGCCGCAAGGGAAAGACTGAACTGCACGCCGAAAAACTGAGTGTGATGCAGGCGCGCAAACATTTGGAACGCGCTGACGTCGCCCTGCTCATGATTGATGCGGTGGAGGGCGTGACTGCCATGGACGCTCACATTGGCGGGTACGCCCACGAAAGCGGCCGGTCCGTGGTGATTGTGGTCAACAAGTGGGATGCGGTAAAGAAAAGTCAGGGCGCCATGGAAGAGTTTACCGATTCCATCAAGCAGCGTATGAAGTATCTGGACTACGCGCCCATTGTATTTATCTCCGCGCAAAAAGGCACGCGGCTGGTAAAACTTCTGGAGACCATCACTCAGGTTGCGACGGCGCGTTTCTATCGCGTGTCAACTTCAGAGATGAATAGATTCCTTAAAGAGGTCGATTTTGAGCGCACCACAAGCCCGGCCAACCGGCCCGTCCGCATTTACTACATGACACAAGGATCGATTGCGCCACCGACCTTTATTGTTTTCACCAACCGGGAAGGCAAGCTCCATTTTTCCTACCAGCGCTTTCTTCAGAACCGCATTCGTGAGAGGTTCGGATTCCTGGGCACACCCATCAATATGAAATCGCGCGAAAGCAAATAGTAAACGGCGTAACACGGAGAGGGCCAACCCAAATTTAGTTCCACGCCATCCCCGCAACTCTCATCATTTCCTGATCCATAGTCACAGCGCGACAGATGGATGGGGCAACGGATTTCCCCCCGCCTGAGCAGATTCTAAATTAAGGCTAATTAATGTTAGAATGAATACGGGTTTGTGTCCCCTTATCACGGAGACTAAATTCACCATGCAAAAGAATTGGAAGGATACTGAAAAGGAGGTAAAAATCCATGTCTTGGAATTGGGAAATAATTATAGTTCGAATAACATTTGCCCTTGGCTTCGTCGCGGCTTCATATCACCTGCGGCCTTTTCAATTAAATTCACTCATGTCGATTGCGTTGGGAGCAGTGCTGGGAATTTTAGCGGTGTTTTTGGAAGCGAGACTGGAACGGGCCAGCCTCAAAAAACTAATTGGGGCGGTCTCCGGTTCCATTCTGGGCGTGCTCGTGGCCCTGATGGCCAGCCACTTACTTAACCTGACGTTAATCGAGGGAAAATCCCTATCATTTATCCAGGTGGCTTTACTGATGGTCCTGGGTTATGTGGGATTGATCCTGGGAGCCAATAAAGGTGAATTACTGAACCTGGCGGCTCTCGGCGGAGTCTTCAGCGGAGAACGCCCATCCCGGAAGAGTTTTAAAATTCTGGATACCAGCGTCATCATCGACGGCCGGATTGCCGATGTTTGCGAGACCGGATTCATTGATGGAGCGCTGGTGGTCCCGCAATTTGTGCTGCGCGAGCTGCAACTGGTGGCCGACTCCTCTGATTCGATGAAGCGCAACCGCGGGCGCCGCGGGCTCGACATCCTGCAACGCATTCAAAAAATGACCACGGTCACGGTGCAAATCGTGGAGGACGACTTCCCCCAGGTGCGCGATGTGGACATGAAACTGATCGAGCTGGCCAAACTGTACGAAGGCAAGATTGTGACCAACGATTTCAACTTGAACAAAGTGGCCCAGCTTCAGGGTTTGCCGGTCCTCAATATCAATGATCTGGCCAACGCCCTTAAACCCGTTGTCCTGCCGGGCGAGATCATGCGTGTTTTCATTCTGAAGGAAGGCAAGGAATACAATCAGGGCGTTGCCTACCTGGACGACGGCACGATGGTGGTGGTGGACAACGCCAAAAAAATGATTTCGAAAACTGTTGACATCGCCGTGACCAGCGTCCTGCAAACCACTGCGGGCAAAATGATATTTGGCAAGTTTGATGACCGCCAGCGAGTGGAGGCAATACATCAATAGTAATAGGATGACGCTCCACCGCCCTCGCAACTTTCGCGGCGGAGACCCACGGCGCGGTGTTTAATTCCGCGCCAAGCGGCATCTAACTTTTCACTTCCATGAGCGTATTGGCTATCATCCCGGCTGCGGGTGTGGGCGTTCGCATGGGCGGAGGAACCCCCAAACAGTTCCTCTCCCTTGAAGGCGTGCCGATTTTTGTGCACACCCTCCGCAAATTCGTTGCCGCCCACTCCATTGACGAAATTTTTCTCGCCCTCCGCGCTGAAGACATGGAGCGCGTCCACCAGGATATCGACCGCGAACATTTTTCCAAGACCGTCCGGCTGGTGGCTGGCGGCCCCACCCGGCAAGAGACCGTGGCCCTGGCGCTGGCAGAAGCTTCGGAAGGTACGGAGGTGGTGGTGGTTCACGATGCAGTCCGGCCCTTTATCGAACTTGAAATGATTGGGCGCGTGGTGGAGACAGCACGCAAGGACGGCGCGGCCATCCTTGGGATTCCAAGCGTCGATACCGTGAAACAGGTGGAACGCCAGACGATCCTCGGAACTATTCCACGCGAACGCATCGTCCTGGCCCAAACGCCCCAGGCCTTTCGCTGTAATATTATTCAGGAGGCCTTTGCGCGCGCCAACGCCGACGGGTTTATCGGCACCGATGAATCCAGCCTGGTGGAAAGGTTGGGCCATCCGGTGACCGTGCTGATGGGCTCGGACAGAAATATCAAAATCACCAAGCCCTCCGACCTGCCGCTCGCACGCCTCTACATCGCGCAAGAGCAGGGACAAAACAAGGTTGAAGAGTAAGAAAGGTAAAGGATGACGACTGAAAAAAGAAAAGGTAAAACGCGCAGCCTTCAACCTTCACCCCTTAACCTTCAACCTTCATACCGCGTTGGCATCGGCAATGACATTCATCGTCTTGCCCTTGGGCGCAAGCTCATTTTGGGAGGAATCGAAATTCCTTTCGATAAAGGCCCCCTCGGTCATTCCGATGGCGATGCCCTCTGTCACGCAATCTGTGATGCACTCCTGGGCGCGGCGGCGCTCGGCGACATCGGCCAACATTTTCCTGACACGAGTCCCAAGTGGCGGAACGCGAACAGCCTGCTTTTTCTTGGCTATGTCAAAGGCCTGCTGGATGAGAGGGGTTGCACCATTGCCAATGTGGATGCGACCGTTGGCATCGAACGCCCGAAACTCGTGCGGCACATTCCGCTGATGCGAAAACAAATTGCCAGCGCGCTTGGCATCAAGCCAACGCAGGTGAGCGTAAAGGCCAAAAGCGGTGAAGGCATGGACGCTGTGGGTCGCGGCGAAGCCGTGCGGGCGGATGCCGTCGTCCTTATTTCGGCCCGTTAAGCCAACCTCCTTCTCCAATTGTGCTAACTTATTCAATTTCACGGACCTCTAAAAATGACCCGGGATTTTGAAGCTCTAAGCAAAACCAAATTCGATCTCGCCGTCATTGGCGGCGGCATCAACGGAGCGGCCACGGCACGTGATGCTGCTCTGCGAGGACTAAAAGTAGTTCTCATCGAGGCGCGCGATTTTGCCAGCGGCACGAGTAGCCGTTCGTCCAAGCTGATTCACGGCGGGCTGCGTTATCTCGAACAACTTGAATTCAAATTGGTGCACGAGGCGCGCCGCGAACGTCGGCTTCTGTTGAAATTAGCGCCGCACCTGGCGCGGCCCGTGCCGTTTCTACTTCCCATCTATAAGGGTGATCCTTATTCCCCTCTCAGGATTCGATTGGGTCTGACGGTTTACGATTTATTGGGTAACCTCGGGCGGAAGGATCGCCACCGAATGCTCACGCCCGCCGAGGCTCAGCAGCGGATTCCCTCCTTGCGTCCCGACGGTTTGCGCGCGGGCGCGGTTTATTTTGACTCGGAAACGGATGACGCCCGACTGACCCTTGAGAATGCCATTGACGCGGCGGACCACGGCGCCGTGGTACTGAATTACACTGAGATTCGCGCTCTGTCCGTTTCTGCCGGAAGCACCGGACACCCACAGCAAGTAGTGACGGCGGAGGCCGAAGACCGATGGAGCGGACGAAAGCACGAAATCACCGCGCGCTTTTGGGTGAACGCCGCCGGGCCTTGGGTGGACAACATCCGCGCCTTGCTTCCAGGCTACGATGGCACCAGAACCGTTCGCCTTACAAAAGGCACGCACATCATTCTGCCTCCAGTCGCCGGACCGTTCGCGGTGTTTGCCGCCATCCTGCCCGGCAGCCGGATTTTTGTGATGGTGCCCTGGCACGGCCACGCGCTGCTCGGAACAACGGACACGGATTTTGAAGGTGACCCGGCAACGGTCAGGCCCGACCGGGCGGACATTGAATATTTATTGAACGCGCTGAACCGCGTGCTTCGCCACCCGCTGACTTTGAGCGATGTGGTGGGCAGTTTTGCGGGCTTGAGGGCGCTCGCCATCCAACCCGGCTGCAGCCCTTCTGAAAACACCCGCGAGTACCGGTTTCATCGGGATGCGGGAGCCGGGAATTTTATTTCTGTCTGCGGCGGCAAACTCACCACCGCGCGCGCGCTCGGCGAAAAATTGGTGGACGCGATTGTGGGTCAGATAAGCATGTCAGGCAGCGGACCCAAGGCGGGAGCGCGAAAGCACCCGACAAGAGAGATCCCACTGGCCGGCGGCCATACGGGAGTCTTTAATATCTTTGTAGAATTTGCAGCCTGGGAAGCCGTTCGTAAATTTGAAATCCCATTTCCGATCGCAGAACGCATTGTGAAAACTTACGGGAGCCGTTGGCCGCTGGTGCTCGAATCCATACTTGACGACAAGTCACGGGCCCAACCTTTGCCCGGCTCACCAACGCTACTGGCCGCGGAAGTGGATTTTGCCATCCGCCACGAAATGGCCACCAACGTGGAAGACTTCCTCTTGCGCCGCTCCGGTCTGAACTGGCTTGCATCAAGCATGTTGCGTGACGCCGCGCCCGCCGTGGCTGGAATATTTGCGGCCCGGTTTGGGTGGACCGCGGAGCGAACACAGACTGAAATCGAATCGTTCACGCGCCAGAACTTCGTGACGGAAAATTCTTAATTCTGGAATGGGATGCGTGTCTTAAACATCGGTCATCGCGGCGCCGCCGGAGAGGCGCCGGAAAATACACTGGCGGCATTCGACCTGGCGCTGCGGCAGGGCGCGGACGGAATCGAGTTTGACGTTCATCTTTCTTCCGACGGCGTGCCAGTAGTACTCCACGACGCGCGCTTGGAACGAACATCCTCGGGAACCGGCCCCGTTTCCACAATGCCTCTGGCTGTCCTCAGGCGGCTCGACGCGGGTTCCTGGTTCAATCGGCGATACCCGGCCAGAGCTAACCAGCGATACGCGGGCCTTAAGATTCCAACTCTGGCGGAAGTATTGCAGTGGGTTGCAAGGCGAAATTGTCTGGCCTTCCTTGAAATTAAGCAATCCAAAAGCCGCTACCCGGGCATCGAGGAGAAAGTGCTGGAAGAGATTTATCGGGCGCGCGTCGCGCGCTTGACCACCGTGATTTCTTTCAACTTCCCCACCCTCGATCGAATCCGCCAGTTGGATTTACAAATTGGGCTGGGATTTGATTTCACGCGCCCGCTTTTGGCCATCCGGCGCGCAAGGTCTATTGGAGCGGACCATCTTTTGCCTCACTGGGCTTTGGCGACGCGGCGCTTTATCGGCCGCGCCCATTTCGCCGGGCACCGCGTCATTGTCTGGGATCTTAACCAACGGGTTTTGATGCGGCGTAAAATTCTGGACGGCGTGGACGGCATCATCACAAGCTATCCCGCCCGCCTGGCGGAAGTTCTTGCAAGAATCCGCAGACCCGCTGAATTGTAAACCGCACCGGGCAGCATTTACTTTTATTGAAATTAAAAATGGAGTATAGTCCGGCAAGTTGAAAGGTCGAACGTCGAGGAAGGCAATCGAAAGCCGTATTTTTCCGGGGCGGGTAATCCAATGACCGGACCTATTTTGACCGTGGTTGACGATCTTATTTTTCTCTCGAAGATTCAACAAACCGCTCATCAGGTCGGCGTTCCGGTGGAGGCGGTTGATCCTTCAAAAGTCCTGGAGCGCATCCCGGAGTTCCTCGTTCGTTCAGTCATCCTCGATTTGAACCACCGCTCCGGCGCCGCTATCGAATTGGCGCGCGCCATCAAAGCCAACCCCGCCACCCACCATGTGCAGTTGATGGGATTTCTTTCCCATGTCCAAACCGACCTCGCCGAAGCGGCACGCGTGGCAGGTTGCGATTTTGTTCTGGCGCGTTCGACTTTTTCCCAACAACTGCCCCAATTGCTCTTGCAACTGGCCGGTTGAACAGAACGGAGCCATCCCCCGCCCCGCAAAAGATGCGCGACCATCGAGATCTCAATCCAGTGATGTAATTTCCCTCAAATTGCGTGTTATAATTTCCTCCGTTTGATGGGGCATTCAAGCTGGACTTGAGTGCGAGAAATTTATTAACATCGATCACCTCAGCGCATCGTATCGAAGCATTTCAAGGTACGGCGAAGTGGGCCGGCGGAATTCGCGGGCCTTGCAATCTTTATAATTCGCTCACGGAGTGCAAATGACTCAGGTAAATACCAACGTCCTCGCGAATCAACTGACGCACGAGCGCAACTCAACACTCGATATGTTATGGGTGGTGGGATTCGCGTTGCTCACCGCAGCGCTGGCACAAATTAAAATTCAAATGCCTTTAAATCCCGTGCCGCTTACCGGCCAAACTTTCGGCGTCCTCCTGAGCGGCGCGGTGCTGGGTAGCCGGCGCGGATTTTCAAGCCAGGCCCTTTATCTTGCCGCGGGCGCCATGGGCCTGCCGGTTTTTGCCGGGGGCGGATTTTCATTCGTCTACCTGCTGGGCCCGACAGGCGGATACCTCTGGAGCTATCCACTTGCTGCCGGGTTAATGGGCTGGCTCGTGGAGCGCGGCGCCAGTCGTCAGTCATGGCGCCTGGCCTTGTCTCTGGTTTTTTGTGATGCGCTCATCCTCACTTCAGGCGCGCTGTGGCTTCACATCATTTTCGGCTTTAGCTATCGCCAGGCTGCACTCCTGGGCTTTTATCCTTTCCTCATTGGCGATATCCTGAAGATGGTTCTCGTGGGCCTCACTCTTCCAAGATTTCTGAACCGGTCAAAACAGTTTGGCGGTGTGTGAAGCACGCGAAAGGTAAACCAGGATAAGTGCCCGCGTGCCCGCGTGGAATCAGGATTTTATGTATTTTTGACCTTGAGATTGGGTCAGCATGATGCCGGCGCAAATTCGCTTGCAAACTGATGAACACGAAGTTCTCCGGGCCAACCAGGCATTTTACGAGGCCCTTGAATCGCTCGACCTGGCGAAAATGGACGTTGTGTGGTGGCATGAAGAGTGGGTCAAGTGCATGCACCCGGGCTGGGACTTGATCAGCGGATGGGAAAATGTTTCGGAAAGTTGGGCAAATATTTTTCGCTCGACGGCCAAGTTACGAATTAAAGTCAACCGCGCGCTGGTCCATGTCCTGGGAGATGCAGCATGGGTTTCCTGCATTGAAGACGTGACCTCCACTTACGAGAGCGGTTTTGAGACCGCGCTGGTGGAGGCCACCAATATTTTTGTACGCCGCCAGGGCGTTTGGCGCATGGCGCACCATCACACCACGCCGATGCCCGGCCGCGTTCCTTCCGGCACCAGCCGCAGTGTGCAGTAATTCTATCGGTTCCAAGCGCCAGTTACGGCATCCGAATCCTGCTGGTAAAATTCCCGGCTCACACCCGGAATGATGATAAAAGTCGCCTGTTCAGGTACGCATAATTTCTACGCGGGGAACCCAGGCAGGTTGAAGGTTCGGAACTCAACTTTTGCCGCTCGACTGAAACATCACCAAGAGCCAGACTGATGGCGGGGAGTTTTCAATGGCCACATTTTGCAACAAATGCGGTTCGCCCATTGAAGAAAATCAAAAGTTTTGCAACAAATGTGGTGCACCAACGATAGCAGAGGGAGCGCCTGGCTTCCAGGCAAGGGCGCCACACTCAGCCGCGGTGGTGGCGCCTCCCACCCAACGCGCGACCCCCGCTTCTCCGGCCCCAACACAGGCGGCCGCTGTACCGGCTGCCGCTCCCGCAAAGAAAGGGAATACCGCCCTCAAGATTATCCTTGCGGTGCTGGGCGTCTTCATTGTTATCGGGGTCATGGCCATCGGGAGCTGTTTCTATATCGCTCACAAGATAAACCAGAATGTTGCATCTATCGCTGAGCATGTACGGCCGACAACTGGAAATACGAGCACCACGCCTGACATGCATCTCTCCGACGGTGGCGCCGGCTCACAGGCAGCGGCTTCAGCCACAGTCGATGTGCCCCCCTACCCGGGGTCGACACCAACCAAATCGGGAGGAGAACTTTCAGCCGGCATTACCGGTTCGGTCAGCGCCCAGGAATATGAAACACCTGACTCGACGAATAAAGTTATGGAATTTTACAAGAATAGATTAGGGTCCAAGATCAATATTGTGGAAAGCGAGGGCAAGTCTGTGTTCAATTTCATAAGCTCCAACGGTATGACTACGGTCACGGTTTCACGCGATGAAGGAACGGATAAAACCAAAATCAATATTGCGCGCATCGGAAAATAATAGAGCATGTCGAGCAGGCGCCGGAATTTTGCTCCGGAGGGGAAAATCTCGACCGGCTCGCACGGACAAGGAGATGCGTTTGTATTCAAAATTCTGGCACGCAAGGATGAAACTATAATGAAAAGATTATCCGTCCTATTCATGACATGCATTTTTCTCCTACCCATCGCGGGCTCGCTTGCCGCCATGGACCAACCAGGGGGGACTGCCCTCGAGCGGCTCAAAAGTCCCGACGCAAACATCCGCGCCAAGGCGGCGCGTGAACTGGGAAAGATCGGTGACGGCCCCTCGATCACTGCGCTCAAGGGGGCACTGATAGACCCCGAATTCAAGGTGCGCCGCGAGGTGGTTCTCGCCCTCGCTGCAATTCACCAACCGGCCACGCTTGAGCCGCTGGCTGGCGCATCGCGAGACGCTGATGCCGGCGTCCGGTCGTTGGCCATTCAATCCATAGTCGGTTATTACACGGGACAAATTCCTGGAGCAGGGTTCACCGGCTTCATGAAGAAAAACATGCAGCGCGCCAAAAGCCTGTTTGTGGATGATGAAACGGAAATCGATCCGGGCGTCACCGTGGATCCCGTTGTCCTGGCCGCTCTTCAAAACGACCTGTCGGATACGCGCTCGGTCCAGGTGCAGCGCGATGCGGCCAGGGGCCTTGGTGAATTAATGGCGCGGCAGGCCGTCCCGGACCTCGTGAAAGCCGCCCACTCTTCTGACGATGACCTGGCGCGCCAGTCCATTAACTCTCTGACGAAAATCAAGGACACCTCCGCGGGCCCTCAACTGATTGACCTGCTCGATTCTCGCAGTAAAGACGTGAAGCGGGATGCCGCCGTCGCCGTGGGCATTTTGCAAGCTCGCGACGCGACTGCCAAACTCCAATTGATTTTTGAAAATAATCCCGACAAAAGCACCAAAGAAAAAGCGTTGGAAGGGCTGGCCTATCTCGGCAATCCGATTTCAGTTCCGTTGTTCAGCAAAGAACTCTGGAGCCCCAACAAAGCGTTTCGCGTTTCGGCGGCTGAGGGACTGGGACGCGCGGGCGATCCCCAAAATATTCCGGAACTGCAAAAGGCTGCAATCGCGGAAAAAGACGGGGACGCCCGGCTCGCCATGCAATTTGGTCTCACCGATCTTGGCAAAGACGATTACTTAAACACCCTGATCCAGCAATTGAACACCAAGCTGCGTGGTGATGCGGCGCAGGCATACTTGACGGAACTTTCCCGAAATCCGGAATTCCTTCCCAAGTTGTATCCTTACCTGAACAGCAATGACGCGACTGTGCGCAGAAGGCTTGCTGCTGTGCTCGTCTTTACGGGTGACCGCACCAGCATTGCTCCTCTTGAAAAGCTGACCCACGATTCTAACAGTGATGTGGCATCGGCGGCCTTGCGAGCGTTGCGCGCCATCCGGGCGCGTACGGCGGAAAAACATTAGAGTCGAGCAGGCGCATTATTTAAACCATGTTTTTGCGCCTTTCATCAACAATGATCTTCCCGTAATTCCACTCGACAAAGGCGGCATTTACCCGGAAGTTCGTCGCGGGATTTATCTTAATCCGGCGCTTCCTCTTCCTTCCCGTTGCAGGGTGTCATTTAACTTCCGGCATTCCTATTTCTTCTAAAAACCTTTTGAAAGAAGGCACGGAACCGCGCAGGGCGCGACAGAGGGGAAGGCGAATTATTTAGCTGCGAGCTTTCCGGGGATAATGTTTTCGCGCGCCCTCTTGAAGCAATGCGAGTGCCAGAAATGGCCGATGAACGGCGATGCGCCCTGGAATATCCCTTACGAATTATATGGGCGTGGGAGGAATGTGCGGAAACGGACGGCCTTATATGCAGACTTACGGGTAGAACGTCGCTCGATGTTTGGCTTCCACCATGACTTGCGGTGTCGCCGATTTCATCAGCGTGAACCACAAACCTCCTCGGCGCCGGGCCAATATAATTAAAAGGGAAGCAGGTTATTAAGTTCAATCCGGGCCCTTCAGATGCGTTCAAAATCTCCGTGTTATTCGGCGAAACGACGGTAATTGATCCCACGCGATATTGATATTGGGCCCCGCTCAAGGTGGACAGGGTGATCGTGTCACCTTTTTGTATTTTTCTTAAACCGCGGAAAAATGTATCGCGATGCGCTGCAAGATCTATATTGCCTTTTCCACCAGGCAGAGGCGTTCCCGGAAGGTGCCCAACCGCCAATCGCAATGTTTGTGCCCCAATTCCCTCCAGCACAATGGCTGATAAGTCAATCCGTGGAATTTTAATTCTTCCAATCAACGATCCTTCGGAAACTGCGGGTGGGGGGACGCTTTGTGGTGCTTGTGATTTCTCCGGGGAGGGCGTGTTGGAACTTCCCCCACTGCCGGTTGGTCCTCCGTGTGACCCGGGCTGGGGTTCCGGCTGCTTTATTTGCGTCGGCTGCGTTGGTTCTTCAGTCCACGAAATGGGGATCCATTGCTTCACGAAAAGTGAAATTGACGCAGGTTTTCCCTGCTGCAGTTGATCAAGGCGCCAGTTTTGATAAGCCTGAAACGCCCGCGCCTGCAACCGAACATAGCCGTAGGATCCGAGCCCCAGGATGCCGATTACCAAAAATGCAATCTGGAAACTATGGAGAATCGTCCTGGCCGCGCTGTGCCGGCATTTAAAAGACTTGGATGGGATCATTGTGCGTGCCTTTCCTGGACGCTTACCCGCTCAGGTGCTAACGTGGGCGCAAGATATCCGGCCCGCGTGCGAACGGAAAGTTTTCTTCCGTCCGGAGCCGACGCCGTGACTCGAATGCTCCGGAATTTACCATCCGGCTCCTGGTTGTCTGGAACATAGCCCAGGGTGTACTGTTGACGGATATCCCGGGCAATGAGCTTCAAAGTATCAACGACTTCGGAGACGGAATCGGGCAAAAAGAATTCGCCGCCTGTGGCCTTGGACAATTTCTTGAGCACACCGGGATTTTCGTCAGTAAAGTTCTCATTCACAATAGCGACGGTATAGATGGCCGCGTCCGAGCTCTTGGCCATTGCCAGAGTGTCTGATAGAGAATGCCGGCTGGCATCATCGCCGCCGTCACTGACCACAATCAAGTATTTTTTGCCACCCGTTCCCTGCTTCAAATGTTCCAGGGCCACTGCGATGGCATCATAAAGTGCAGTTTGCCCGCTCGCCGTAATATTTGATAGGGCGGATCTGAGCTCTCCAGGATTACGCGTGAAAGGCACGCCTTGGGGAAGCTCCACATGAATTGCCTGGTTAAAATTCACAACAAATATTTCATCCTGGGGATTGCTTGACCCGGCAAAGGCCAGCGCCGCAGCGATGACAGCGGGACGCTTCGGCTCCATGCTCAAACTGTTGTCCACAACCAGTCCGACTGTAACCGGAGCATCTTTGTCTTCAAAAAGTGTTATGGTCTGCGGACGCCCGTCTTCATAAACATGGAAGTTCTCTTTTTTTAAACCGGAGACTCGATGGTTTTTATGATCCGTAACACTCACAGGCAAAACCGCCAGTCCCACCCGCACGTTGATCGTATACGGATTGGGTTCGTCCTGGCCGTTTAAAACGGCGCCGGAGGCAAATGTAAAACTCAAAAACGCAATGGTGAGGAAAGCATGAATGCGATTTGTTGCCGCCATCTTTCCCTCCAGTTCTGATTTTCTCCGCTGGAGCCACTCAACCCAAAAAGTGCCTGGCGCCAGTCTTGGCGCCAGGCGTTGGAAACTCATCATCGAATCGGTTACGCCATTCGCTTGACGATCTGCTGAAGCAAGAGGGACGCTCCCAAAGACGCCAGGCCAATCAGACCAAACAATGGCATCGAGCTGGCGGTTTGGGGGAGTTCAGCAGGAGCTTGGGCTGGCTGCTCAGCCGGGGCAGGTTCGGCAGGCGCCGCCTGAGCCGGCTCAGGCGCCGGGGCCGGTTCAGCTTGCGCGGTTTCCACCGGCTTCTCCTCCGGAGCGGGGGCGGGGGCCGGTTCGGCTGCTTCCGTCGTCTCCGTCGTGGTTGCCTGTGCTGTATTTTCGGCAAGAACAGGCGCCGGCTTCACACGAAATTCCTGGCCGAAGTTGTCTCCGGGATAAAACCATTCTTTTATCGGTATTCCGGCTTCGGGCAGGTCTCTTTCCATCGTCGAAACATCTCCCGCCCTCTCAGAGAATTTAATCGTGGTCTTATCGGTCGGCGTTACACGCCAGTCCGGAATCGCCAGAATGGTAGCGATGATGTGTGATTCGTCCGCATTAAAAATTTGGACGATGTGGCGGTCGGCCGGGCTGTCAGCCAGCTTAAAAACATAAGTGCCAGCCTCAAGCCGATGGCCCGAAACGTCCACAGGCCCGCTGAAAGTTACGATGGTTTTCTTGTCCCACTCGTCTGCTTTAACCTGGGGAGAATAAATCGAGCAAAGCAAAGTAATGCAGAATAAAGTGACAAATAATTTTGCAGTTCTCATAGCAAGTCCTCCTTTAAATTTAAGTCAATGACCAACCGGGTTTCCGACAATTACAAGTGGACACTCTAGGCCAGTAAAGGTGGAAGGCACAATCAGGTAAATCCCCAAATGAGACAGATAAATTGCCTGAAAAGTGCATGAGAGATTCATCCCAATTCCTCATACCCACTTGCAAATCTTGCTGGCAAATAAGGATTTTCCGCGCCATAACAATATGCAATTTCGAATTCTCTCCACCGATCGGATTTGATTTGGCTGCGCCGCTTTCAGCACACAAATCAAGAATAATTGATGCACTCCGAATTCCAATTTGCGGCTCACTGCTGCAAAATAATGCATATCAATAACTTATAAAAAATGTGAGCCTCACTTACTCAACTCACGCCGCATACGAACCATGTAAGATTTTCCGGGCAGGAGCCCATATTGGGCCACTTCGGGGAGGACGCGAAAAATATCGGGAGAATTGGTTGAAATAAAATGCGCCAACCTTGATGTCTTTGTGTTTTGAAAGCGGAGTGAATTTCTTGGTGCGAAAGGGGGGAGTCGAACCCGCCACCCCTTGCGGGACCAGATCCTAAGTAGGTCTGACACACCTGATTCTACAGCAGATCGACAGCTTGTAGCGGCAAATTCCGAACAAGTCCGGCAAAAACGCAACCCGGCCGCAACCCGGATTCAAATCCAAACCCGATTGATCGCACTGCAACCGAAAGGCCTGCGAAGGGTCAATCATGAACCTATTCGCCCAGGCGATTTCCAGCCTTTTGGCAGCCCCATGGCGATTTTTTCATCGGGGCCTCCACCAAGCATCGATTCCGGAAAAACACCGGATGATAATGTCTGACGAATTTGTGAGATTTGTATCGGTCCATTTGGGCCCCCGAAAACGAGAGATCACGCGCGGCTGATTTCCCACTGATTTCCACCGATCAGTGACACTCTTCCAAAGCCCCCAGAGGAAGCGGTCGCCGTCTTAAGAGTGTGCAGGCAGCGGGTAGGTTGTGCCGTTTCAAAACTCGCACCTCCGTAAATGGACGTTTCAGACGACCGCTACGCGCTCCACTTGGCCAGAGGCGGCGGCCCACTGGTAACAGCGTGCCGAGACCAGAGAGACGCCCAACCTTCACCAGTGGCTCATTGCAAGCGGTTCCAGCGGTAGGTTCAACCAGGGCCCAATGAGCCATTCCGAAACCTTCACCATCGGTCGCAGATAATCGTGGGCGGAAGTGTTCCGCCGCAAGGCATAGCTTGCTCCTGCAGTTACGCTTTGCCCCAGGTAATGGCCAGCCACAAATCGTTCATCGAATTGTGGTCGCAGTAGAGAGTGAGCGGTGGATGTTTTGCGTCGGTGACGGCGGCGGGGAGCGCGATGTTGGAGAGGCTCCCGGTCAGCAGATCGCCGAGCAAGGGATTCTGGCTCAGGGCGTCGGTCCTCACGCCGGCCTTGGTGGGATCGGACTGATCGTAGAGGTTCGCGGTCGTAGTCGCGTCGTACATTTCGGCGAATAATTCGACCGCTTTGACCGGGCCGGGGCCGACAATCCCTTGCGCCCAGAAGGGGTAATGCTCGGGGAGCAAAGTGAGCGAAAGTTCCGCCGTAGGCGTAGCTCCACCGATGGTCACGCTTTGGAACCTGGCCCATTCGGATGGGAATTCATGTCTCACTGAGAATAGACGTACGGATCCGATGGTTTGGGCTTTGTTGATTTGGGTCCGAAGATTTTGAATGGCCGCAGTTTTGAAGGCGTCGCCGGCTTCGCGCGCCGTATAGCGAATGTGCAGGACGACGTCGGTGATCGTATCGTAATCGAACTGGCGCACGTCCGGGGGCAGGGTCAGTTGCCAGACGCTTTCCGCCACGCCCGCCCGATCGAAAGGCACCAGGCGCCCGTCGTTACCGCTGCCGTCAAAAATCCCCGCATCCGATTGACCTGAACTGGTAACGATGGATTGCACGCTGCCGTAATAATCGCTGAAGCGCGGGTCGTCCGAGCCCTTCCGCGCGTAGCCCTGCGCCACGTCGGTGCTGGTTCGGATAGAGCTGCTCTGAAGGGTCAATTGGCAATTCACGCCGACGTAAGGCCCGGTGACGCAGGGGATGGTCAGGGCCACGGACTTGATGCGGCGGAAATAGGCGGGAAAATCAATGTCCACGGCCTCTTCAGGCAAGGTGAAAGTACAGGTTCCGGTCGCGCGCAGTTGCACAAGGGCGAGAGGATCGATCTGCATCAAACTCGCATGCTTGGTCATTTCGTATTCGCGCTGGTTAAGGTCGTGATAAGCCACCTCCATTGTCTTGATGTCCAGCATCAGCTTCTCGCCGGCGAGCAGCCCCTCGATCCCGTCGAGATAGTTGTATTGAATGCAAGAGAGAGTGGGGTCACCCAGCTCGTGTTGCAGGGCGCGCTCGGCTTTCTTTGCCACCTCGAAAGCCAACTGAAAAGATTTGGAGTATAGGGTCTTAAGCTCGCGCTTCATGTAAGCGTAGAAGCCCGTTGTGGTTTCCTTGACGGTGAAACCCTGGCCGATGTCGTTGCCCTTAAGGAAATCGACCACTTGCTGCGCCAGGTCCATCTGGCTCTTGTGATTATTGAATTCCCTTTCGGCGATGGCTTCGCGGATTTGCGCGGCGCGAAGCTGCTTGTAAATCTGGGCGATTTCGCCCAGCGCATTGTTGCTTTGGGACATCCATTCCCATTCGCGGCGAGAGTATGAGCCAAGTTTGCCGGCCTTGTTGGCTTCATAAGTAAATTCTTCAGCCACTGCGTTGGCGACTGCTGCCAGCGATTCGCTGCTAAATTTGAGATGATCCCCGCCGAATTCGATGGTGGCGCCACAGCCCATGGGCTGGATGTGGCCCTTGAACTTGGGAATGAGGGCGAGTATAGCCGCCACCGCATTAATCCCGCTGGCTGTGAGTCGAAAGTCCCTGGCCAATTCCAGTTTATTTAGCTCCTCGACCTCGTGATTGATAAGCGAGTTTAACTGTCCGTCGCTGACGGAGCTCGTATCCTGAGAAATGTCCGGATTGATGGGAGCGAACGTCATCTTGGCTTGGCCCGAAGCATCGGCCAGGGGCTCGCTGGAGGCGTCGAGCTGCGTAAAATTCAGGCTGCCCAGGCCGCTTTGATCCACCGCGTCCAGATCGCCTGGAAGAGCGTTCTGGATGTCGGTGTCGGAGCGGCCCAGTAGTTTTTGGTAATACGTGTACCGCTCCTTGGAGTTGGTCAGAGACTGTTCGAGTCCCTGGCGCGCCTTGATGGCTTCCTGCCATTGTGAATACTTCACGGAATAAGCCAAGGCGAGAATGGCGTTTTCGTGCTGAGCGCGAAGAAGTGAAAGCGACTCGTTATCTTGTTTCTCGATCGCGGCCAGCATGTTGGCGCCCAACGATTTCACCTCCTGACAGATCTCCGCCGCCTTGCCCACCAGCAGTTGGAAACGCACCAGGGGCAGCGGTTGATTCAAACCGCTCACGATGGCGCCCACATCCAGGCCCGCCGCGGCGGCGCGCACCAGTAGCGCCGGGTCGATGGGCGGGTCGTAAAGCGGGAGCTTCTGATATACGCCCTGAAGGTTGAGGCTATTGTGGATTTTGAACAGCCGGTCGGCCACGGTGTCCCAATAGCCCAGCAGTACATCGTTACGCGGCACGCAGAAATACAGCGTCTGGCCCATATTGCCCAGAATTTGCGTTCCCTGAGGATCAGTTCCCTGCTTGGGTAAGGGGGCGATATCAAACGGTATGTCCACTTCCAGGTCGACCAGCGTGTTGCCGAAGTCATCCAGTTTACCGCGCAGGTTGTTGTAAGTCAGCGTCTTGACCGAGCCTTTTTCCGGCACCGCCTGGGGCTTCGGACCCAGGATGTTCGCGGCCATCACGTAAATCTGCGTGGCCTCATTGATGGTCTCGATGGTGTACTGTTGAAACAGCGAATCACCCCAGGCCATGAGGTTGTCGAGATAAGCCATCACGGTTTTCAGCATGTAGGCCACGGGACGGTGCCTCGCCACCGCGAAAGGCTGGAAGGGATTGGATTTCCAATCCTCAATGCTCTGGACCGTCTGCTTCCACAGCGGGAAATCCTGCTGGGTTGAAAGATTGATCAGGATTTGCTCGATCATGCGCACATCGGTGTATTGGAACGGTTGAACCTTCCAAAAGCGCTCTGGCGTTGGGCCGGGACTGTTGTCCATGGGGTTGAAGATGTAATGGAACCATCGCTGCGCGTCCTGGTACTGCTGGTTCTGGCTCAAATGGATGGCGATGAGAAGGGGGGCGTGAAAGAAGATTTCCCAGTTGTAAATCGAATAAGCGCCGTCGTCGGTGAAATCCAGATTCTTGACCGGGAAAGGTTGCTGGACCGAATTATCGGGGCCATAGCGGCTGAAGAATTCTTCATAAAAGAAGGGTTGGGGGACGCCGCTGCTCAGGAATACCGATGTGGCATCCGGCAATGTCACTAATGTTCCATCATTGGTCAAAACGGCCTGTGAAGCGCCTTTAATGATGACCAGCGTGTTATCCGGCACGATGGAATCTGTACCATTGATAGTCCACTGAATGCCGCTCGAGGAGGTCACCGGAATTACTCCGGGCAAAGCCAGTGGTGGCGACTCGACAGGCAATTGGTAGTTTGATCCATCGGTTCGAGCCACGGTCGTTTGCTTTGGGATCACCACGTTGGTCCCATCCGCAAGGGTCAACGGAGTTCCCGCGTTGAGCCCGACCGCTGTCCCATCAGGCCGTGTCCCGGAGGTGTTTTGGGACAGCAAGATGCGCGTGCTATTGGGCGTAACGGCCAGTGGCTGGAACGGTTGCCCTGTGGCAGGGGGATTGGGCTGCGGCATGTAGAGCGTGTCCGAAGCGAGCAAATCGGTTGTTCCGCCTTCCTGGAGGCGGTGCAACAGCGAGAGGGAGGTTGGCGGGACGTTCGGCAAGCTGGCGCGGTTGCCGCTGATGTACGGATGGAAGTGAGGAAAGAACTGATATTTCAGGTTTCGGTTTATCGTGGAAATGTATTCGCAGGGTTGCCAGCCCGCCCCGGTGAAGTTCTGGAAACTTCGCGCGTTTTGATCTGTAAGATTGTGAAAGCTGTTCGTGATCTGCATGGTTTCGTCTCCCTATGAATTCCTCAGTCTTGATTGCGTCAGCGCATTTCCTGCGGTGCCTGCGCCAGCGAGCGTTCTTACAGATCGGAGTTGACTCAATTGTAATCCCCGGCCTCCGACCACCATCCGCGCGCTTTGGGTGCCCGCGCCTCTTGCTGCAAGGACGGCCACGCCTCCAAATCCGGTCCGGGAGATACCGACGCCTCCTCGCACGGCCAGGGCTTTGCCGGCGCTTAGGGAGCCCGTCTTGCCCACAAGCGTATTTCCAAATGAAATGGCCGTAGCCTGATTGGTCGCCCAATCCTCGCGGCTCTGAAGAGAGAACTTGGAGTAGACCGGATCGCCCAAATTCGGCGGCAGATATCCCGTTGGAACTTGCGCGACTACGTTAATGGTGTTCACCACGCTAGGATCGCTCCAAATCTGCGCCGGCGGCGACGGCGCGATGGCCCACCCGTCCCAATCGGTGACGGTTTGCTCGGTCAAGGATGGCTGCACGAAGAACGTTAACTCATCGAAGAATGTGCTTTGGGTGCCGGCATTGGGGTTGGCCGCATCCTTGAAGAAAAAGGGAGCCACCAAAGCACCCGCTTCCCAGTAGAGCTTCTCCGACGGATTTAGAAACGGCGGCGCAACAGGATTGGCGCACAGTAGCAGGGCAAAGTCGTTCAAGGTGTCGAGGATCTTCTCGCTTGTCGGCGCTGTCGTTCCGTCGCTGGAGATGGCGGTTTGGAAGTCGGAGGAAAGGCTTCCCGATCCCGTAGAGAGTGTCGGATCAAGGTAGGGCGCGCTGTTGGTGTAGAGTGTCGCGACAGGGTAGGGCGCGCTGTTAATGTAAACGTTCTCAGGTGGCGGCTGCCAGTATTGCTCGTTGAGATCCGGATCGCAGTTCTTGCTCGTCACGCGGAAGGCGGATCCATCGTCAGGATAGGCGAAGCCGAGATGAATCCTCACGGCGCCTTCGTTCCCGTTGGCGTCGATTTCCTTTGAGACAGAAATGGGAACTTCGTCGGGATCGAAATCCTGCGGCACGATGAGCGGCTGCTGCCTCTTTACGTCGGTTGAGATCGGTTTGCTCCATTTGCCCTGGAAATATTCAACCCAGTTTAATTGCACTTTCACCTGGGGCTCGGCCCCGGCGGTAACCATCATCGCGTTGACAAGGTTGTTTGAGTCCAGGCCGCTGACGGGTTGATTGTTGCTGCTGTCCGTGGCGGGCGCGCCGGGCTGTTTGGTTTGAGGGATGAACTTCACCCAGAAAACATTCAGCCGACCGCGCCAGATCACCAGAACGATGTGGTTTCCGTCAATGTCGGGATCTACTGCCATCCACCCTGACCACACGCCGGCCGAATAAGTTCGGACGAAGTATTTGTGAGGATGGCTATAGGTTCGCCCGAGGACGTAGAGGGTGCTGGCCTTAATGGGGGCCGAGCTCTGAATATCCGCTTGATCCTCGTCCAGATACATGGCGACAATGTCTAAACGCGCCCGAAGGTCAAGGCCTTGCAAATAGGCCAGGTAAGCGCTATCCACCAAGTCGCTCGTTACGTCGCCTTGAAGCAAGGCGCTTTCCAGCGTCTGGAAAAGATCTGTCTTGTCGAGTCGCAATTCGGGGATCATCCAGTTTTCCGGGAAAAGGAATATTTCCCGGTTCGCCTGCCAGACGCGGTAGCGCTTCATCCATTCCCACCAGTTGGCGTTGACGGCGTTCGGCGCAACGTTGCGCTCTGGGTTGTTGACATTGGCGTTTTCCAGGTTGAGAAGGCAGCGCTGAATAAACGTCTGCACGGACGACATCGCCAGGCGCAGTCGCGAGGTCTGCACCACCGGCTCCATACCTGGATCGACCAGGAAATACTCAAAGAGAGCATTTTCATCTTCAAGCTGAAGCGTATTCACCAGGAAGGCTACCAGCGAATCGCGCTTTCTCTGCCTCAGCTTGTCGAAGATGGATTGAGCGATGGCACGCCAGGTGTCCGCGGAGAATCGCGCTTTCACGGCGTTTTTCAAATTGGTGGCAATGTCTTTGGGCGCTGGAGCGCCGGCGAGCGGGAACAAAGCGGCGACTTGAGTAGCAGCGCTCAGCGTGGCGACCGGAATGCCCATCACCTGCGCCAACTGAAGCGCATTCCAGAGCCTTCGGATGCCGGTATTGTCCAGGAAGTGCGGCGCCGGGCCCAGCGCCGTGGCCACGTCCTTCACCACTTGCGGGTTGCGGCGCGTGAGATTAGCGAAGAGGGTCCAGGGCGTGTTCGGCTCCTGGGTGACGTTGTTCGCCGCGGCTTGGAAAACATCGATCAGGCCGTCCGATTTGCCGGCGGGGCCATTGCGCAAATCGGCGTAATCCGCCAGGGTGAGGAACTGCTGGAAAAGCGCTATGGCCTTGGGCAGGGAATCGTCACCAGCCTGAGTGGGCAGATTGCTTAAGCTGAGGTTGTCGAATCGCGCGGCATTTGAAGTGAGATAACTCAACTCTCGCTCATCCAGGCCCGTGACCCCCAAGATCTGAACCACCTTTGAGAAGAGAGTCTTGGCCCGCCCGAAGGCCGTGATCGCTGCCTGCGGATAAAGCGCCACTTGGCTCAGCGGGCCCTTGGGCAGATTCTCGCCTCCAATCACCAGGCTTGCGCCGTTCGCCCCCAGGTTCGAGAAATCAAGTGTGAAGTAATAGGGGACGCCACCTTTTAGCTGAACGAACTGGCTGACCTCGTCGTGGTCCTTTGTCGCCGCAGTTGCTGGAATGATCGGATTGGACAAGAGCGCCGAAGGATCGGGCGAGGTGAGTTGGAAAAATGCGGCTGCCCCGGTATTGCCGAGATCGGCGTCGAACCGGTAGGGCCCATCGGTAGGAACTTGCAAATAACCTTCGAAATGCGCGCTGCCGGTTCCGGCTTTGCCCGCGTTTGGGTTCGTAGGATCTTGGGTGTCCGTAGTGGCAGCGATGCCAGCCGCCAACGAGGAACCAGTTTCATTTCCCGAAGTAAAATACGTGGCGCTTACGCCGGGTTGTCCCACCGCCAGAAACGAGCCTAAGAGCGACTTGCCAGGATTGCTCGGGTCAGAAAGCAGCCCCGCGTCCTCAATCAGAGTTCTGGTCAATGAGGGATCGGAGCCGAGGTTGGCGGTCAGCGTCTGAACGATCAGCTCGCGTGAGAGCTTCTGTGCAAGCAGTGGAACGAAGACGGCCACCAGTTCGGCCTTCACCTGTTTCTGCTGGCGCTTAGCGTCGAGGCCGAGAAATGGCTGTGCAAAGCCGTCGAGATCGCTCGCGGCCACGGTCAGTAAGTTCGTCGCCAAGGTTTGGAACAATTGCACCGCCTGATTGCGCGCCGCTTGCAGCAGGTTTGCGAGAACGGTGGAGGTAGGCAACAATCCCGCTAACTGCGTTCGCAGGGCATCCGTCAGCACGCCGCTCGAAGTCAAGCTCTGCACTTGCGCCGTAGAGTCGTAACTGAACTGGAGCGTCGGCACGGGCGCTGTGATGCTCCCGTTCTGCTGCGCCGTGGCCAGGGCTGTGAAGAATCCATTAACATCCACCTGATTGGCTGAGGTCACGGCGGTTTGGCTGACGATGTAGGTCTGAACGTTGCACCACATCGCCAGAATCGCTCCCATCAGGCCCTTGTAACCCGGCATCGCCTGGCTTTGGACATCTTTGAGAAGGCTCGAAAGCACGGGCGAATTGTTGATGGCCGTGAGCGCGGCCATCCTGGCGTCGGTTAGCACGCCGCGATAGCCCAGCCACTGTAGCTGGCTCGCCTGGCCGTAACTCAGGCTAAGAGCAGGATCGGCTTGAGTGAGCGGCGCTGTGACCAACCCGGTTGCCACACTCGTCTGGACAGCCTCATATTCCACTAAACTCGCCCATACTCCGAGAATGTTCCCGATGTTCTGCGCCAGCGCTTGCTGTGCCTGCTGCTGCACTCCCGCCAATAGAGGAGTGAAAAGGGCGGAATTGTTGATCTTGAGCAATTGATTTTTCTTCCCGTCGGTGAGCAATCCCTGAAACGTCAAGGTCTGTGTTTCAGTGACTGAATCGTAAGCCAAACTCAACTCGGACTCTTGGGCAAACGGGGCGGGGTCGATCTGGCTGCCCGGCGCCACGCCTCCTTGCGAAGCGCTATACGTCTGGGCATCGGTGAGCAGGGTGAAGAGCGGTTTCAGGACTGTGGTGGGAAATAACCCCGAGAGTTGCTGGTCGATTTGAGCCTCCGGCAACGCCGCCAGGTTGGCTGGCACGGCGTTCTGGCTTTGAATTTGCTGAAGGCCGTTGGCCACGCTTTGCGCCAGCGCGATGAGTGCGTTGGGATCGCTCGCGTATTGACCCACTGGGTCAAGCTGGTGTCGCAATAAGTACTGGAGGTCTTCCACCGTGAACCCGCTGTTCTCTACAACGCCAACCTGCTTCACAAAACTGAGCGTCTGGTTGAAGAGCACGTCATCGGCAATGGCCGATAGGGGATTCCCGGTGAGGGTCGCGAACGGATTCAATCCCGACATGGCCTTCAAAGCGATCATGTCGTCCACGGAAAGTTGAAGGCATTTAGCCAACATGCTGTAACGATAACAAATGGACAGGTTGGCCAAGGTGAATCCGGCGGAGGCCAGGGGCGTGCCGGCGTCGGTCATGATCGCCGCCACTTCGTCCGAGGTCAGGCCCAACACGCCTTGCACGGAAGCGAGGTGCGCGGAAAATGGCTTGAGGGCCGCGGCAAGATCACCCGTCGGGGCTGGGAATTGGCCGTTAGGATCATCGAACGCCCAATCATTGTTCAGCACGGCGGGGGCAAGAAAGAGCTGAGCGTAAAGGGGGTTGTTACCCTGGACGGGCAGGTCCCCCCAAAGCGGTAGCAGCGCCGTCCGCCCCAGCGCCGGAGTCAATTGCGTGTTTAGGTTTTCGAGATGAGCGAGATAAGCCAGGGCGGTTTTCCACGCGGCGCTGAAGGCACCGGCAAAATTCGCGTCTGTCCATACCGGAAGGTTGGCCGGGAAAAAAGCATTGAGCGCATGATCGGTTTCATCCAGCGTCCATCCCAGTTTCTTCCAGAGGCGAACGAAAAGATTGAACTTGAGAAAATCAAGAGCCGTCGCGGGAGTCCCGTCCGCATACTGGAGCTTGGTGCTGGTAAAGTTACACCCTGTATCAGGATCCAGCAGAACCAGGACTTTCTTCGAATAGCCGGCGGGCAGCAAATTCGCCAGCCAAGTGCGCGCGTTAAACGTCGAAGCGGGGTTTTGATTTTTGTATTGCGCTGTAATGCCGTCGAGCAGGGCTTCGAAGTCCGTCTTGTTCGGTTGATATTTTGCCTGCGACCAATCCGGGAAACCGGCCTGCCCGGTGTAACTGAAAGCGTCGCTCATCTCGATGCCCAATCTCTCGAACTGAAAAGTGAGCGCGCTTAGAGCCGGATTGAGGAAGCTGGTGGTGACGAGGTCGGTGAGCTCCTGGTAGGTGAGTCCCAATTGTTGCGCCAGGGTCTTGGCGGATTTCAGCTCGCCCAGCGCCGTGGCCTCGCTCGCCATGCCATAAAGCTGAAACCAATTTGCCACCGAGGGTTTTTGGGTCGTCGGATCGGTCACGATCAGCACCAGGTATTCCGAGGGCGAGAGTCCGAGCGACTCGGCAAAGATTTGGGCGCGATAATAAGGATAAGCGTTCGCATCGGAGAACAATTCAAGGTTGTCCGCTGAACGCAATACGTCCAGCACCTGCGCCAGGGGATTCTTGAAGTAATTAAAGAAGGCGCGCACGGTTTCAATCCAAAGGTCGAAAGGCAAATTGAGCGGAAAGACAGCCTGCGTCATGGTTGTGTCATAGACCGGCGCGAGAACGTGCTGTGGCTCGGCGACCAAATCCGCCGTCGTCTCATTTCCCGTGTCGTAGGCCACACCCGCGTCCAGGGCGTTGTGGGCGATGAAGTACTCGAGAATTTCATTGACGATGTCGATATATGGCATGGCGGTATTGGTGTTCTCGCAGGTCAAGGGAAGGGCGCCCAAATCCGGGCGGCGCCCCTTGACGGTGGCGTCTTTGCCAATCAACACATCCAACGGCGTGTAGCCCATCACGTTTGGCCCAGACTGGTTGAGGAATTCCAGCATATCGACGAAGTACGCCGCAGGGCTCAGCACCGAACGGCAGTCCTTGCACTGGCAAAAATCCAGCGAACCAAACAGACCGGTCATCGAGGGGAACTGTTGCACGAGGGCGTTCCGGGCGTTTTGAAGATCGGTGCCCGAGCCGGAAAGGGCGAAAACGGGAGGCGACGTGTCCATCGTTTGCGCGGTCATGTAAAAGTTGAACGTTACCGAAGTCACTTGTTGACTTTTGGCATAGACCAAGTTGGCCTCAGCGAGGGAGGGGAAGAAGCCGCCATACTTGGCGACAAATTCATCCTGGGTGTACGCGACGACGTCCCGGGCCGATTTAAAGCCGAGCTTCATGGCCGCCTGGAAGGACTCGGTGCTGGGCGTAATCTGATAAATGCGATGCGTGGTTTTGAGAGCGTCCGTGCTGGCCGCGTCCAGGACGGGAAGCTGCTTGGCGGAATTCTTAATGAAGGCATTGAGCGGGGTGCGCCCCAGTTCGTATCCGAGCGGCGCCGCGGCGCGCAAAAATGCCGTCACTTTGGATGCGCTGGCGGCGTCCATCGTGAGCTGGTTGCTCTCAATCATCCGGGCTGTCACTTGAGTGGGAAAACTGAAGCGAACCTTGCGCGCCATGTCGGCCGAGTAGGCCAGCAGCCGGTCAGCCGTTTTCGCGCCGGGATAGATTTTCGGGATGAGCGCGTCGAGCGCTGCGTCACCGCCCGCGCCCGCCAAGGCCGTCAGCGCCGCCGACCACGTCGCAGGGAAGTGATAGTCCTTGTCCGCCAACTGCGAAAGATTCGTCAGCGCGCCGATGTCTTGCTGGAGCTTCTGCGCCAAAGCGGCGTTGTTGTACGTCAGCAGAAGAAATTTTCCCTGGAGCTTCAGCGCATTTAGGGTTTCAGCGGGAATATTCAGTTTCGCGGCCTGTGTCCACAATTCAGCTCCCGCTTGAGGATTGCTGAAATATAGGTCGGCAAAGCTGGTCGGAACGTTTGCCGACAACAGGGCGCCATAGTTGGAAACCGCGCCCGGAGCGGACAGCGTCACGCGCGTTTTGGTGGCAAAGGCCTGGAATGATTTTGTGGCGGCGGCGAGCTGATCGGCGTTCAGGCTTACGATCCCGGCGTCACTGGCTTTTTTCAAGGCGGCCCGCACGGTCGTCGAAGGCACCAGCGCGAGGTGCGCGGCATCGCTGGGCAAGCCGACGCGATAAAGGGCGTAGAGCACGTCCTGCCCCAGTCCGGTCCCAGCAGCTTGCTGTGCGGCAATGCCGGCCAGCGCTATTAGCCGCGCGTCCCAGTTGGTCGCCTGATTGATTAAGGTCAAGTCCTGACGGTCGGCGCTTTCTTGCGCCTGGGCCAGCTTGGCGATGCCGCCGACTTGCTTGTCCATGTCGGCGGAGAGTCGCTGGTATTCCGGCGCCAGCGGCTGCAAGCTGGAAGGCGCAATCAGGTTGAGCGTCTCGTGCACTCCGGCGTTGTACCTGACCGCGCTCAGCGGCGTCTCTTTCTGCTGGCTGTCAACGGCGCGAATTTCCAGGTTGATGGCGCCTGCTCCCGGCGCGTAAACAATCGAGAAGGCGCCTTGCGCGTCAGTCTTGCTCTCGCCAAGCTTGGTGTCCGCGCCGGCAAAGCCGATGCTGTAGGCCCGCAAGGTCAGACCAGAAGCTGCCAGGCCGGAATCGGAGTACACGTGCCCGTCAACGGAATTCGACGCTGCTTCAGCGCCGCCTACCACGACTCTGCCAGCCGGAAAATTTGGATTGGGCATGAGAAGTTTTCCCTCCTGGATCAGTAAAGCAAACCCCAGAAGTCCGAGCTTCCAGGAAATATAAAAACCCCAACGCCGGGTCTAGCCCCGTCCGCCCTCTTCAACACTTCACCAAAACCGCCATCGTGGGCCCACCTGAACACTGAAGCTCGGCACAGGACCGCCCGGCAACGGGTCGGTGAAAATTGCCGAGGCTGTTATATTCAATCCATTTGCAGAGCCAGCCTCTAGGGTGGCGCCTCCGGCGCCGTACCAATAATCGCTTTTCCCACCCCCTGCCCCCGCGTAACCAAAGCGCGCCTGCAATGCCCCTGTCAGTCGCAGCCCCTGGGGGTCGCCTGCGACGAACTGAAGCAGATTCATGCTGGTGTACCCTCCCGGCGCAGCGTACGCTCCGGCCCCATAATCACTGCTGTTTGTACTTGCTTGGCTAGCCTGAAACGTCAGGGCCGGAGACTGAACCACTTGGAAGTGTTTCGATGACCAAGGAATTCTGTAGAAGGCAGTCACCGAAACTGAGGAGCCCCACGGAGATGATGATGGATTTCCTGGCTTAGTAGGAGTGGGAGTCAGATTTGTCTTATAGGTCCCACCGAGGGTCGCATAAAGCCCGAGATTACGGGAGCTCCACAACAATGCACTCTTGAGAGCACTGAGCTTTCCGCTGGATACAGCCTGACTTGTGCTGGATCCCTGCGTCGTAGCAGAGCCAGGTTGTGTCTGCTGTGATGTGGTCGCGCCGGTGTTAGTTTGAGTTGCCGCGTCAAAATCGGACAGCTCCGCCTCCAATTGCTCGGCCGTGCCTCCCAGATTTAAGAATCGTGTTTTCAGTTCGGCGAGTTGCTCTTCCTCCGGAAGTTGTTCGATAAGCTCTGACACTTGGTCTGCCACTTTTTGTCGTTCCTCAAGGTCCTTAACTTCCATTTTCATCAAGAAAACTTCCGTGCCCCCTCTCGCCTGAGATTCCACAAAGTCTTTAGCTGGAGGCTTATCCTCGTACTCCTTCCTGACTGCCTCTTCTGCTGAAATCCTTTGCGTAAGATGGAGAATCGAGTCTTGGGCAGTGGCGAGTTGCTTCCGTAATTGCGCATACTCCGGCGTCCCTGCTTTGACCTGTTGCTTCTGTGGCGGAGTGCCTTGAGTTCCCGTTGCGTCAACGAGATTCATTGGATTATTTCGCACATAGGCATACAAGTTAGTCCCGTCTATCATTCCTTTCGGGTCGCAGCTTAGCCATCGGGCCAACCACGGGGCGTAGTGGCGCGCGCCGTGATAATAGAATCCCGTTTCGTCGTCACGTTCCTTTCCCGTGTAGCGGTAGCGCTTCGCGCTTACGTCGATGGCGCTATTGACCGCCTGATAGGATGTGGCGCCGAACGGGTAATACTCTTCGTAGGAAATGATGGCAGCGTTCGAATCAAGTTCGAGGATGGCGGAGCCCAAGCTGTTATCGAATTGAAAGCGCGTCAAGG
>DASYXZ010000267.1:0-4135 GCA_035934315.1 Terriglobia bacterium | reverse complement strand
TGATGCGGCACCCCACTGGTTTTCTGCACGTGCGGCCCAGTCGTTGCTCGATCGTCGGCAAACACTCCCTGTTGCACTTTCCCGCCGTTTCGAACTCCGCCCGCGATCGCCGTGCCGTTGCCAAATCCCGCGCTCGCCACCACGCCCTGAACGCCCTTCGCGCCCCCGGTGCCGTTTCCTTTTCCCGGTCCAACCGGCATATCAAATCCGCCAGCTGGCGCGATGTTCACCGGCTGCGTCACCTTGGTCTTCGAAGGCAATCCGTCCGGGTCGCCGAATCCACCTGTCTGTACCGGAGCCTTCGGGCGCTTCAAATCCGGTATCGCCGAACTTCCCAGCGATGTCGTCGGCTTGTCCGGTACGGCGCGCGCAAACACGTTTATCTGCGGCGCCTTTGTCAGATTCTTGCGGATCACCGGCTTCGACACAATCGGCTTTTCGAATACCGGCTCGATCATTTTCGGTTTCGGCGGCACTGGCACAGGTACTGGTTCGAGCTTCGCTACTTCCACCCGCTTCACTGGCTGCAACTTCGGCCGCACTTTCGGTTGCGGCTTCCATGCACGGACTGGCGGTGCGGTAATTTCTGTGATCATGTATTGCTTCGCAACGTCCATTTGTTTGGGGAACAACAGCGGAACCCACAGCGCACAGGCCAGCACCAAAAATTCAACTCCGAATCCGGCCGTAAAAGATCGCCATCGCGGCTTCCCCGCTGTCAGCAGCGTGAAAGGCGCTTCATAGTCTGGATAACGTCCGTTTCCGTTCGACGACATCGGTGCCTTCCCCCGAATTGGCGCGCTTCCCGTTGACCTTACGACACTAATCGGCGCGATGGACATTGTAGTACTGGGGCCGGCAGCCCGGTGAATAGTACGATTGTACCAGTCTGAAACTTGGTTGCCTTAAATGATACCGTAAGCCGTGCCCTAGTTGTTCCCCCTGTGATGGTTTACTGCCTCTTTTACACAAACCTATACAACACGTAACTGCGCGCGCAGTTTCGTCCAATTATCTCTCTGCAAGAATTGCTCCATACCCCTCTTTTGTCGCACATTTCCCAAGTCACCTTTGCCAACTCATCTGAATACGCTTCTACTTCATTGTCAATAAGGGGGCAAGGGTATTGCCGCCCGAAAAACTCTGCATTACCCATGGGGTGCTGAGGGTAATAACCACCAATCCAGCGGGTAAAGTTTTCATAATATCCGCCAATTCCTTCTCCCGCCCTTTTTGGCTGAAAAAGGTTACCTATTCCGAGCAAAAAAAGAGGAGGGCCGGGTGCCAATTCTGCATTTTCCAGCCCTCCTGATTTGAGCCCGCTTTTGCCGGCAGTTTTGATTAAGATTGAGGTTCTACCAGTATGTACTCCGTCACATTGCTCTGGGCTCTTGGTCTCACCAGCAATAGCACAGGCTGGTTGCCCGTTCCCGCCATGGTCGCGCGGAAGTCCGCCATGTTGTTGACAGTTTTATGGTTAACCTCCACTATCACGTCGCCTCTCTGCAGTCCAGCCTGCGCCGCCGCACTCGACTGATCCACCGAGTCCACCACCACACCATGCGCCGATGCGGGCAGGTTCAGTTGTTGTGCAATCTCCGGCGTGAGATTCTCAACCTGCACGCCTTCCAGCGCCTTGCTGCTGTTTTCCCCAGAGCCACCCTCCCCCAATGCAGCAGTGGATGTCCCGCCCTGCTCCGGCAATTCGCCCAGAGTCACCGGCACTTGAAATGTTTTCCCATCACGGAAAACCTTCAACTGAACAGGCGTGCCCGGCGCTGTGCTCGCAATGCGCGCCGTCAGATCTCCTGAGCCGTTGAGCGCTTCGCCGTTCAAACCCAGTATGATATCCCCTCGCTTGATTCCGGCTTTCGCCGCTGGGCTGCCAGCCGTCACGTCGCTCACCAGCGCGCCCGCCCCTCCCCCGTTATAGTTGAACTCTTTCGCAAACTCGGGCGAAAGATCGCGGATGTAAACGCCCATGTATCCGCGCTCCACTTTCCCGTGCTCGATAATCTGCTGCATGATATTCCGTGCCATGTTGATCGGAATCGCAAAGCCAATTCCTTCATTTCCGCCTTCTCCATTCATCGAAGATCCGCTCGAAATGATCGCCGTATTGATTCCCACCAGATCGCCGTGCAAATCGATCATCGCTCCACCGGAATTTCCCGGGTTGATCGCTGCGTCGGTTTGAATGAAGTCCTCGTAAGCCTGCTTGCCCTGTTCCTGTGTCTCGAGTCCGATGCTGCGGCCAGTGGCGCTCACGATTCCCATCGTCGCCGTCTCCCCGATTCCAAATGGGTCGCCAATCGCGAACACCACATCGCCCACCTGCAATTTCGAGGAATCGCCGAGAGCAATCGTCGGCAGCCCCGTCGCGTCAATTTTCACCACCGCAATATCCGTTAACGGATCCGTGCCCACCACTTTACCCGCGTAATTCTTGTTGTTCCACACAACCTTGATGTTCCCGCCGTGCGCCACCACGTGATTGTTCGTCAGTATGTAACCATCCGAATTGACGATCACCCCCGAACCCAGGCTCGTCTCCCGCTCCGTTTGCGGCCTCGCCGGTCCGCCGAACTGATTCCCGAAAAATTGTTGGAAAAATGGATCGTTGAAGAACCCCGGCATGTTCTGTTGCACCTTGATCACTTTCGTCGTGGATATGTTGACCACCGCAGGCAGCGCCGGTCGCACCACCGAAGCAAATCCATTGGTGAAACTTCCCAGACGGATCGGATCCACATTCCCCGCCAGCGTCAGCGGAACTTTCGGCGCGCCCAGCACTTTCTGCCCGGCCCACCGCACCGCCCATGTGCCCAAAAACGCTCCGGCGACCAGCGCGACCATCAGTACGCCTACCCCCACCCACCGCCGTACTTGATACACTTCATTACTCATGTGACTTCATCTCCTTTTTTCACTCTCTCACGGGCGCAATGCCCCAATTGATTAGACGCTTCAAAAATGCAAAAGTGTTTCCGATAAATTGCGGCTGAACGAATAGGCCTCGTGTTGCTGGCTTCCAGCTTGCAGAATAAATATTTGCCGGTTTCATTTGCGGTGGACGTCCTGCAACACCACTTCAAGCCGTTTTCTCAGCCCACAAGTCCTATATTTTACTGCCGGATTCTCGCACCTCAACTTAAAATTCCTGAAATTTTCCCGCCAGCGAACTACGTAAAAAACCTACGTAAAATTAGATGCACTTTTGCGCCTTCGCGTCAGCCGCTTGCGCCTCGCTCTGCGATTTGACAGAATGGCCGCCGCTTAACCGCAATCACGAAAGTCGAGGACCTCGAAAAATGATTCGTAAAGTTTCCGCTCCCGCGCTCGTCGTCGCTTTCTTTTTCTTCGTCGGTATCGCCTTCGCCGCCACCGCAGGTAATCGCCCCGCGCCTCCTCCCTCCGCAAACGACGCTTTACTTCCCGCGCTCTCCTCCATCGCCGGCCACGGCATGTTGGACATTCACGCCTATCCCGAACTCGAGGATTTGAGCGACGACGTTGGCGCGCGCGTCACCGGCTCGCCGCAATGCAACGCCGCCATTCAGTGGGGTCTCGACACCATGAAAAAAATCGGCTTGCAAAACGTCCACGCCGAGCCTTGGCAAATTTTTCGCGGCTGGACGCGCATTTCCGCAGACGCTGAAATCATCTCGCCCGCTCCTCACAAATTAATGGTCGATTCCATGGGCTGGGTCGGCTCCACTCCCGCCGGTGGCGTCGACGCGGATCTTGTCACCGTCAACGTTTACAATCTCCAGCAGGAAGAAGAGCAAAATTCCAGCAACTGGCGCGGCAAAGTAATCATGGCCGTGCAGCAGGGCCCGCGACCGGAAAACGGCATGGCCGCCTTCGCCCAGTTCGGCCCCTTCCTGAAAAAGGCCCATGACGCGGGCGCTGTCGCCGTCATCGGCGGACAGGGCGGCGGAAAATCCCAGGGCATGCATCTCACGCATACTGGCGCGCTCGGCTTCAACACCTTTTACGACATTCCCGTTGTCAGCATCGCCGCCGAAGATCAGGAAATCCTCGAACGTCTCATCGCCCACGGCAAAACCGTTCGCCTCCATATCAACGTGCAAAATAAAGTCACCGATGCGCCTGCGAACACCGCCAACGTCGT
>DASYXZ010000262.1:0-8496 GCA_035934315.1 Terriglobia bacterium | reverse complement strand
GCCGCCGCCAAATCAGCATCCACGTGCTTCGAGATCGCGGTTTTCAATAACTCCTGTTGCTCCTGGAAACTGGTTTGCGCCACAATCAACGCCTGTTGGTCCGTGGCCACTTCCGATTCGGCGCGCACGACTTCAATAGGTGCCAGCGTCCCGATTTCCACCTGGCGTTTGTTGTCGGCCAGCAGTTTCTCCGCGTATGCTACGGATTGCTCTGCCACGCGGACATTCTCCTTGAATGAGAGCAGATCCGAATAGAGATTCGAAACATTCGCCACCGTTGTGATTACCTGCTGCCGAAACGTGCTGTCGGCCAGCTTCAGGTCATTCTTGGCGATGCGGATGAATTTAGCGTTGGCACGATATCCAAAACCATTCAGGAGCTTCTGTGTAAATCCAAACGTCAAACCAGTGGGCACCACAGGATTGAACAGAGTGTTGAGGGATGTGGTGGATTGCCGGGTACCGCTCATTGCAACCGCATAGCTCGTGCCGGTAAGAAATCCCTGCGCGAAAAATGCGGAGCCGCTGGTCGTCTGATTGGTGACCACTGGGACACCCGACACGGTGGTAAAGTTAAGAGGCGAACTGTTCCGATCCCATCGGAAATTGAATCCGGCGACTGGATCGCAGCAGGAGGTGGTTCCGACGCTGCCCGCTCCGCTGCCGCCGGTGAGTCCACCGGCTCCGCCCGTTCCGCCGCCGCCGCCACCGCCGCTGGTTCCCGCGAACGCCTGGACGCCGCCAAACAGGCCGGGATTGATCCCACGCGTTGCGCCTCCGCTCTTGGTCCGAAGAATATCGAGTTGGGCATACTCAAGCGTATATCGCGCGACATCGATATCCAGGTTGTTTTCGAGCGCCAAGGCAATGGCATCTTCCAACGACAACTCCAGCTTACCGTTTTGGATGAGCGTTCGCAGCCGTTCCGAGTTGGTCAACGAGCCTTCGGAGACACGAGGGGTGCTATAGGGCTCGAAAATGTTCGGAAATGACCGGCTCTGTGAGTAATCCAGGTGGGCCGGACGTGTGAGCACGCTCTCCCCGGAAGGCGAGGACGTTGGTGTTTGTTGGGCGCAAAGAGTTCCCGATCCGAAAAGGGTTCCCATGGTCAAGCCGATGATTAACCAGCCAAAGCGATTGTATTTCATTAAATGTCCTTCTCCCTGCAAAATGAGATTTCTAATTCTTCCAAGTGCTGAATATACTTACGAATTTATTAGACGCATGGTTTCAAATAAAAGGCAGCAAACCAAATATTCCGCTGTTGCGGGGCATCCTTGTGCCGCTTTTCGGCAAATTCTGCCAGGTCGGCACGGCTACCCATTTCGGCGGGATGACCATGACGTGCGGGGATACGACTGGAATCCAACCGGGCGCGACTGACCACCAAGTTTAGCATTGCCCTGGCGGTTTTGACAAACGTAGGGTGAGTGACATGCCGGTGGAAACATCTGTCCATTGTATTGGCTGACCAGTCGTTCCAATAATATTCCTGCCAAATGTCCCCCATTAGATCCTTCGCTCCGTTCAGAATAACTGTTCACGCGGCTTTCTCAACCAAAAGGGTTGCACCGTTAGTGCCACCACTTCTTTCACTTGTAAATATTTGATAAGCATAGCGCAAACATTTCTGGTGCGACAACTACGATCGATTAAACTGTCCGGTCTTGAGACTGACATGTCCGAAAGCGAACACAATTAAAACTGTCCATTGTCAGTACAAAGCTATCTGTTGTAAGTTAGGTAATTACCAGCAACGGAACACGGACGGTTTTCCATGCGCAACATCCGCCTGCTCATCGCATACGATGGGACCGATTTTCATGGTTGGCAACGCCAACCTAATGTGCCCACCATTCAAGCTTGCCTTGAATCAATGCTTGAAAAACTTATTGAGGAGCGAGTCACGCTTTACGGCTCGGGCCGGACAGATGCTGGTGTTCATGCGTTGAATCAGGTGGCAAATTTTAAGATGCCTGGAAACATTCCCCCGGCAAATTTATTAAAAGCGATGAATAACCTTTTGCCTTCCACGATTCGCGTCAAGAAAGTGGAGGAAGTGGAAGAGTCGTTCCACGCGCGCTACGACGCCCGAGCAAAGACATATCGATATCGAATCTCGTTGGCGCCGATCGCTTCCCCTTTTACGGTACGGTACGTCCACCACTATCCTTATCCACTCGACCTTAAAGTTATCGCGACAGCGGCGAGGTATCTGGAAGGAGAACATGATTTTACTTCGTTCGCGGGGTCAGATGGATCGGTTCATGAACCGCCCACGCGGCCTTTGGACGTCCAGAGCACCAACTTGCGGACAATATTCGCATCTCGCATTTTGTGGCGACCACGAATTTCAACCTTGATTTACGAAGTGCGAGGCAGCGGCTTTCTTCATCACATGGTTCGCAATATCGTGGGCACATTGCTCGAGGTGGGCAGAGGTAAACTTGAGCCTCAAGAAGTCCTGAAAATCTTAAAAGCGCGAGACCGCACCCGCGCCGGGCCCACCGCTCCTGCGTCGGGGCTTTGCCTGATGAAAGTGGAATATGGAGCAGGGCGGTCCTTAGGCCCGGCACATATCGATTAAGACCAGCATAAGAACCTGAATTTCCACGCTACAAAATTAAAGTCAGTGAGCGAAGCGCGGATTTGCACTTCTTAAAGTGATTCGAGTAAAATAGTCCTGAATAAACACGGCACGCAAATGGATGACGGAAATCTCCGTGAATAAAATTCCAAACGGTACCGAGAGGCAAACCTTGTGGCGCTGAACCTCAGAGAAAAAAAGCCCGGCCAGAGAGCTTGTGACGTAAAGGATGAAAAGGGCAAGTTTTGTGTGGGACATCTAAAGCGTTGGTACACTCCAGATGAAGCGATACTAAAAGAACTGGGCCCAACCGCCGTGGTCTATCGCTGCGAGCGCTGCCATGCTCTTTACCGCGCGGCTGCGACCGACGATTCCACCGCAGGCGAAAGATTTGAACTGCACCCGGTAAATATTCTGGGAGCGTTCAGCAAAAGGAGTGGCAAGTGACGAGTGGCTGGAAGAGTTTAGAGTTGAGAGTTAAGCGGTCAAAGTGATCCAGGAGGCGATAAGTTTTTAACTCTTAACTTTCAACTCTTAACCCTCAACTCTTAACTCTCACCTGTCGCCTCTCCACTGATTGTCCGCCCCTAACCACTGGCCACTTTTCCATTTCTCGCGGCGGCCATGATAAAAAGCGACCTCATCTACGACTGGAACCGTGTTGATGGCCCGGAACTGAACCTGGCGCGGCAGCCGCTTTTGAACGATGAAACTTTGCGCGATGGCCTCCAATCGCCCTCCGTCCTCGATCCACCCATCGAAAACAAAATTCACATTCTCCATTTGATGGAAGCGTTGGGCATCAATTCCCTCAATCTGGGTTTGCCCGGCGCGGGGCCGCGCGCCAAAAAAGACGTGCTTCGCCTGGCGAAAGAAATCGTTGCAGGGAAATTAAAGCTGCGGGCGAATTGCGCCGCACGCACCATTGAGTCTGACATCCGTCCGATTGCCGACATAGTGCAGGGCTCGGGGCTGGAAATCGAAGCGGCCACTTTTTTGGGTTCGAGCCCCATCCGCCAGTACGCGGAAAACTGGACGCTTGATTTCCTGCTCGAAACAACGGAGCGCGCGGTGAAATTCGCGCGCAGTCTCGATTTACCCGTCATGTACGTGACTGAAGACACCACGCGCGCCCGCCCCGAAGCAATCAAAAAGTTGTACTCCACCGCCATTGAGTGCGGCGCACGCGCCATCGTGGTGTGCGACACCGTGGGCCATGTGACGCCGCGCGGAGTCCGCGCCCTCCTCAGATTTGTGATTGATGAAGTGGTGAAACCGACAGGAGAAAAAATTCGCGTGGATTGGCACGGTCACTCTGACCGCGGCCTGGCCGTGGCCAATTCCCTCGCGGCTTTCGAGGCTGGCGCCGACCAGGTCCACGCCTCGGCACTCGGCATCGGCGAGCGCGTGGGCAATACACCCATGGACCAGATGTTGGTTAACCTGAAGCTGATGGGAGCCATCAAACACGACCTGACGAAGCTGAAGGAATATGTGGTAGCCGTTTCCGAAAGCGTAGGCGTAACCATCCCGCCCAACTATCCCGTGGTCGGCTCGGACGCTTTTAGAACGGCCACCGGAGTCCACGCCGCGGCCGTTATCAAAGCTTATAAAAAACATGATATTGAGTTGGCCAATCAAGTTTATTCCGGCGTGCCCTCGCACTGGTTTGGCATGGCGCAGAAAATCGATATCGGTCCCATGAGCGGCAAGTCGAATGTGATATTCTGGCTGGAACAACGCGGCATCGCACCTGCTGAAGAACTGGTGGAAAAAATCCTTGCTCGCGCCAAACAGTCAGACCGGCTTCTGGCAGAAAGTGAGATAATGGAACTCGCCACGAGCTCGGCATGAGGCACAGGCCGAGGTTGCTCAGAATAAGGAGATTGACATGGCTTTGATGAAAACTTCCAACCCCGCGCTCAATCGGATGGGCTTTTCACAGGACGCTCAGATCGTGGACTCTGCATCTGCCATGACCCTGCAAGGCACCATCAATAAGACGGGAGTCCTATTTATCCTGCTGGCCATCTCTGCTACTTTCACTTGGAACAAGTTTCGCTCGGATCCCACGGGCATGGCGATGCCTATCGCCGGGGCGGCGGCTATCGGAGGATTCATTGTCGCTCTGGTGACAATATTCAAGAAGGACTGGGCGGCATTCACCGCGCCCTTGTATGCGATTCTCGAAGGTTTGTTTCTGGGCGCGATCTCCGCGCTTTTCGAAGCGCGCTACCACGGAATCGCCATTGAGGCTGTCGGGCTGACTTTCGGCGTATTGCTCGCCATGCTCATCGCGTATTCGTCCGGCCTGATTCGTCCGTCGGAGAATTTCAAGATGGGAATCGTGGCGGCGACGGGAGGAATCGCGCTCCTCTACCTTGCGACTATCTTGCTGGGTATCTTCGGCGTGCAAATTCCTTACATTTATGGCAACGGACCCATCGGCATCGCCTTTAGCCTTTTCGTCGTGGGACTGGCGGCTCTCAATCTGGTGCTCGATTTTGATCTCATCGAATCAGCCGTCGCGGCTCGCGCGCCCAAATACATGGAATGGTACGGCGCTTTTGGTCTGATGGTCACTCTGATCTGGCTGTACTTGGAAATACTACGACTGCTCGCGAAACTTAACAGCCGAAGGTAGCGGGGCCCGAACTCACGCGGAGCGTAAAACCGCAAACCTCTTCTTGACTTGCCACCCGTCGCTTGTCAATCTCAAATCTTCCTATGAGCCAACGGGCCAAGGCAGAAGCTCTTCTCGTCATCGTGACGTTCATTTGGGGCTCCACTTTTGTCATCGTTAAAGGGGCCTTGAATGACGCTTCACCACTTCCTTTCCTGGCTCTGCGCTTTACGGTTGCCGGAGTCTTGCTGTTCTTTGTTCTCAAATGTGGCTCCATGGATCGCCGCGCAATTGTGCCCGGACTTATCCTGGGTGCTTTCCTTTTCTGCGGGTATATCTTCCAGACGTCGGGGTTGATTTACACCACACCTCCCAAGGCCGCATTTATCACAGGGTTCAGTGTGATCTTGGTGCCCCTCATCATGTTGCTTCAAGGCGCGCGAATGAACACTGCCAACATGGGAGGCGGGCTGCTGGGGTTGGCTGGTCTTTATTTTCTCGTGCTGCCTTCAGGATTGAGCGCGGTGAATCGCGGCGACGTTCTGGTGCTCTTTGGCGCCATTTCCTTTGCGCTTCACATTGTTCTGGTGGGGAAGTACACGTTAAAATTTTCGTTTCAGCACCTCGTGCCCTTGCAAATCTTGACGGTGGGCGCGATCTCGATTACGGCCCTTCCATTTGATCGATCCCTCAAGCTCCATTGGACCGGCGGCCTCGTTCTTGCGTTGGCGGTCACGTCCATCCTCGCGACTGCGTTTGCCTTTTCAGTTCAAAACTGGGCGCAAAAATACACACCACCCGCGCACACTGCGCTGATCTTCGCCCTGGAACCCGTTTTCGCGGCACTCACCTCGAGATTTCTCACCGGAGAGCGGCTGAGCGGAAAAGTTCTGCTCGGCTGCGGCCTGATTCTGGGCGGCATGGTGGTCTCGGAATTGTGGGGTGGCTCCGCGCCCTCGCCCGTCGAAGGATGATTTATGGAGTGCGTCCATCATCTGACGGCTTGCCGCCGCTGGCTCAAAGGCCAAGTTGCAGAATAGTTCAAATAACAGTAATGCTGATTACAGGATTATTCAATATTATTCATCGTCACAAGCCGCATCAGAATCTGAAACGCACAGACTCTGCCCAATCCGGCAAAGGTCTCGCCTCGACACGGTACAGGCCAAAATCCAACTCAGCATCGCCCGCCAAGGCTCAGAATCAGTTTTCAGTAAACCTGTTGAGAAATGCGGGCTAGGAGTCCCGGGGTCGGCAATGGCCGTTTTCGTCGTGAGGGCTACAAGAGTTTAGGGGGGGTAATTCATACGGCGCAGGAGGTCCTGGAAGCGCGGATCCGATCGGAGGCTATCGTAGTGCGGATCCGCCCTGAGGAGGAGCATTTTCCCATCGTGCTGCTCATATGCCTTCTCGATCCACGCGAGGGCCTGCTGCTTATCGCCCAGACTGATGTATAAGAGCGCTCGATCGAGAGCTGGGACCGGCCGATGTTTGGACATCTCGTTCAATTGCTTTAAGATTTCGAGCGCCTCGCGTCGCTTCCCTGCGAGGGCGTCCGCATAGCCCAAGTCCGATAACGCCCAGGGCGCCTCTCCGGAAAGCTCGACCGCCTTGCGATACTCGCGGATGGCCAGGTCAAGCTGTCCCCTCTGGACGTAAACATTGCCAAGACCCAAGCCGTTTTCAGGCCGGTTCGGGTCCATGTCGATCGCCTTCCGGTACTGTGTGACGGCGTGGTCGTAGTGGCGCGTCAAGTAATAGATCCATCCGAGGTTCAGGCTGAGGTCGGCCGACATCGGATCGTTTTCGACCGCCCGCTCCGTCTCCGCCACGGCTTCATTTGCGTGTCCTTGGAACGCCAGGAGGTTGGCATAAACGCGGCGAGGCTCGGCAAAGTTGGGATTGAGCTGGATGGCCCGTTTCAATTCGCTCTCGGCGCCCTGCCAGTCCCAATCGCAGAACAACCGGATTCCGCCCAGCGCGTGGTGAGCCTCGGCAAGTGAATCATTAAGCTCAACGGCTTTGAGCCCGGCGGCCTCAGCTTTCGGGCATGCATCACTGCGAGAATAATCATCGAAGCGGACGTACATCACGCCGAAGTAATTGGCCAAGCCGGAATAGCCCAGGGCGTAATTCGGGTCCTTTTCGATCGCTTGCTGGAAGAATCCGCCGCTCTTCTTGACATCCGCCTCGGTGAACTGATTCCAGTAATAGAGGCCCTTTAGGTAGGCTTCGTGCGCTTCCGGATTGACGGGGCGGGAACCGGCCAGCCGCATCCGCTCCTGGGGCGTCAGCTCGACTTTGATTTCATCGGCGATGTCGCGCGCCACTTCGTCCTGCATGGTGATAACATCGCGCAGATCGCGTTCGTACCCATGCGCCCAGAGGTGTTTGTCGGTTCGGGCGTCGATCAGTTGGGCGGTGATGCGCACCTGGGTGCCAGAGCGGAAAACCGCGCCCTCCAGGATGGCGTCGGCGCCCAGTTCCCGCCCGATTTGCGGCAGCGTCTTGGACGTTCCTTTGTATTGCATGATGGATGTGCGGGAGATCACACGCAGCGCGCTCATCTGTCCGAGGTCGGTGATCAGCTCATCGGTCATCCCGTCAGCAAAGTATTCCTGGTCCTTTTCGCCGGAAAGGTTCTGGAGCGGCAGGACGGCCAGCGAGCGGATGGGCGCCGCGGAGAACGTCGCAGCTGCGGGGTAAAGCTGCCTGCGGGCCAGCCTATACCATAGCGCCGATGCCACGAGGACGAGCACCACCAGCATAAGGACCATGGCGAACGTTATCCACCGGACCCGGCGCGCGGAGCCGCTCGGAACCGGATGAGGCAGTGCCGTCGGCTCCGCTCCTGATCCAATGGGGTTCGATGACCGCTGGTCGGTCAAGGCGGGAGCGATAAATCGATAGCCACGTCGTGGAAAGGTTTCGATATAGCGCGGTGTCTCCCTGTTATCGCCGAGGGCTTCTCGCAGTTTATTGATGGCTTTGTTCAGGCCGTGCTCGAAGTCCACGAAGGTGTCAGCCGGCCAGAGCTTCAGACGCAACTCTTCGCGCGTTACCAGCTCTCCCGGCCGCGCGAGCAGCAGGGACAGGACCTGGAACGGCTGTTCCTGCAGCTTGATTCGCTGACCGTGTTTGCGCAACTCACCCGTCCGAGTATCCGCCTCAAAAACACCAAACCGGATGACCTCTGGCGAGCTGCTGACCTGTTTCACGGAAGGGCACCTACCCGTTCGACCTAAGTCTAACACCCATTTGCCCAGAATCAACACCAAAACCAGCC
>DASYXZ010000254.1:0-8580 GCA_035934315.1 Terriglobia bacterium | reverse complement strand
GCGCAGAAGAACTCGCCACACGAGCCCACGATGAGCACGATCCCTTGCTTCGCCTGTGGTGTCTTGGCGTAAAGGGCGACGCCGATGATGAACTGAATGTCGCCGCCGCGAGACAGGACTGGGAAGAGGCGCTAAATCTTGCGCAGCAACTCGGGCAGAGAGAGTGGCCGAATCGCGCCAGGGGCGGTGTCTGGTGATTGTGAAGTCCACACGCGATGAGGGAAAAATTCGCCTGACGGCGCGGGCCGGGGGATTCCCGAAAGCGCGGGTAGGATTTGAGGCCCAATCGTCTCCCGGACTTGCCGCATTGCCGTAGGGTTTCTTTCATCCGCCGTGACGCCCCTGGCTTCTTGGCGCAAACACCCCGCAGGGGGTTGGAGAATCTGAAGAAGGCAGTCGAGGCGATTCGTCGCACGGGAGAGTCTATGAACAGATTTTTGGCTGCGGCTTTGTTGCGCTGGACCATCACGTTCTTTTTGCTTGGCAGCATTTCGTCCGCAGTCGCTGCCTCCGCCAAGACCGCGTTCAAATTTGATTTTGGCACCCGCAAGCCCCCGCTCAGGCATACGGGTATCCTGGCAGACTCGGTTTACACGGAAGAGCGTGGTTACGGTTTTGACCTGGCATCAACCGTTGCGTGTTTCAACCGGGACGGGAAAAAGACGCCGGGCAGCGGCTATTGCTCGAGCGACCATGTTTTTTTCTTTTCCGTCGCAGTGCCCGAAGGGAATTACAACGTGACCGTCACGCTGGGGAACGAGACGAGCGAATCCGTCACCACGGTCAAGGCTGAGGCGCGCCGGTTGATGCTGGATGAAATACGCACCGCGCCCGGAAAAATCGCCTCCTATTCATTTACGGTTAACGTGCGTTATCCGGAGATTCACTCGGGCGGGCGGGTAAGATTGAAGCCACGGGAACTGACCAACCTCGATTGGGACCACAAGCTGACACTGGAATTCATCGGGACACGGCCGAGCGTTGATGCGATTGAAGTAACCAAAGTGGATGACGCCGTCACGGTGTATCTGGCGGGCGATTCCACTGTCGTTGACCAGGACAAAGAGCCGTGGTGCGCGTGGGGCCAGATGTTGCCGCGATTCTTCAAGAGGGGCGTGGCGATCGCCAACCATGCGGAATCCGGAGAGACGCTGATGGCCTTCATGGGAGAAAAAAGGTTGGATAAAATCATGAGCACCATCAAGGCGGGTGATTATTTGTTCATCCAATTCACCCACAACGATCAAAAACCGGGCCGCAACCATTTGGATGCGTTCACGGGCTACAAGCAATATCTGAAACTCTATATGGATGGCGCGCGAAATAAGGGCGCAACGCCAGTGCTCGTGACTTCGATGAATCGAAGGGACTTTGATAAGGACGGCAAAGTTGTAAACACTCTTGGTGATTTTCCGGAGGCGATGCGCCAGGAGGCCGCGCAGGAACACGTGGCGCTGATTGACTTGAACGCCATGAGCAAGGATTTCTACGAAGCCCTGGGTCCCGAAAATTCAAAAAAGGCTTTTGTGCAATATCCGGCGGGGACATTCCCGGGTCAGACGGCCGAGTTGAAAGACAATACGCATTTTAACGACTACGGCGCGTACGAGCTTGCAAAATGCATCGTTAAAGGTATCGAAGAGAATAAACTTGGCCTGACAAAATTTCTGGTAAGCGGCCTTGCGCCTTTTAACCCGAGCCACCCGGATCCGCTCGGGGATTGGAGCCTTCCCATCGATCCTTTCATCACAATTGTGAAGCCGCTGGGCAACTGAAATTTTACGCCGCCATTTCCTGGTCCGTTTTGGCGTGGTCCATGTGCCGCTAACAGCAGGTCGGCGTTCGCAGACCGCTGATTTTTCACGGCTACAGCAAAACACCGCCACAAAAATCGACGTTACAAAAGAGCCGGAGCTTTAGCGCTGCGTAAAATCGTCCGTGTGGGTCACAAATTCCGGATAAGCACCCGCCCCCAAATCGTACAGGTCCATTCCCTGGCGCTCGCCTTCTGCGGGCACACGTTGCGGGTAAAACCGATTCAAAACCCAATTCAGCCCATAAGTCAACGGCAGCACAAAACCAAGAAGAGTTGCAACACCCACGAGTTGCGCCATCCATTGGCCAGTGTCGCCGGCGTTGGGCACTGACAATTGGCCGCCGGCCACATTCAGCACGGGAGCGGGAAAGTGTCCAAAAAGTCCGAGCGCCATGACGCCCCAAATTCCGGCCACGGCGTGGACTGAAATCGCGCCGCTCGGATCGTCCACCGCCAGATGCAACTCAAGCCACTCCACGGAAAAAGTTACAAGCGTGCCCGCAACCAATCCGATGACGATGGCCGGGACCGGATCGACAAAAGCACACGCGGCGCTCGAGGCCACCAATCCGCCCACCCAGCCGTTGGCGCTCAGTGAAGCGTCCGGCTTGCCAAACCGAATGCGCGTGATGGCTGCGGCGGCCAGCGCAGCCGAGGACGCGGCGAGCATTGTGTTCACAGCGATGAGCACCACAAATCGGGGCTCAGCGCCGGTGAACAAAATTGCGCCCGCTCCATTCAGCCCCATCCATCCCACGAGCGCCAGCAGGCAGCCAAACAATACAAGGACAGGATTATGACCCGGGATGGCCGCCGGCATGCCCTCCGCGGAATACTTGCCCCGACGAGGTCCCAGGATCCACGTGATGGACAGGGCCGTGAGCCCACCCACCGCTTGGATTGTGCTTCCGCCTCCGGCATCCACAAATCCGTGGCCCAGACCGTAATTGGCTCCGAGTTGCGCCAGCCATCCGCCGCCCCAGACCCAGTGCGCGAATATTGGATAAGTGATCCCGGCCAGAAGGGCTGTGGAGGTGCAGGCCGCGCCCAAGCGCCAGCGGTCGGCGCCAGCGCCCAGTGGGATCACCGCCGCCAAACCAACACTGAACATTTGGAGTAATAACACCAGCGAGGCAGTCGTGCCGCCACGGTCTATTCCGCGCGAAAAAAATGGTTCGGCAGCGATCCAGTTCCAAGGTTTGCCCGTCACGATAATGGCGTGCGACGGGAGTCCAACAAAACCTTGCCACGAAAACCCAAAGATGACGTACACGACCGCGGCCACTGCAATCACGCATAGCGAAGCCAGCATGGAGTGAGCGGCGCTGCGCGAGCGGCCCAATCCGGTATTGGCAAGGGAGAGCCCGGCGATGGCAAATGGAACAAGAAGGATGAAAAACATGCAAAGTGCGGCCGAGGTTTCGTAAAGGGCGGGAACAGGCATGGGCGTCAATCTTTTTCCCTCCGCAAAACCAGATGAGAGCGGACCACAAGGGTCAGTCCCAGCACCTGCACTCCGACGCCGGCCAGCATGAAGGCGGTGCGCGGCAGCGCTGACCCAAGCAGGATTACCGCGCTCAGCACCAGCGCCCATCCCGACAGCAATAGCAAAAAGCCGACCAGTTTCATTCCCTAATCCCTGAGCCGCGATACGTCCGAAGCGCAATGGCTCTTGCTTCGACGCTTAAGATATCACAATCGCTGCCAAGCTAACCGTAGTGCTCGCAGCGGAGTCCGTCTAATCGATTTTTTTTATCGTGCTTAGAAGTTTTAACGCAACTTGAGGCATTCCGGAACATTCCCCTCCTTCGCCGGGTATTCACGTTTTTGCCCGGAAGGACCATGGACAGTGCGTTTGCCAGCGGCCGCGACGATTCGAGTTGTGCCAAACTTTTATCCCCACCAAAAGAAAAATTTGGGTAAGGCATTTTTATCCCTGCCAAAAAAACTATTTGTTTGACGTTAAATCCGGCGGCCTTTAGTGTCGAATCATCAGTTCAATGGATCACGAAGTTAAGCAGAGTGGAATATGACTTCGGCTCAGGCGGGCTGATTGGAATAGTGACACAACGGGCATCAACTGGAATTAGAGAAGTCTCTGAAACGGGCCTCGCCAAGCATCAGAACCAACTCTTATTGGTAAAAGGAGATTTTACATGGCGGAGAATACGCCGGTTGAAATGAAAAAGACCCTGGGCTTGACCGGATTGACGATGAACGCGATGGCGCTCATCGCACCGGGCGCTTTTTTGTGGCTTACTTTTGTGACCCAGGCCACGGAGGGCGCGACATCACCGTCCATGTGGGCGGGCATTGTGCTCGCGCTGTTGCTTTGTCTGGCCACGGCGGTTTGTTATGCGGAAATGGCGAAACTGTATCCGGGAACCGGCAGTTCTTATTACTTTGCCGAGCAGGCGTTCCTGAACCACGATAAGGCGTGGAAGTTCGCCCGGCTTTCCAAGTTTATCGTCGGCTGGGCCTCGCATCTTTACTATTGGATTTATCCGGGCGTCATGGTGGGCGTCACCGGCGTTATCTGCGGCTACCTCGCGGGTACTCTCTGGCCGACCTTTATGAACGCCACCAACCCCGGGCCCGCGTTCATGATGCTGGTGGCAATCACGATGTCGTTTGGCGTGGCGTACATCGCGTACCGCGGTGTGAATGGATCAACCTCGGTCAATATCGCCATCAACGTGATTCAGATTTCCGCGCTGGTATTATTTTCCGTCCTGGCGCTTGGATACCGCATGAATCATCCGCCGGGCAGCGTGGCTTTGCAATTTGACCCGCAAACCAGCGCGGCCTTTAGCTGCGAATTTGCCACCACGAAGACCGTGGTGAACGGGGCCTCCACCGACACTATCGTGCGCGATGCTGACGGGAACCCGCAGTGTGCCAAGGACGCCTCCGGGCAGGTGGTTCCCTTTCACGTCGATTATCCCACCACGGATTCCTCGGGCGCATTTTTGTCACACTCCAACGCCAAGTCCGTCGTGGGTATGCATAATTTCGGATGGATGTTCGTCCAAGCCACGGTCGCTATCCTGATTCTGGTGGGCTTTGAATCGGTAACCTCGATGGGCGGCGAGGCCAAAAACGCCAAGCGTGACGTGCCCATCGCCGTGATCGTGTCACTGCTGGTTCAGGGCGCGTTCTGCTATTTATTCGAGTACTTTGCCGCCAATTATTTTCTCAGTAGCGGCTATACCATGCAGAATGCGGCAGGCTCCGCAGCGCCCATCGGCGACATGATGATTATGGTCGGCGATGCCCTGCTGGGGCCCGGGCGCGGACGAATATTCATGTTATGCGAAGCGACAACAGTGTTTCTCGCCCTGATCGGCACGACGCTCTCCTGCATGAATACTGCGGCGCGCGTCACTTACGCCATGGGGAAAGACAATGAGGTGCCGGGACACTTCGGAATGTTGCATTCGAAAAACCTCACCCCGCATCGCGCCATCTGGACGCTGGCGGTCATTTCCGCCGTGGTCGGCTGCCTCACCGTCGTAATGTACTTTGGCGACGGAAGCGCCCCCGCCGATGCGGCCATCCAGGCGTTGCCCCATGGCTTTTTGTCAAGCTGGGGTTATACGACGCATGACAAAATGGCAGCGCTTCCCAATTCATTCCTCACTATGGGGTTGGCCTCGAACTTCGGCACGTTCTTACTCTACATGCTCAGTTGCATCACCTGCATCGTTTGCTACCACAAGCACCCCAATTTCAAAGTGGTGCGCCACCTTCTCATTCCAATCTTCGGAGTGGCAGCCAATCTTGCTTGCATGGCCTTTTATTTGATCGGGCCGTTCATGGGCTACGGCACCAAAATGGAGCCGCTCCTGGCGTTTGGCATCGCGATAGTCTGGGCCATTTACGGCGGCATTTACTTCACTCGCGCCAGCAAGAAAATGGGCCGGACAACCATGGTCGAAAGTCGAGTCCAGACTTTGGCATGATTTACTTCGGGTAATTCATCACCAATGCCGGGCGGGCTCTTGCCCGCCCGTTTTGTTTGACGAGGCATGAGGCATAATGTTCAGGAGCAATTGGAGAACATCAAGCGGGCCCGAGGGCAACGTTGACCTTGGGTACCGCTCAACCGAGAGTTCCATGCTGAACATTGAATTCGCGCAGCTTTCCGATCCGGGAAAAGTACGCAAAGAGAACGAGGATTATCTCGGGTACGTGCTTCCTAAGACGCCGGAACAAGTGAGAAGCCATGGCTGGCTGTTTGCACTAGCCGACGGTGTAGGCGGGCACGAACGGGGCGAGGTGGCCTCGCGCGCCGCCGTGGAAACGGTGCTCTCCGGCTTCCGCCAGGCCGCAAGTGGAGAATCGCACAACGCGCTATTGCCGCGCCTGGTGCAAGCCGCCAACACGCATGTTTTTGAGACTGGCCTCGCAGGCACCTCAGGCGGCCCAGCAATGGCAACCACTTTGGTAGCCTGCGCCCTGCGGTTCGATCGCGCCGTGGTGGCGCATGTGGGTGATTCGCGCTGTTACCTCATCCGGCACGGCCACGCAAACGCTCTCACGCGCGATCATACGATAGCCAACGAGCAGGTGCGCCTGGGAGTGCTATCCGCGCGCGAAGCGGATGACGTACCCACCCGCCACGTGCTCAGCCGCTCGCTGGGAAACGATTTGTTCGTCAACGTGGAGACCAGCGATAATCAGGTGCAGGCCGGCGATGTCCTCCTGCTTTGCTCGGACGGCGTGCACGGATCAGTCCCAGCAACAGACATGAGCCAAATTGTCAGTCACGATGCGAACCTGGACGCGGCCGCACGTAAGCTCGTGGCCCTTGCCAATGAGCGCGACGGTAGCGATAATATCAGCGTCCAGCTTATCCGCGTTCGCAGCGTCGAGCGCGTGGGCATGTACCGCGGGCGTCCCTACAAGCTCCGATAATCCCGGGATCGCCGCCGACCCATCCGCAGTTGACCTGCGCTGACGATGACTCCTGTACATCCGGGCGACCAACTCGACCACTATCGCATTGAAAGCGTCGCCGCTCGCAGCGGCATGGCTTCCATCTTTCGCGGCACAGATTCGCGCACCGGCCGCCCTGTGGCCATTAAAGTCCCGCATCCGGAGATGGAAAGCGATCCGGTTTTCTACGAGCGCTTTCAACGGGAAGAGGAAATTGGCAAAAAACTGGATCACCCCGGCGTGATGAAGGTGATGGCCGATGACGACCGCAGCCAGATTTACATGGTCATGGAGTGGGTGGAAGGGCGGCTGCTGCGCGAGATCCTGAACGAGCAGAGAAAACTTCCGGTGGAGCGCGCCGCGCGAATTGCCGTGAGCATCCTGGATGCGCTGGAATATATTCATACCCACGGCGTGGTGCATCGCGATCTGAAGCCGGAAAATATAATGGTGGACGCTGAAGATCGAACCAAACTCATCGACTTTGGCATCGCGGCCAACACCGGAGCGCGGCGCATCACGTTTGCCAAACTTTCCAAGACGATGGGGACGCCCGACTATATCTCTCCCGAACAGGTCAAGGGCAAGCGCGGCGACGCGCGCAGCGACCTCTACTCGCTGGGAGTTATGCTGTACGAAATGGTGACCGGCAAAGTGCCCTTTCCCGGCCCCAATCCCTTCGTCATCATGAACGACCGGCTGTTGAACAATCCTGTCCCGCCGCGTGAGATCGCTCCTGAAATATCTCCCCAGTTGCAGGAAATAATTTACCGCGCGATGGAACGCGACCCGGCCAAGCGTTACGCCAGCGCCCGCGAGTTTGCCTGGGATCTCCAGCATCAGGACCAGGTGGGCGTGGCCGAGCGCCCCGAACTGCGGGACTGGAAACGGCGGCGCTCGCCGTGGGCCAGAAGGATCTTGTTTTATCTGATGCTGGTGATGATTCCCGTCGTCATCTTCGCGCTGTTACTTTGGGTGGCAAAACACAAATAAGCTAAAGCTTAAATCGCCTGAGTTGGTAGGCCCCGATCGGCCGGGATGTCGAACCGGTAAGAACAAGCTCTGAAATTAATTGTCCGGTCACCGGCGCCAGCAGGATGCCGTTGCGAAAATGTCCGGTGGCAAATACCAGGTTCTCCAATTCTCCAAACCCCAGGATGGGCAGATGGTCCGGTGTATCCGGCCTTAGTCCCGCCCAGGCGCGCCGGAAACGCAGGTTCTTTACCAATGGCGCGATACGCTCCAGGCCTTCCAGGATCGAACGCAGTCCTTCCCCGGTAACCTCTTTTTCAAATCCCACGTATTCCGCAGTGGTGCCCGCGATGATGCGGCGCGATGATCGAGGAACGAAATAGTGATGTCCGGCGCGAACCGTGAGCGGGAGATCAGAGGGCGCCTCGAACTCGATCATCTGTCCGCGGCAGGGTTTGACGGGAATGGTTATCCCGAGCGGCTTCATTAGGTCTTGTGACCAGCACCCGGCCGCCAAAACGAAATGGGAGGCAGAATAATTTTCGGCGCCCGAATGGTTATGGGCTTCAACACTCTGGACGCGCCTGGATTGAGCATTGATTCTCGTCACCCCGCTGCCCATTAAAAATTTCACGCCCAACCGGCGGCACGCTTCCACCAGGGCCTTCATCAAACGCTCGTTGTCCACCCAATGGTCGCCGGGAATAAAAAGTCCGGATTGGATGTTGGGAGAAAATCCTGCCACGCGACTGTGAACGGTTTGTGGGGAGAGTTTTTCAAGCGCCAGGCCATGGGCGGCCTGGCCCTTATAGATATGGTCGAGTTCGTCTCGTTCCGCATCGCTGATGGCCACC
>DASYXZ010000249.1:0-30298 GCA_035934315.1 Terriglobia bacterium | reverse complement strand
GCTGGCCAACCAGTCCGTGAACTCGGCGCTCGAGTACATGGGCTACGATGTGAAATTTGTGACGGGCGACAAAGATCACGACATGGACCAGGGGGGAGCAATCTTACCGGACGCGCTGCGCTGGCTGTGGCGGGACTATCCAAAACCGATCACCAAGCCTACGCCCAATCACGGCGGAGACCCTCGAACCACCATTCTTGATCCTGGCCATGAGTGGGAGCTTGTCGTCCCGGGGGGTTCCCAACTGACCCATGCCTTGACTGTCAGCGCGCAAGGGGACGTCTACTATAGCAGCGGCGGCCAAAATTCCCTCGGCGTCGTGGGAGACCGGCATATACCTTTCCATCCTGAGGGCGCCGCGTCCGGACTGGCATTTGGCGCGGACGGCCATGCCTATGCTTGCGAGGATGCCGCAAAACGCATTGTGGCTTACCCGCCCGTGAAAGGGCCTCGTTTGATTGCCAAAGGCGTGTCCTGTGAAGGTCTGGTTGTCACTCAGGGTGGTGGGGTCTATTTCACCGACCCTGCGGGCCACCGAGTTTGGTACATCAATGGCAAGGGAGCTAGGCATATCGTGTACGATGGATTGGCGCTCCCGACGGGTACGGCTCTCTCACCGGATCAGTCGCTCTTGTTCGTCAGCGATCCCACATCGAGGTGGGTGTGGTCGTTCCAAATTAAGGCGGACGGTTCGCTCACGAACGCGGAGCCTTTCTATCGACTGGAGACGCTTGACGAGTCGTCCGCGACTGGTGCGACCGGCATGACGGTAGATACCCTCGGCCACCTTTATGTCGCGACGCGGCTCGGCATCCAGATTTGCGATCAGCCGGGTCGGGTGCTTGCGATTCTCAATCCTCCAACTTCCGATGCCTTGGCAGGGATCACCTTCGGCGGTTCTGACTTCCAGGATTTGTACGTGGTTGCAGGCGACAAAATCTTCAAACGTCACCTCTTGAGAAAAGGCGTTCTGCCTGGGGTTCCGGAAAAGCCGCCCGTCCCACACTTTTAATGGCAAAGCGCGAAGCATGGGGCTTGGCGGGGCTGCGGGGGACATGATGAAAATCCTGAATAACTTATTGACATTCATTCCACGCTCGCCGCCGCGTAGAACCACCTACGCGTCGGTCCTGCGTCATCTGGGTGCGTTCGGCCTTTTTTTTATTGCGATACTGGACAGCTCGCCATTACCCACTTTTGGCGGCCCTGATATTTTGATTGCAATCCTCGCCGGGCGTCGCGGCGAACCTTGGTACTATTATGCGGCGGCTGCTACGCTCGGATCAGTGATCGGAGCCTACCTGACCTTTCGCATCGCACGCGGCGCGGGTTCAACTTATTTGGAAAATAAATTCGGAGCGCGCCGGGTTGCGACGATTCTAAAGTTTTTTGAGAGGTGGGGCACAGGCGCACTGCTTTTGTCAACCTTGGTCCCGTTTCCATTTCCCACCAGCGCGTTCTTTGCCGCGGCAGGAGTATTAAACTATCCCTTGCGGAAATTTCTCATGGTGGTCGCACTGGGCCGATCCACGCGCTATTTCGCGATCGCGGTCATCGCCTCAATCTACGGCCGTCGCTTCATTCGAGTTTTCAGCCATCCACTGCAATACCTGGGCTGGTTGTTGCTAATCGCCTGTATTGTATTGGTTCTCACGGCCGCCGCGCTGTTTGTCCGGCGGCAGTTGGAAGTAGTTCAAAATTGAATTCTCGCTTGGGGAACTGTCTGGTCGTCAGCCGGTAGAAACAGTGCTTTCCGGTTTCTTTGCACTCGCATCCACCGGCTGAATCTTTTGGGCGGCGCGGGGACGAGCCTGGGATCCTCGAAGGCGTGCGGCCAGCGCGCGGATAACTCCGCCGGCAACGGACGGATTGGCGCCCAGGGCCTCGCGAAAGACATTGCCGCCCAGGGACAGAACGCGCGTGCCCTCACTCCCGGCCAGCACCGTGGCGGCGCGGGGCGCGGGGTCAAGCACGGCCATCTCGCCAATGAAGCCTCCGGCTTTTTCGCTTCCCACCATTTTTTGTTCAGCGCCATCCTGGCGCAAAACTTTCACATCGCCCGAAAGCAAAATAAAAACTTCATCGCCGGGCTCTCCCTCCACGCACAGGACCTGGCCAGGCGCAAATTCTCTTTCCACGCTGGTTTGCGCGATGCTAGCGAGGTCCTGCGGAGCGAGGGAAGAAAAAAGAGGAACCGAGCGCAGCGCAATCATCTTTTCCACGGTCATGAGTCCGCCTTCGGGGCGGCTCTCCCGTCTTGAGGCACGCAAACGCAGGCACAGGGCGGTTTCGCGCACCACGGCATGGTCGTCGCGAATCATGTCAGCCAGCGTGTGCTCATCCAGGCTGGAGCGCTCGCCCAGCAGATAGAGCGCGGCAACGCGCACGTAGGGGTCGGCGCCGGTCAAGTGAGTGCGCACGGAGTCAGTTAGGGAGGGTGTATTCGCGGCCTTCAGTACCGCCTCGCGGCGCGCTCCTCTCAGTCGTGCGGCGATGGCCGGCGCAACGCTGCCGCCCAGGGCCTCAACCGCGGATTCCCGAAGCGTCTCAACGTCGGATAGGAGCCCGTCGCGCAAGGAGTGGTTTCTCTCGTCATCGGGGGCGCAGCCGAATCCGCGCATCAAGCTGTCCACCACGCGAGCGCGCCTTCGGGTTAGCGCGTCAGCCAAAAATTCCCCCGCCGCCGTAGGCACTGCGCGAAGCTGAAGAATGGTGTGCGACGCGCCTTCGATCACGCCGAACGCCTCCGCCATTTGCGGAGCCATTCCCTGACCCTTGCCCAGCAGATCGTCGAGCACGGCGCCATGTTCTTCCGGCGTCACACCATAATCCTGGCGCAGGTGACGGATAAAACTGTCGTCGGGCGCCATGCCCGCTTGCGCCACCCGTTCCAGGTAGCTTTGCAGCGAGCGCGCATAGCTCTCCAGTTGCAGGCGTTTCTCCGCCGTTACCTGGAGAGCGGGATTCGCAATCTTGGCGCGCTCTTCTTCATCGAGATCGGCCATGACTTTTTCATGGTCGGCCTGGTTAATTTGCAATTGGTTGCGGAGCGATTCAAGGCGCTGCACCTCAGCGCGGCTCACAAAGCCGCTGGCCAGCGCGTCGCGCACCGCCTCTTTGTAGATTTCCAGAAGCCGCTGGTAGCCGTTGGAATGAGTTTGGGAACGGATGGTATGGATGAGAAAAGCTTCGTGCAGGTCGGCGGGCGGCTTCATGTCAGCCCACTCCCAGCGCCGGATAATCTGGCGCGCCAGTGTTTCCTCAGCAAAGGCCCGCTGGCGGCGGGTGAAGCGGCGCGCCAGGAACAGCGTTGCCGTGGCGACCACAAGGATTTGAAACAGGTGTGAGGCTCCGGGAATCAGCCGGATGGTCGGCGCGCCGGCAAATGTGTAAAAGGTGACGAAGGCCACAAACGCCGCAACGGTAAACATGATGTGGCGCATGCTGGCCTCGTCCATGCCCACGCCGCGCTGCCGCAAGCGTCCGCCGATGTGACGTTCGACCAGGGAAAAAAGTCCCGCACTCAGCAGCGCGCCCAGGGCCAGAGTGACAAAGGCAGCCAGCGCGCGCGGCTCAGAGGGGAGAAAGAATAAGCCTGCGGTCTTTGCGTCGTAACCGGGCAGGAAAGCGGTGCGCAACAAGTTTGCTTCGTTGGTCCACGTGCCGCCAAAATAATAATCCCAGGTTCCGGCCTGCAGGTAGAAATAGAAATAGAAGCTGAAGACGAGCCCCGGAAAAGCGAAATACACAAAACGCTTGGGCGCTGAGCGGATTTCCTTCCAGTAACCGTTTTCCTGGTTGATGTCCGGGCAGGCCGGCTTGCACGCGGTACATTTCGGGCATTGGGAATTGGGCGTTTGCCGCAGACCCCGCGGTTCAGTGTAAATCTTCTCAATAAATGAAACCGGGCAAATGTAGTTGCACCAGGTCTTGCCCGTGTACATCGCGCCAAACACGAAAGCCGAAAACGAAACCAGCAGCAGGAACATTGCCAGGGCCTTGCCGTCGCCGTTGGTTGCGACCAGGCGCAGCCAGAGGGACACAAAAAAGATTGTGAACACTACATAGTGGTAGTTGGCCTGCAACCATGGTGAAACTCGTCGTTCGCCAGGATGACCCAGGGCGGCGGGAAGTTGCGCGAACCACGCCAACGGACAAATTCGCCGCCAGCGGTGATAGCCGGCGACCACAATAATCAGCGGCAGGGTGGCGACCGCCACCGTCCAGACCACGCGTCCGGCCAATGGCTGGACGAAGAAGGCAAAGACGGGCAGCGCAATGAACACCGCCAGAGCACACCAGCGAACCGGCTCAAGCCATGCTTCTCCATAAACTTCCTCCGGCTGCCGGTCCGTTGGGTTCGCTTCTGGTACGCTCATGCGATTGGGATTCGTTCTTGCCTCGTTCAGTTTTAAGTTTTCTTTTTGGGCGTTTCGTATTTGGGCTTTTCAGCAATGTCGGGTTTGAGTTTTTGGAGCATGGCGATAAATTCCTGCTTTTCCCGGCCCTGCACCTTGAATTTATCCAGCGAGTTTTTGAACATATTGATGCTCGAATCCCACTCCTTGTCCGTGATCTGGAGTCCGGCGTGGGCGGTCTTCATGTCTCTCCCGATATAAATGCACGGGCCGCCGGCGAGCATGCAGATCTGGTCTACAACCAATTGCCGCGTCCGCTTCAAAGAATCCATGGCGCGGCCTCCTCCGAATCGCTTGAAGTTCGGATCGGCTTTCAACTGGTTGATGAAATCGTCCACGACCCCGGCAATCACGTCATAGCCGCCCATACGCTGATAAAGTGATTTGGCCGCCGGCTTGCCCTGCTTCTCTTGAGCATAGCTGCGCCCGCCAGGAACGAGAACTGTCAACAACAACGCTGCCAGGATGATCCTGAGTCCTACTTGGCGCAGCCGCCCCAACGTGGTCGAACTGGTTTTGGTATGCACGCTTTTTCTCCTTTTCGCACCGCCGGCATTTGGGCGCAATTGGAACTGCACCCTTGTCGGCAGGTTTTCTTAGAATGAATTGGGTTATAGAGTTGCTGCGGGTTTTTATCCGCATCGAGATAGTATGTACTGCCTTGCATTAAGTCAAGACTAGAGTAATTTCTGAATTGGCGGCCAGCGGAAATAGGCTAATACGGCGAAGCGGGAGCAAACAACACCCGCTACATCAAAAGTTAAATTTTCATGTCACCGAACTGGCAAACCGTGGTATACTCTTTTTGCGCTTAGTACCGCGGTTGAGTCGTGCGGTTGCTCCGGACGAGAAGTACCTGAGTCAAGTTGTTCCGCCTTCAGTTTCCCTCCGTAAGTTTTCAGCGTAATTTAAAACAAGACTGGCCCTGTGAGTGGCTGTGTGCGTCCGCAAGCTTTGGGGCGCGCCGCAAATGCTCCCGCCAGTCAAAAGGTAAATATCAATGCAAAGTTTTACAGAACTACCGATTTCACAATCCATGAAGGACCGGCTGGCTTCGGCGCGTTTTGCCGTGCCCACTCCGGTTCAGGCCGCCGCCATCCCGCAGGCGCTCGGCGGCAAAGACGTGCTGGCTACCGCCCAAACAGGCACCGGCAAGACGCTGGCATTCCTGATTCCCATCATCGAGCAACTGCTCCACAAAGACGCAAACAAAATTTCCATGTCCGGTATCGCCGCGCTGGTGCTGGTTCCCACGCGCGAACTCGCCATGCAGGTGGTGGACCAGTACAACGCGTTGCGCGGCAGGCAACTCGCCCCCGCGGCGCTGGTGGTGGGCGGTTTGTCCGAAGGACAACAACTCAGCGCCATCCGCAAAGGCGCCCGTCTGGTGGTGGCGACTCCGGGCCGGTTGGAAGATTTCCTCAACCGCAAGCTCATAAATTTCCGCGGCCTGCGCGTGTTGGTTCTTGATGAGGCGGATCGCATGTTGGACATGGGTTTCCTTCCATCCATTCGCAGGATCGCAGCCGTGCTTCCGAAAGAACGCCAGACCTTGTGTTTTTCCGCGACCCTTGAAGCCTCCGTGGCGCATCTTGTAAACGACTACATGAGAAACCCTGTGCGTCTTGCCTTCGGCTCGGTTCTGAAGCCTTCGGAAAATGTGCGCGTTCAGGCTTTCGAAGTTTCTTCGAGCGACCGGCAGCAAGTGTTGCAGCGTCTGCTCGACAGTGAGACTGGCCGCTGCCTCGTCTTCGCGCGCACCAAGCGTGGAACCGAGCGCCTGGCCCGGAGTCTCACTCGCGAAGGCTTTACCGCCGCCATGATTCACGGCGATCGCTCGCAATCCCAACGAACCGCCGCGCTCGCGGGATTCCAACAGGGGCGCTACCGCGTTCTCGTGGCCACCGACCTGGCCAGCCGCGGTATACACGTGCAGGATATTGCCCATGTTATTAACTATGACATGCCGGAAGATGCGGAGAGCTTTATCCATCGGGTGGGACGCACCGGGCGCGCCGGCGAACGCGGCGTGGCCTCCACTTTTTATGCCCGCGAACAGCGGTCAGACCTGCTCCAATTGGAGCGGACGTTGGGATTGAAGATCCAGAGGATCGGAGAAACCAGTAATCCGTCTGAAGAAAATATTCGAGCGGAAAACCCGGGCCGTAATCACGCACTGAAATTTAATCCGCGACCGAAATATTCGCCGCCAAGATTTGGCGATTCGCGGAAGGGGAGCGCGCCAGTCGACAGCCACCGCATGGGATCGGCGCCCCAGTCCAGAATGGCGCGGCTTCCCGGTGAAGTCCTGCAAGGACAAAGATAGCCGGCAGCGCAGGGTCTGTGCGTTTCAGACTCTGCGGCTTTTCTGAACCCAGCAGCGCCAGCGGGCCAGAATCCTTCTTGGGAACTAAATACGTACCGCAAGATTCGCCCTGCAATCTTGTGGCTCTTCCACCTCTTTTTTCCTCAGAAACCTTGGTTTCCTGAATTCTGCTTCTTACGCGGGCAAAGAACTGGAAAAGCCGCAACTTCAAAAGACAGAAGTTGCGCTACGTTTGCTTAGGGGCGGCGGCAGACCGTGTTAGTTCTGCGATCCCATGTTGTCTCTGGAGCGCCACTCGCAGGCATGGGAAGGTGCTGCGTCGGTCGGCCTTCTCGCAGTTTCATTCTAGCGACCAAAATACCGGATATCGCTCGGAGGTTCGTGCTGCGATAGCTTTGGTGAGATTACAGTGACTGCAGAGAAGTTGAAAATTTGTGGGATCATTCGAACCATGCTTTGCCAGAGGCAGTATGTGGTCATAATGAATAGCATCCCCTGTGAGTAATACTCCCGTAAGATCCTTGCCGCAGGAAATACACCTGCCATTATCGCGGTAGAACACGCCCCGCTTCAGCCAAGCAGGGAGTGGAACTCTCCTCAGACCGCCGCGCTGCCCAAGCTCCGACCTAACACTGTTCCCGGCGAGTCGGCGCACGGCCCTCGCTACTACATGATTGAAGCGAAGAAGCAGGTAGTGGGCTTTTTCCCCGCGACCACGACCCCACAGTCCCGCAGGCGCGGGACAGTGGCTACCAGTTCGCAACCCGAGCCTCACCAACCGACCAGGAATTTCTTTTGGTTAACGCGCCGGGGCAAAACATACGCCGCATTTCAGCCGAAATCAACTGGGCTAACAAGAGAAGTAGGTAATAGGTGGAATAAAGCAGGTGGCAGGCGATAGGTGGAGTAATGCTCCTATATTCCACCTACGACCTGCCACCTACCGGAACTTAAATATCAAAATAAAGCGCGAACTCATAGGGATGAGGCCGCAACCTTACCGGATCATTTTCCTTTTTGCGCTTGTACTCGATCCAGGTATCGATTAAGTCTTTGGTGAACACTCCTCCCTTCAGAAGGAATTCGTGATCATCTTCCAGGGCATTCAAAACCTCTTCCAGACTGCCCGGAGTGGATTTGACTTTCGCCTTCTCGTGCGGCTCGAGGTCATACAAGTCCTTGTCAACCGGCGCGGGCGGCTTGATTTTCTTCGCAATGCCATCCAGCCCCGCCATCAGCATGGCGCTCATGGCCAGGTAGGGATTGGCCGAGGGGTCAGGGCACCGGAACTCGATTCGCTTTGCCTTCTCACTGGTTGAGTACATGGGAATGCGGACACAAGCGCTGCGATTCCGCTGCGAGTAAATTAAATTGATGGGGGCTTCGTAACCGGGCACGAGGCGCCGGTAAGAATTGGTGGTGGGTGCGGCGAAGGCCAGCAGCGCCGGCGCGTGTTTGAGCAAGCCGCCGATATAGTGCACAGCGTCCTCGCTCAAGTCGGCATACTTGCCCTTGTGGAAGAAAAGGTTTTTCTTGCCGGCCCACAAGCTTTGGTGAACGTGCATGCCGGAGCCGTTGTCCTGGAAGATCGGCTTGGGCATAAAGGTGACCGTCTTGCCGTGGCGATGGGCGACGTTCTTGGTGACGTATTTGTACTTCAACATATTGTCGCCCATCTTCGTCAAGGTGTCGAAGCGCAAATCGATTTCCGTCTGGCCCGCCGTGCCCACTTCGTGGTGATGAACCTCGACGCGGACTCCGAGGCGCTCCAGGGTGAGCATCATCTCCGAGCGGATGTCTTGCAAACTGTCGGCGGGCGGCACGGGGAAGTAGCCTTCCTTGTACCGGATTTTGTACCCCAGGTTTTTCTGCGTGTCAGTGTCTTTCTTGCCGCTGTTCCAGAAGCCTTCTTCGGAATCAATGTGATAGTAGCCGTAGTTATAAGACTGATCGTAGCGAACGCTGTCCAGGATGTAGAACTCCGCTTCCGGGCCGAAGTAACAGCGGTCAGCGACCTTGGAAGATTTCAAATACGCCTCGGCTTTTTTCGCGATGTGGCGCGGGTCGCGGGAATAAAGCTCTCCCGTCACCGGATCCTTGATGTCGCAAATTATGCTGAGCGTGGGAACGGCGGTAAAGGGATCCACAAACGTGGCGTCAGCGTCGGGCATCAGGAGCATGTCGCTTTCATTGATGGCCTGAAAGCCCCTGATGCTTGACCCGTCAAAGCCGCATCCTTCAGTAAATGCGTCCTCCTCAAACTCGCGCGCCGAAACGGAAAAATGCTGCCATAGGCCCGGCATATCCACGAACTTCAAATCAATGATTTGAATTCCCTCATCCTTGATAAATTTAATGACCTCTTTTCCTGTCATGTCTGAACTCTCCCCCTCGATTTGAGTTTCAGGCGCAGGGCGCCTGTCGACCAGATTCCTGGTATTCCTTGGAATGGAGCGCCCCTACGGGCCCGGCACCAAGGCTATGTCAAAGTATACCCACCTACGATGAGCGGGAAAAACATACAGCCTATCAGCCGCCCAATGCAACAAGAATCGTTGGTACTTGCTGGCAGCAGTTCGAGTCCGCCAGCCATTACCGCTGGCGGTTTAGGGCCTGTGTCTGTCGAAAGTATCACCGCCACCGTCTCACCTACTTAACCTCTTTGAGATCGAACGTGTAGATCAATCCCACCGCAACGGTATCCTGGTGGTCCACGGGTGTGGTGCCTTTGAACAGGGTATTCTGGCTGGCCATGTCACGCCGGTACTCGAGTCGAGTGATGAGGTTGTTGTGTATTTTGCGCTCGAACGTCTCAGTAACCTCATGGATGTGCTGCGGCGTGAAGGCAGTGATTCCGGTGGTGAAGCCAGAAGGGTCGTCATAGTACTCGTAGCGCGTTGAAAGGGCATAATTCGGATTGAATTGATAGCGGACATAAGCCGCCACTCCGGACCACCACACGGGATTAACCCAAGTCGGTATGCGATCGCCACGGCCGTAATCGAAATTCCCCATAAAGGAAAGTTTACCGGTCGGCGAGTAGGTCAGCTCCGTGTCCCAGAGCTGCCGGATATTCTTGTTATTGTTGGCCTCCTCAGGACCCACCATGTAATTTTGGGTGAAGCTCACCTTCTTGTTCGGATTCCACCCGAACTGGAAACCCGCCGTCTTGCCGGTGTTGTTGTCCACAATGTTGTTCCAGCCGTTCACGAGATAGGCTGTGAAATTATACTTGTCGTTGAAAACGTATTTGGCGCGAAGTCCGAAGTGGTAAAATGGGATTGCGTAGGTGAACAGCAGACTGCGCGAATAGTTCCAGTTGTCCTTGCTCTCGATCACCTCAGCGCCGTGCTGAGTGACGAACTTTCCGAAGTCGACCTGCAGGCCCTTACCCAAGGGTACCAGGTACGATCCGTAAGCTTCCTTAAGGTATTGGGCATAGCCGAGGCCGCCTGGTTCGGTGCTACCCACCACGTTCATGGCGTTTCCGAAGCCCAAGGCCACGTGATACCCGATCCGACTATTATTCGCGTCCGGGGGTTTATCCATTATCAATTCCACCGCATTGAGCGATAACTGGCTGTAAGGGCTGTCGAAGGCGCGGAGGCCGGAGAGGCCGGTGGCAGGGTTACCCGGCAGCACGCTTGGAGCGCTCACATGCGGATGTTCGAAGTTATAGCCATAGTAGCCGTCTACAAATCCGGTGACACTCAGCGGTCCCAGGATACTCGCCATGCTGGGACCGGTGGATGCTGGTGCGGCCGCCGGCGCTGCGGCTTGCGCAGGAGGGCTGGCCGGAGTAGCAGGCGTAGCAGGCGTGGATTCGGATTGAGCGGCCTGAATGTTGGAACCAGTTGGCAAGGCGGCAGCCGAACCTACGCCAAGTTGCTTTTTCAAAATGGACATTTCTCCCTGGATGCGGTCCATTTCGTCCTGCAATTCCTGCAGGCGGCTGGAAACTTCGGCCGGAGAGGCGGGTGCGGCTGCCGGTGCGGCTGCCGAGGTGGCTGCCGGAGGCGCTTCACTCCTTCCATCCTCGGCCCGGAGCAACGAAGCACCCATCATCGTCAAGCAAAGGGCTGCCAAAGCCACCACGGTGTTTCTGAAATTTTTCATTGCTTCATTTCCTCCTCTTTATCTGTGTGCTAAAAGTTTTTGCTCCTCGCACAATTTTTGGTTTATTAAACTGATGAATTGACACTACGGTGTGCAGGATAATGCCGTCAAACAAATAGTTTTTCTGGCAGAGATAAAAAAGCTTTGGCCAAATTTATTTTGTAGCAGCGATAAAATAAGCGAGAGGGAGCACAAAAAGATCTGACGGAATTTTTGTGGTTTGGCTGATGTTTGGCGCTCAAAGAGTGGCTCTGCAGCGAGCGAATCCTTTTTTATTTGGCAAGCTCGCTAAGTGCCTTCGCGACACAGAGGATGACAAATCCGCCGGATTCATTCAGCAACCTGCTAAGATTCCATACTTACCCGCGCCTGAATGGTTTGCGTGCTGATAAGATTGGCCATCGAATATGCCTGACATCCGAGTTCGTTTTGCCCCGTCGCCCACCGGCTACCTCCACGTCGGCGGAGCGCGCACGGCTCTCTATAACTGGCTATTTGCCCGTCGTCACGGCGGGGTGTTCATCCTGCGGATTGAAGACACGGACGTGGATCGATCGAAGCAGGATCTCGAAACGGCCATCCTGGAAAGCATGACTTGGCTGGGATTGACATGGGACGAAGGCCCTTTCCGCCAATCTGAGCGCGTTGCCCGTTACCGCGAACTGGCAGCAGAACTTGTGCGCCTGGGCCATGCGTACCCGTGCTGGTGTACAAGCGGGGAATTGCAAGCGAAGCGCGCCCGGGCTGAGGCGGAAAAACGCGCGTGGAAATATGACGGCGCTTGCCGGAACCTGTCGGCGGACGAGCGCGATCGTCGGCGCGCGGAAAACCGTCCGCACGCTCTTCGTTTTCGCGTGCCCGAAACCGGGCAAACTATTTTTGAAGATCAGGTTTTTGGTTCGACCGGGGCGGACAACCGCGACATTGAAGATTTTGTTCTGATCAGGTCCGACGGCAACCCAACTTACCACCTGGGCGTGGTGGCGGACGATCTCGACATGCGCGTCACCCACGTAATTCGCGGCGCGGACCATTTATCCAACACGCCCAAACAAATTCTGATGTATCGGGCGCTGGGCGCGCCGCAGCCGTTGTTCGCGCACTTGCCGCTTATACTCGGTCCGGATAAACAACGTCTCTCCAAGCGACACGGAGCGACCGCGGTGGGCGCGTATAAGGAGCAGGGAATTCTGCCGGAGGCTCTCAGAAATTTTCTGGCCCTCCTCGGTTGGACGCCGCCGGACGGAAAGGAAATCGTCTCCATTGAGGAAATGGTTCGGGAGTTCGCGCTCACGACGGTTTCAAAATCGAATGCCGTGTTCGACCTGGAAAAACTTGCATGGATGAATAGCGAGTACATTCGGCACCTTCCTGAAGCAAAACTTTTCAACCTGGTCGAACAGGAATTGAAATCGGCCGGCGTGTGGCGTGAAGCCTTCGCGGCGGAAGAGCGCGGGCGTTTTGAAGCTGGCGCGCGATTGCTCCAGACGCGGGCCCGCACCGTGAGGGATTTTTCTAATTCCGGCCGGGCTTTCTTTGCTGATGATTTCGATTACGATCCGGAAGCGCGGAAGAAATTTTGGAAGCAGCCGTCGGAACTCTCGAACTTATTGGAACTGCTGGGCGCAAAACTTTCCCAGGCCGAACCCTTTGATGTTAAAGAAGCAGAAAAGAGCCTGCGAGCTCTGGCGGAAGAAAAGGGGGTCAAGGCCGGGTTATTGATTAATGCAACTCGAGTGGCGCTCACCGGTCAGGCCGTCGCCCCGGGGTTGTTTGAAGTCATGCTGGCCCTGGGGCGGGAGCGAGTGGCAGGCAGGCTTCAACGCGCGACGGAATATTTGAGGACTCATTCTTCTGAGTAAGAGTGGCGCCGGTCAGTTTGGTGAAATATATTTTCCGCCCATGTCAACTCTCAAAGGGCGATGGGCCAAATGGCAACTCCTGCCGTTCGACGGGTCCGGGCCCAGTCATCTCCGCGCCCGCCGGGAGGCATGAACGTGTTCCGGAGGTGTGCCGCATTCATTCTGCGATCCCGCCTACGCGCGATCGGAATGACAGGGGTGGAAAACGCTTTTCAATAAACTGCTAGAGGATCAGCATGCAATCACCGTAGCTGTAAAAGCGGTAGCGCTCTGCCACAGCATGGTGATACGCGCTCAAGACGAATTCTCTGCCCGCGAGCGCGGAGACAAGCATCAGCAGAGTGGATTGAGGAAGGTGGAAATTAGTAATCAGTCCGCTGATCGCAAGGAACTTGAATCCGGGCAGGATGAACAGGTTGGTTTCTCCCCGCCCGGGCGAGATTCGCCCGCCCTGCGCCTGGGCAGCGTGTTCAAGCGTGCGCGCGCTGGTGGTCCCCACGGCGATCACGCGGCGTCCATCATTGAGCGCGTTATTTATTTTCGTGGCGGCTTGTTCTGATATTTCAAACCGCTCAGTCTCCATTTTATGTTCTTCCACGCGCTCGGTTCGCACGGGCTGGAAAGTTCCCGGGCCCACGTGAAGCGTAATCTCACAAATTTCAACGCCCCGGAGGCGTAACGCTTCAATCATGCTCGCGGTAAAATGAAGACCAGCGGTGGGCGCCGCCACCGCTCCGCGAACTTTTGCATAAACCGTCTGATACGCTTCCCGATCCAGCGCGTTATCCTCGCGCTGGATATAAGGCGGCAGCGGGACGTGTCCCAAGCGGTCGATCGCATCTTCCACCGATCCGCTACGAGCCTTTAGGCGGACGCGGCGCATTCCAAAATCGCCGCGGCCCACCACTTCCGCTTCAAGCTCACCCGCGCCGAATTCCAGAATTTCGCCCCTGCGCACTTTGCGGCCGGGGCGCACAAGCGCCTGCCAGGTGCCATCGTCTTCCGGCCGCGTAAGGAGCAATTCGATCTCCGCACTTAGGAACTCGCGGACGGCGGGATTGTTTTTTCCAATGGGTTGGGCGGCACTCCCGCGACGGCGGCCGAGCAGCCGCGCCGGAAACACTTTGGTGTTGTTAAAAACCAGGAGGTCGCCGCGCTTGAGAATTTGAGGGAGTTCGCGGAACGTCCTGTCCTCAATCGTCTTCGCCTCGCGGCCAAGCACCATCAGGCGCGAAGCGTCACGCTCTGCGAGAGGTTGTTGCGCGATTAATTCCGCCGGAAGTGTGTAATCAAAATCTCCAAGGTGCATCGTTTTTCAATTCTATCCTAAGCGAACAATCGAGAGTGCGCTTTGAATGGCAAATGACGAGTCACAATCAGAAAGGCAGACCGTGTTAAGGTATAAGAGTGAACTCGCCCACGGCTACAATCGGACAGCGCGGCATTGAACGAATCCTATCAGGGCACGTCTGGATTTATCGCACCGACCTGGCCGCGGCCCCCGCCGCCGAGCCGGGCGACGTGGTTCGTGTGATGGACCGCAAGAAGCGCTTCTGGGGGCAGGCCCTTTACAGCAGCAAATCGCAAATCGCGTTGCGCCTTTTGACCCGCGAGAGCCGGCCCTTTGACCGCACATTCCTCGCGGAGCGCATCGCCGCTGCGGCAGCGTTCCGCGAACAGATTGGGGACGGGTCAACGGCGTATCGCCTGGTCGCCGGCGAGGGCGACCAACTGCCCAGCCTCATCATCGATCGCTACGCCGATGTTTTTGTTCTGCAAACCCTGAGCCAGGGCATGGAGAAATTGAAAAGCACTGTGGTCGAAATATTGCAGGAGCAATTTTCACCACGAGCCATTCTGGAGCGAAATGACGTTCCCGTCCGCGAACTCGAAGGCCTGGCGGAACAGAAGGGAGTTCTGGCTGGCGAAACAACAAGTGAAATTGTGGCGGAAGAGAACGGAGTGAAATTCCGTTTTGACCTGATGGGGGGGCAAAAGACGGGCGGCTTCCTTGACCAGCGCGAAAATCGCGCCGCGGCAAAAAAATATGCGCGCGGCCGCTTGCTCGATTGTTTTACTTACACGGGCGGATTCGCCCTGACCCTCGCCACCCAATGTAAATCCGTCCTGGCTGTGGATAGCTCGGGAGAAGCGTTGACGCTGGCACGGGGAAATCAGGAACTGAATGCCATTTCCAATGTTGAATTCCAGGAAGCGAACTGCTTCGACTTTTTGAAAGCCGCTGATCACGCCGGGCAGCGCTTTGAGGCCATCGTGCTCGATCCCCCGCCCTTTGCCCGGCACAAATCCAACGTGGAATCGGCGCTGCGCGGTTACAAAGAATTAAATCTGAGGGCGCTTAAAATGTTGAGCCCCGGCGGATATTTGATCACCTGTTCGTGTTCCTTTCATGTAAGTGAGTCGCACCTGCTTGATGCCATCGCTGGCGCCGCCTTGGACGCCCACCGCACGGTGGCGGTGGTCGAGCGACGAACCCAATCGCGCGACCATCCCATCTTGTTGACCGTTCCTGAAACTTATTATTTGAAATGCCTGATCCTGCGAGTGCTTTAATTTTTGACGGCAATCAGTCAAAGCGAGGGAGGATGTCCGTTCTCCAAATTCACTTGCGGTTCAGCAAAATATTAAAAGAGAAGCGGATGCAATTTTCCACCCTATTGTTGGCGCTTCTCGCCTGGCATGGCGGAGGTGGTGCAAAAGCCTCTCCTCCGGCGAGCGACCTGAAGCTTGTCATCACCATCGAGCAGCCCGAAATCACCGCGCCTTTTCCGGCCCGGGTCACGTTGCACCTGCACAATTCCGGAAGCACTACGCTCTGGTTCTATCGCCCGGCATCGCCGCAAAAACCGGTTGCCGATCAAGCGCCGCCAGATGGGTCGCCGACTGCTTTGGCCACGTCCAATCATTCAGTGGAAGGCTCGACGATAAACGTTCAGCTTAATCCTGAGGACAACCGAGTGACATCTCCGGGCAACAGTGCTGCTCTCGATAGCGCCGGACTGCCGCGCCCGAAATTGATTCGCCTGGACGCTGGGGATGACTTCGAAGAGAAATCGGTGATTCACCTTGCTCCGGCTTGGACCGAATCAAACGATGAAAAGAGACCTGTCTGGGGCCGCTATAAATTTGCACTGACCTACGCTGCAAAATATTCAAACGGGGATGAACTGGATAGAATTCTGGGTGTGACGTTTTGGCAAGGCGCCATACAAAGTAATTCGTTGGAGATCGAATTGCTGCCGCCTGCCGCGACTACTCAGGGATCAGTTGCGGGAACGATCACAGGCTCTGAAAATGTGCCACAAAGCGATGTGTTGGTTTCTTTAAGCGACCAGGAAGAGCGGCTCATGGAGCAGACCACAACGGATTTTGACGGAAAATTCTCTTTCACTCATCTTCCATCCGGCTTGTACTGGGCCACCGTGCGCCGCAGAGATTTCACGGTGGATACAGTTATGTTCAGGCACGTCGTACTGACGGGCGCAGAACCCGCGGGAACCATTGACTTCATGCTTACTCCCCCGGAAACGTATCTGCCCGGGCAAATGCTTCATAAACCTGTGCTGTTGCGGGTGGCGGACGGCGCCGGCACGGGGCTCGGGAATGTGTCGCTTGATATTACTTGGTCCAGCGGCACGGTGCTCGATAGCGTGAAGGGCCGCACTTCGGACGATGGAACCGCCGCCGTGGAGTTGATTCCTGGCCGCAACTACGTGTCACTTAAGCGCGGTGGATGTCCAGAGGACGATGAGAGAATGGATGTCGCGCCGGGACCCGGCATTGACGGTTTCAAAGTGGTATTCGATTGCACGAAAAAATAAAAAGCAGACACCCGTCAGAAGCCCGAAGCTATTGCAACTCCGCCATCACTTCGTCCAGAACCTGCTTGGGCGGGCGCACGCGCGACTGCGGCAGAGTGGCCAAAGGCTCATCGACCAGATTCAACATTCCCAGAAAATCCTGGCGTTTCGTATCAACATAAAACAAGCCAGTCACGACCTCGCCTGTATCGTGGGAATCGGTGAGCGCCCTAAGGGCCTCTCCCCGGTTCGATGGATCATAATCCGTGGACAGTTTCTTGAGCAGGATGTGCGAGCCGTCGTGCAGGACGATGTCCTTGGTGGTGCCGGGGTCGTAGTCGATGGCGATATCCTCAAAGAAGGGGACAAAACTCACATCCTCAATAGGCTCGTCATGATCCTTGACGTAGCTATAGCTTTTGGTGGAACCCTCGTGGTCATTGAAAGTAACACAAGGAGAGATAACATCCAGCATCGCCGTGCCTCGATGAGCGATGGCGCCTTCGATGAGAGCCAGCAATTGCTTCTTGTCGCCGGAAAACGACCGCCCCACGTAAGTGGCGCCGAGCATGATGGCCAGGGCGCAAGTGTCAATGGGCGGAAGATCGTTCACCACGCCTGTCTTGAGTTTTGACCCAACGTCCGCGGTGGCGGAAAACTGTCCCTTGGTCAGCCCGTAGCAGCCGTTGTCCTCAATAATGTAAATAATGGGAAGATTTCTGCGCATCAAGTGCACGAATTGCCCGATGCCGATGGAGGCCGTGTCGCCGTCTCCTGAGACGCCGACCGCGATCAGGTGCTGGTTCGCCAGCAACGTTCCGGTGGCGACCGAGGGCATGCGTCCGTGCACGGCATTGAAGCCGTGGGAAGAGCTTAGGAAATATGCCGGACTCTTGGACGAGCACCCAATGCCGGAAAGTTTGGCAACGCGGTAGGGTTCAACTCCGAGTTCATAGAACGCTTCAATAATGCGCTCCGTAATCGCGTTATGCCCGCAACCGGCGCAGAGCGTGGTCTTATTACCGCGGTATTCCCCGATCTCGAGTCCGACTCGATTCAATTTCTTGGGTGGGGACGGTGGTGCGGTGGTGGTGGCCATTTTATTTCTCCTCCTGGGACATAATAGAATCCGTAACGGTGCGGGCGTCAATGGGCAAACCGCTATAGTGAAGCACGCTGCGAAGTTTTGTCACGTCTTCGGCGTCGATTTCCATGCGAAGCAAGCTGAACATTTGCGCGTCGCGGTTTTGCTCAACGACATAAACACGCTGGTAGCGGCGGATGAAATCCTTGATCTGTTGGTTGAAGGGATATCCACGCACACGGCAGTAGCCGGCATCAATGTCATGTTCCTGTTTCAATTGGTCGAGGCTTTCTATCACTGCCCAGTGGCTGGTGCCGTAGGCAAGAATACCGAAAGCGGGTGATGAGGGCTCCTCGATAGAAGGCAGCGGAACGCGGTTGCGAGCGGTTTCAAATTTCCGGGCCAGGCGGTCCATGTTATTCACATAGTCAGTGGTACGCTCACTGTATATAGCCTTCTCATTATGGCCGCTGCCCCGCGCAAGATAGCCGGCCGCCGGATGCTTGGTGCCCGGTAAGGTTCGGTACCCAATCCCGTCACCATCCACATCGCGATAGCGCTGGAACCCGCCGAGACGGCTCAAATCTTCAACGTCCAGCACCTTGCCGCGGGCCATGGGCTTGTCAGGATACTTGAACGGATCCGCCATCCAATTGTTCATGCCCAAGTCGAGGTCCATCATTACGAAGACGGGCGTTTGAAACTCCTCCGCCAAATCGAAGGCCTCAATGGCCATGGAGAAGCACTCTTCCACTGAGGAGGGGAACAGCATGGGGTGTTTGGTGTCACCGTGCGAAAGGACGGCGTTCTTCAATACATCGCCCTGCGAGGTCCGCGTGGGGAGGCCTGTGGATGGCCCGACGCGCTGGACGTCAAAAATCACGGCGGGAATTTCCACGTAATAGCCCAAGCCGACAAACTCTGCCATCAAAGAAATACCCGGGCCTGAAGTAGAGGTCATGGCGCGCGCGCCTGCCCAACCCGCTCCCAACGCCATGCCGATGGCCGCCAACTCGTCTTCCGCCTGCACAATGGCGAATGTGGCTTTGCCGGTTGCAGAATCAATTCGATATTTTTTCATGTACTCGATCACCGATTCCGCCAAAGACGATGAGGGTGTGATGGGATACCACGTGAGCACAGTGCAGCCCGCGAACACCGAGCCCAGGGCGGCGGCGGAGTTGCCATCAATAATGATCTTGCCGCGCGTTTCGTCCATCCGGTCCAGATAGAACCGATCAGATTTGGTCAGATTTTTTTCGGCGTATTCGTATCCAGCTTTGGCGGCGTTCCAATTCAGATCCGCGGCCTTGGCTTTTTTCTTGAATTGTTTTTTCAGCGCCTTCTGGATTTCCTCCATTTCGATTCCCAGCAGCCTGGCCACCACCCCGTCATAAATCATATTGCGGACAAGCTTGCGCAGGCGGGCGTCCGGGCAAACGGGCGCCACCAGCTGATCAAAGGGCACGGGATAAAACACCAGATCGTCGCGCAACCGTTTCAAGTTCAGCCGTTCGTCGTAAACCACGCCGGCGTTGGGATCCAGGCCGCGCACATCCTCTTCCGCAGTCTCTGGATTCATCGCCACCAGAAAATCAATCTCCTTGCGCCGGGCAATGTAGCCTTGCTTGGAAGCGCGGATAGTGAACCAGGTGGGAAGGCCGGCAATATTTGAAGGAAATAAATTCTTGCCCGAGACGGGAATTCCCATCTGAAAAATAGCTTTTAGGAGCACTGAATTCGCGGTCTGGCTTCCCGACCCGTTCACCGTGGCCACTTGAATACTGAGATCGTTCAAAACCCGCGGCGGCCCGGGCGATTTCTCTGCCTCATTTAATTCAACGTGTGTGGTTGCCATCTGGCTCCTCTATAACGCAAAGATGGAATGAAAAAGACGGATTCATACATCTTCAAATAAGAATCAAAAATGAAAATTTAAGCCGCGGAGTTTCGTCGGTGACGAACTTAAGGGCCTGAAGGTAAGACCACTAGCGGCGAAAATCACATCCCACAACTCAACGCTTATCCAATATCTGAGTGCTCGCGTTGATTTTGGGATGACCCCCACCAACATTATAGCAGAGAACGCAGCCCTGCGTGCACCACGAACATGCCTCGGCGGCTGCCTTGCGAAGGCGCCCCGCAAGATTTACCCGCCCAAGCTATCTCCCACTACGGTTGGTACCTGTCCGACCTGACTATTTGTGAGTGTCCGGGAAGATTTTCTTTTCCGGGTGGACGTCGGGAGATATATCGTCGAGCGGCGAAGACAATTCGGCTATCTTCTCCCTTAAATTCTCTTCGGCGGAGGCGACAGCCCGTTCTGTTCGCGCGGCAAGTTGTTCAAGGAGATCGCGGCGAAGTTTGCTGAGAGAAACTTCGGCGCCACCAACAGCATCCTCCGCTTTTTTGGAGACCTGGGCTTCGGCATCAGAAATGGCTTTTTCCGAGTGCTTTATAAGCCTGGCTTCAGCGCCTAACTCCAAAACCTTTAAACGGTCCTCAAACTCCTTAAGGGATTCCCGGAGAATTCCTGCAGCCTGTCGACGCAGAAGCTGGAGGACCGATTCTGCTAATTCCGCCGACCGCAAATCAAAATCGGCGGGCTGAGTCGCCACGGGATCCCGCTGGGCAGGTCCTCCCGGCGCGGCAGCGACGGCGGGACGAGGCGCTGGAGTTGAAGCCAATATTTGTCTGCTTATTTGGGCTGCAGTTTGCCAATCAGCCGGCGGATTTTTCACACCCCAAACATTTCGCGGTTTCAGTAACTGGATTGCAATGACGTGTTGATCTTCTCCTGGTTCAGGCTCGGCAACGCTCACACAAATCGCCTGTTCCGCCACACCCTCCAGCAAATTCTCCACGGTCAAGTGCATCCCGTTCAGAATTTGATTTCGCGTTTTCAAGCTCGCGCCATGAAAGCTCACCAGGATGGTTTCCGTTTCCTCCCGGAAGGGCTGGTTGGTGGAATCGCGGCCGGAGATAACGATGGGGGCAACGAAAGCGAAGCGGGTGCTGCGACGGCGGTTGGTTGGAGTGTTGGCCGACTTGGAACTTTTGGCGAATGGACCGTGACCCATGAAATCCCCTTCCCCCCAAGGACTGTCCCTGAGGAGCCGTGCGAAAAGACCGCCGGGGCCTGGCCGTCGCCTCCAGTTCGACGAGCGGCGCACCCCGTAGCCGGGACCTTTCGCCGACCCAAGATGGGCAGCGCCGCGTTTCAGAAAACTGTAAAACCTGCACCATTCTAATCGCGTGGCGGGCTGTATGTCAATCGCAGGCCAAACGGGAGGCCAAACGAAGCATTCTGAATTTGGTGTGGAAAACATTCAGAAAATGAAACCGTTGAGTCTTGCAGTAAAAAATCGAGCCTGCCTGACGGTGGAAACGTCTCTCGACAAAATCAATCACCTTGTGCCACTCTTGAATCAGGAGGCATAAATGGAAACTAAGAAAGCATACAAATCTTTTCGCTATAAGACCGGCCTGCTTTGGAAATCGCCGCATCGCGGGGTGCTTTCCGGAGCCGGAAAGCCTGACGTCGGGGTGGGTAGTGCGCCGGAGTTCAGGGGCCATCCGGACAACTGGTCGCCGGAAGACTTGTTGGTGGGCGCGCTGAACGCGTGCGTGATGCTTACCTTTTATGCTTTGGCTCAATCCAAGGGCGTCACGCCCGTCGCCTATCAATCGAGCGCCGAAGGATTGCTGGAAAACACGGATGGCAAGTATCGCATTACTGAAGTTACTGTTTCTCCAAGCGTTGTTTTGAAATCAAAGGACGATCTGGACGTTGCGCGAGAGTTGATGCAAAACAAAGTTGAGGCCAATTGCTTTATTTCCAATTCCATTTCTGGAAAAGTAAAAATCACGCCCGAATTCTGCCTGGAGACTTAAACCAGAGCGGCGGGTTTATCCGTCAGGTGACGGATTTACCCCGCCAAAGCCTTATGGTGCTGCAGGGAGTTCACACAAATACCCGCATTCGCTTAAATAAAATATGGCAGCACAAACTCGACGCCATAGTTTTCTGCCATCTTATGTGTGCTGGAGGGAAATTGCGAATACTCTATGTCAGGCGGGTAGTGCCCATCAGGTAATTGTCGATGCCGCGCGCAGCCCGGCGCCCTTCCGCGATAGCCCAGACCACCAGCGATTGTCCGCGGCGCATATCACCGGTGGCAAAGACACCCTGCACCGAAGTCATATTGTCGTCAGTGGTAAAGACGTTGCCGCGCGCGTCCAGCTTGATTCCAAGTTGCTCGATCATTCCTTGTTTCACTGGCCCGGCGAAACCCATGGCGAGCAGCACCAGGTCGGCATCGAGGACAAACTCAGTGCCCCCGATTGGTTCGAATTTTGGCGGCGGCCCCACGCGGACAGCGTGCAACTGCCTCACATGCCCGCTCTCGTCGCCGGTGAATTTTGTGGTGGCGACGGCCCAATTCCTCACGCCACCCTCTTCATGCGCGCTCTCTATTCGCAATTGCAGAGGCCAGAGCGGCCAGGGTGTGCTGGGTGAACGCTCAAAAGGAGGCTCGGGCATGATTTCAAATTGCTGCACTGACTTCGCCTTCTGGCGGTGCGTTGTGCCCAGGCAATCGGCTCCCGTATCGCCGCCACCGATAATAATCACGTGCTTGCCCGTGGCCAGGATTCCATTGGGCACTGTGTCTCCGGCTACGCGCTTGTTCTGCTGCGGCAGAAATTCCATGGCGAAATGGATACCGGCAAGCTCGCGCCCGGGCACGCGCAAATCCCGCGGGCTTTCGGCGCCGCCCGCCAGCAGGATGCAATCGAACTCGTTGCGCAATTCTTCCACCGGCACGTTCCCGCCCACATGAGCGCGCAACTGGAACTTGACACCTTCCAGTTCCATCTGGGAGAGCCGCCGGTCCAGCACGTGCTTCTCCAGCTTGAAATCAGGAATGCCATAACGCAGCAGCCCGCCGGGCCGGTCCGCCTTTTCGAAAACTGTTACGTCATGCCCGGCGCGATTGAGTTGTTGCGCCGCCGCCAAACCGGACGGGCCTGACCCGACAATCGCCACGCGTTTCCCGGTGCGATTTTCCGGCGGTTCAGGCAGGATCCAGCCTTCCTTGAAAGCGTGTTCGATGATCGTCTTCTCGATCATCTTGATGGTAACGGGAGGCTCGCTGATTCCCAGGACGCACGAAGCTTCACAAGGCGCCGGGCAGATTCGGCCGGTAAACTCCGGGAAATTATTGGTGGCGTGCAAGACGCGGATCGCATCCTTCCAACGGTCGCGGTAGACCAGGTCATTCCAGTCCGGAATAATATTATTGAGCGGGCAGCCGGTGTGGCAAAAAGGCAGGCCGCAATCCATGCAGCGCGCGCCCTGCTCGCGTACTTTCTCCTCCGGGAACGGTTGATACACCTCGAAGTAATCGTTAACGCGTTCGGCAACCGGCCGGCGCGCAGGCAACTCGCGCGTGTATTCCTTGAAGCCGGTCACTTTACCCATGGATCACCTGTCCCGGCTTCATTGAACTGGCTGGCGGGGTAAGCAGTAATCCGGCAGGAACCCGCGGGATGCCGAGCACTCGTTTATATTCGTGGGGGAAAACCTTGATAAATTTCCGCAGCGTAGCATCCCAGTTTTCAAGGATCCACTTTGCCTGCGGGCTGCCCGTATATTCACTGTGGCGCGTAATCAGTTGGAGCAGCGTTTCAACATCCTTCGGATCGGTGACCAACTCCAAATCCACTTCCCGGCGGTTGCACTTTACCGTCTCGAATTCGCCGCCGGATTGGTCCAGCACGAAAGCGATGCCTCCGGTCATACCGGCGGCGAAATTTCGCCCCGTTTTGCCGAGGACCACCACAAGGCCCCTGGTCATGTATTCGCACCCGTGGTCGCCCACACCCTCCACCACCGCCGTGGCGCCGGAATTCCGAACCGCAAACCGCTCGCCCGCCATCCCGTTAAAAAACGCTTCGCCACTCGTCGCGCCGTACAGGCAGACGTTGCCCACCAGGATATTTTCCTCTGCGACGAACTCGGATTTGCGCGGCGGATAAATGATCAGCCTCCCGCCGGAAAGACCTTTGCCCACGTAGTCGTTCGCCTCACCCTCAAGGGTCAAGGTCACGCCATCCGCCAGAAAAGCGCCAAAGCTTTGTCCCGCGGAGCCGGTAAACTGAATTCGGATGGTATCCTCGGGCAAACCTCGGGCGCCATGGCGCCGGGCGATTTCTCCACTCAGCATCGCGCCCACTGACCGGTGAACATTGCTGATGGGAAGACTCAGGCTCACGGGAGTGAGGCTTTCGAGCGCCTCGCGCGAATAAGTGATCAGACTGTTGTCCATCGCCGTGTCGATGCCGTGATCCTGTTTTATATTGCAATGCCGCCCAACATGACTGGGGACCGGCGGGTTATAGAGAATCGATGACAGATCGATGCCCTTGGCCTTCCAATGGTCAATGTCTTTACGCTGAACGAGGCAGTCCACGCGGCCCACCATTTCGTCCACCGTACGAAAACCGAGTTCAGCCATCACCTTCCGCAGATCTTCGGCGACAAAGAAAAAGAAATTGATCACGTGTTCGGGCTGGCCCTGGAATTTTTTGCGCAATTCCGGATCTTGCGTCGCCACACCCACCGGGCAGGTATTCAGATGGCACTTGCGCATCATGATGCAGCCCATGGCGATGAGCGGGGTGGTGGCGAATCCGAATTCCTCGGCCCCCAGAAGCGCGGCAATGGCCACATCGCGTCCTGTCTGGAGTTTGCCATCCACTTGCAGGCGCACACGGCTGCGCAAATCGTTCATCACCAGCACCTGCTGAGTTTCAGAAAGCCCAAGTTCCCAGGGAACGCCCGCATGCCGGATGGAACTAATGGGCGAAGCCCCGGTTCCCCCGTCGTAACCGCTGATCAGGATGACATCCGCGTGCGCCTTGGCGACCCCGGCCGCCACGGTGCCCACTCCAACTTCCGCCACGAGCTTCACGGAAATCCGCGCCGCGGGATTGACCATCTTGAGGTCGTAAATCAGTTGGGCCAGGTCTTCAATGGAATAAATATCGTGGTGTGGGGGCGGAGAGATCAGTCCCACACCGGCGATGGAGTGACGAATGCGGGCGATCACTTCATCCACTTTGTGGCCCGGCAATTGGCCGCCCTCACCGGGCTTGGCGCCCTGCGCAATCTTAATCTGCAGATCGCTCGCGTTCACCAAATAATGGGCGGTAACGCCGAAGCGCGCCGAAGCCACTTGCTTGATGGCGCTTCGCCGCGAATCGCCATTGGCATCCGGCGAAAAGCGCGCCTCGTCCTCACCGCCTTCGCCGGTATTTGAGCGACCGCCCATGCGGTTCATGGCGATGGCCAGCGTTTCGTGCGCTTCCTTGCTGATGGAGCCGAAGGACATGGCGCCGGTTGCGAACCGCTTGACGATCTCGGATGCGGGCTCAACTTGTTCCAGCGGAATGGCAGGCCCCGCCGGCTTAAATTCAAACATGCCGCGCAGCATCAAATGATCGCGGTTCTGCTGGTTCACGATTCGGGCGAACTCATCAAACGTCTCCGGATTGGATTGCCTTACGGCGTGCTGCAGTTTGCTGACCGTGAGCGGATTGATCAGGTGCTTCTCACCACGCACACGATATTGATAACTGCCGCCCACTTCCAGTTCCGTGTCTGACTCGCTGGGAGGCTGCATGGCGAACTGATGCATCATCATCGCCTCGCGAGCCAGCACCGCCATGTTCACGCCTTCAATGCGGGATGATGTTCCGGTAAAGTATCGTTCCACCATGGCGCGGCTCAGACCGACGGCCTCAAAAATCTGCGCGCCCTGATAACTCTGCAGGGTGGAAATTCCCATTTTCGAGAAGGTCTTCAGCAGCCCCTTGTCCATGGCCTTCATGTAGCTCTTCAAAACTTTATCGAAGTCATACTCAGGCGGGAAATAGCCATCCCGGAAAAGATCTTCGAGCGTTTCAATGGCCAAGTACGGATTCACAGCGCTCGCGCCATAGCCGAGCAAGAGGGCGAAGTGCATCACCTCGCGCGGTTCCCCGGACTCGACGATCAACGCCACTTCGTTGCGCGTTTCCTCGCGCACCAGGTGATTGTGGACCGCGGAGAGCGCCAACAGGCTGGGAATGGGAGCGTATTCCTCATCCACGCCTCGATCCGAAAGTATCAGCATCGTGTAGCCGGACTTGATGGCCAGCGAAGCGCGGCGACAAAGGAGCTCAATAGACTTCTCCAGTTCGCTTTCACCACCCTGCACCCGGAAAAGTATGGGAAGCGTTGTGCTGAGGAAGTCTCCCTGACTCACGCGGCGAAGCTTCTCCAGCCGCCAGTTTGTAATGATCGGATGACGAAGCTTTAACGTGTGGGCATTTTTCGGGGTCTCTTCCAGGATATTCCCCTCGCAACCGATGTAACAGTTCAAGGACATCACCAAATCCTCGCGAATCGAATCAATCGGCGGGTTGGTGACTTGGGCGAACGTCTGCTTGAAGTAGTTGAAGAGCAATTGGGGTTTGTCTGACAGGCACGCGAGGGGCGTGTCCGTGCCCATGGACCCCACCGGCTCCTCGCCTTGCCTGGCCATGGGGCCGAGAATAATTTTCAGATCTTCATCGGTGTAGCCAAACGCGCGCTGCCGCATGAGGATTGTTTCGTGGTCCGTTGCCTGGACATGGGTGGGAGCCGGCAGATGATCCAGCGTAATCTGGTTTTCCCTTACCCACTGAGCGTAAGGCTGGCGGGCAGCCAGTTGCTTTTTGACTTCCTCATCCGAGATGAGGCGCTTCTGTTCGGTATCCACCAGCAGCATGCGGCCGGGTTCGAGCCGGCCTTTCATGCGAACTTCCTCCGGCTTCACCGGCAGCACGCCGGCTTCCGATGCCATGATCACCAAACCATCGTTGGTCACCAAATAGCGCCCGGGTCTGAGGCCGTTGCGGTCAAGCTTGGCGCCGATCACGCGGCCGTCCGTAAAAGCCACCGCCGCCGGCCCGTCCCACGGCTCCATCAGCGAGGCGTGATATTCATAGAACGCCTTGATGTCTTCAGGCATGGTGGAATCATTGTCCCACGCCTCAGGAATCAGCATCGACAAGACGTGGGGGAGGCTTCGGCCCGCCAGTGTTAATAACTCCACAGCATTGTCCAGCATGGCAGAGTCGCTGCCCCCTGCTGTAATAATGGGCAGTAACTTCTTGATGTCGGGTCCAAAGAGCGGCGAAGTCAGGTCAGACTGGCGGGCGTGCATCCAGTTCACATTGCCGCGCAGGGTGTTGATCTCCCCGTTGTGGCAGATGTAACGGTAAGGGTGCGCCAACTGCCAGGTTGGAAATGTGTTGGTGGAAAACCGCTGGTGCACCAGGCAGAGGGCGCTCATCACGTCCGGCTCAGAAAGTTCTTTGTAAAAATGCGCAATCTGCGGCGCGAGGAGCAGCCCCTTGTAAACAATCGTGCGGGACGAAAGAGATGGAATATAAAAGAAGCCCTTCTCCTTCATGTCAGACCGCAGAACTTCCGCCTCGGCACGCTTGCGCACCACGTAAAGCTTGCGCTCCAGCGCGTCCTGATCCATGCCGGGGCCGCGTCCAATAAATATTTGCTCGATGTAAGGTTGGGTATTGCGCGCCACGCGTCCGATTGTGTTGCCATCAATGGGCGTGTCCCGCCAACCCAGCACTTGCAGGCCTTCCTCGCGCGCAATTTTTTCCAGAACACCTTCGCAAAGAATCCGTTCGTGGGGTTCCACAGGGAGGAAGACCATGCCCACTCCATATTCACCCGGAGCGGGAAGACCGAAACCCAAACGAATACATTCGCGCCTGAAGAAGGCGTGAGGAATTTGGATGAGGATGCCTGCGCCGTCGCCCGTTTCCGGGTCACAACCGCATGCGCCCCGGTGGGTGAGGTTGATCAGGATCTGGATGCCCTTCAGAATGATGTCGTGTGATGCGAGCCCCTCAATGTTGGCGACAAAACCAATGCCACAAGCGTCGTGCTCGTGCTGAGGGTTATAGAGACCCTGTGCTGCGGGCAAACCCGGAATTACGGTTTTGTCTTTTATTGACATACCGCGCCTTCTCTTATCTTAAAATAATTTGCAGGGGATTGGCCGGGTTGTACCGCGCGGCCCATGAGTGTATCCGACCGGTTGATTGCGCGTGCTCCGCCAGAATAGGCGTGGAATCCGGCGCCGAAGGCACGATATTTTTTTCCACGATTACGTCCGGCACGCCAATCACCTTCCGATTTTTCCGTCATAGGTCAAAGCCATCAGCAAATGAAATTTTCCTGAAGTTGAGGGCAGTCTTTATAATGTCTGCAAATGGCGTGCCAAGTAAAATGAATAGTTTTTATCCCAGCTATAAGTTTTTAACGACGGGGTGGTGCGAGATATTGTTCCAGTCCTTTCAAGGTCTGCGAAGAGACCACCATCTCCCGGTTGAAATGAAAATTCCCGCAAACACCAGCGTCGAACCGGCACCGGTGGGCCAGGTGAGCCGCTCTCCCAGAAATATCATGGCGATTGCGGCCGCAAACACCGGTTCGAGGTAACTGAACATGCCCACGCGACTCGCCTCAATGTGCGCCAGCCCCCAACTCCAAAAGTTCATGGCCAGAGTTGCCGTGCCAATGCCCAAACACGCCATGGCGAAGAGCGTTGGCCGGTCGACTCCCACAAGGCAGAATCGTTTTTCTTTTGTCCACACCCACGCGACGGGCAAGACGGCTCCCAGGACTATGATGTAAAAAGTAAAAGCTTCGGGCGAAACACGTTGGGTGAGGCTACGAGTGGCCACGGAATAGCCCGCCCAATAAAGCGCCCCGGCCAAAATCCAAAGGTTGCCCACCATGACGCCGCGCAACTGGACGGCTTGCGGATGTCCTTGAGTAATGATGAGGGCGACACCCGCAAAACCTGCGATCGCGCCCAACCATTTCCGCGCGCCAAACGGCTCGCGTAAAAAAAAAGCGGCCAGTAGACCGATGATGACGGGAGAAAATCCATAAATCAGCGCCGCATTGGTGGCCATGGTGGAAGTAAGGCCAACATTCGTGAGACCATTCAGAATGTTCTGGCTCAAGAGGCCGAACGCCGCCATGAGCCAAAGCAGCGCCGGCGATAAGCGCAGGGTGCGCCAGTTCCCTCTTATTGCGGTCCACGCGAATTGTGATGCGGCGCCAAAAACGCTCGCTCCCGCCAGGAGTTCGACCGGCGAAACCGTGCGCAAAGCAAAACGGGAAATGGAAAAACCGGCTCCCCAGAAGAACGCCGCCACTGTCAGCGCCAGATACACGAACTTATTTGCCGAAGTATTCGCAGGAAGTGTCACGCGCGTTTCGACCGAGCCAGGCTCTGGAATCATTTAGCCTTGAAGAGTGAGGTTGCGCCATACACTGCAAAGCCTGCCAAAACGATCAGCACGCCGAAGAGAAGGCCATTCATGCCGTAGACCTCTTCACTCTGGCTGCGGACAAGTGAAAGTATTAACAAGAGCATGGGCGGCACACCGACGAGAATCGCACCGGCGAGGCCGCCCGGCACGCGGAACTGCCGGGGGAGTTGCGGCTCACGAATGCGAAGAACCACCAACGCGATGAACTCAAGCCCCAGGCTCGCCCCGGAGATCATGATGTCCAACGTCACCAGACGTTCGAAGCCCAAGCCCAGGCACAGCGCCCAGCCCGTCGCACAGGTAATGATAGCCACCCAGGGCGCCCGGGTCTTCGGATGCACCTTGGCGAAGACACGAGGAAGCATGCCATCCTGGGCCATGGCCAAGGGCAGGCGCGAATAGCTCATCACCAGCGCGTTGAGCATGCCAAAGCCGCTCATCATGCCACCCAACACCAACGCCACGCGCAGCCACTTGCCGGCCATCAGGCCGGCCACGTCGGCCCAGGAACCGGTCTCAAAAGCTCCCGCGGGCAGGCCGGTGAGGTACACAGCCAGCACAGGGAGGATATAACTCAGCGAGATGATAATGACGGCGGTAATCATGGCCCGCGGATAAGTGTGCTGCGGACGATCCACCTCTCCTGCGATCGTGGAGGCGTTGTCCCCACCCATAAAGTTCCATATGGCAATCAGCATGCCACCCAGCAACCCCACCGTGGAAGTCACCGGCGCAGTCTGTGCATGGGCCAGAGACCCGACTTCGAAAGGCGCCAGCAACACCATCATGGCGAACGGGGAGGAGAGCAAAAAGAAAAGCCAGAGCGAGGTGAGCCCGACCATGCGGATGCCCGCCAGGTTCAATGCAGTGCAAACTACCACGACGCCCAACTCCACCATCAGCCCGCGATGGCCGAGCGTGACCCAAGGCGCCAGTCTCATCAAGTAAAGGACGAAAAGCGTCGGGTAGATGGCCATATCAAAGATGCTGGCTACCAGCGACAGCCACGCTTCTTGGAATCCCCAGAAATTGCCCATGCCCCGCCGAACCCAGACGTAGTAACCACCTTCCTCGGGCAAGGCGCTGGAAAGTTCACCGACCATAAACGCAGTAGGCAGACTCCAGAGCAGCGGGGTCAGGAGCAGGATCAGAATGGCGAGTCCATAGCCGGCGCCATGCACGATGTCTTCGGTGCCATACGCTCCGCCGGATATCATGAAAAACGTGGCGGCCACGAGCGGCCAGAACCCCAACTTGGCGACGCTTTTTTTTGC